>JAKEHV010000104.1 GCA_022614915.1 Gemmataceae bacterium | reverse complement strand
GTGCTATTCCTCATCGCCGATTTGGACCGCGGCCATGAGGGACTGCTCACCGTCAGCCAGCAGTCGATGATCGACTTGCAAAAGAGCATGCAGGCCACGATTCAATAAGTTCGGATCGCTCCTTGAACCTGTGGAGGCGCTGACGTGACGCACGTACGCTATCCATTGCTCTACCAGATCAACACCCGCGTTTGGCTGACTGAATTCACGGCAAAGCTTGGCCGAGCGGCGACGCTGGATGACATTCCCGATTCGCAACTCGACCGCCTGGCGGAAAAAGGCTTCGATTGGATCTGGTTGTTGAGCGTCTGGCAGACCGGCCTGGCCGCGCAGCAGGTCTCGCGCAGCAACCCGGAGTGGCGCAGAGAATTCCAGGAAACGCTGCCCGACCTGTGCGACGAGGACATTCCCGGCTCGGGCTTCGCCATCACCGGCTACACGGTCCATCAGAATCTCGGCGGCGACGCAGCGCTGTCCCGTTTGCGCGAGCGGCTCAAGAAACGCGGGTTGCGCTTGATGCTTGATTTTGTCCCCAATCACATGGGACTCGGCCATCCCTGGGTCGAAGAGCATCCGGAGCACTTCATCCAAGGCGCCGAGCTCGACCTGGCCCGCGCACCGCAAAACTACATTTGGGTCAAACGTCAGCGCGGCGATATGCTCTTCGCCTACGGCCGCGATCCGTACTTCGCCGGCTGGCCCGATACCTTGCAGCTCAACTACGCCAATCCTGCCACGCAGGAAGCGATGATCGGCAAACTTGTGAAGATCGCCGGCCAATGCGACGGCCTCCGCTGCGACATGGCCATGCTCGTCTTGCCGGACGTCTTTGAACGCACCTGGGGCCAGCGTGCGCCGCTCTTTTGGCCCACGGCGACCCAGCGCGTCCGCGAACGGGTGCCGGGCTTCACCTTTATGGCCGAGGTCTATTGGGACTTGGAATGGACGCTGCAGCAACAGGGCTTCGATTACGCCTACGACAAACGGCTTTACGACCGACTGCGCGAGCATTTGCAAACGCGCGGCCTGTTCTTGGACTTACAGTCGTGGCAGGCGTGTGTATTCACGCTGGCGACGCGCAACTAGAGCGCTTATCGCTCGGCTTCTCTTATGCTTATACTGGTGCGCGAGGCATCCGCGCCAGGTCGTCTTGAGCAGGCAGATGGAAGGCTATTATGAGGCGTGGTTTTTTCATACTTCTGGCGGTCTTTGCGAAAATCGTCTACGATTTGCCGCTGTGCCGCTTGCGGCGGGACAAGGGCGTCTCCATAATAAGATGCGGCAAGCAATCCCATTTACTGACGGAGGTCTCACCATGCTAAACCGAGTTTGTCTTACCGCTATGGGCCTGTCGCTCTGGGCGGCTGTGCCTGCGGGTGCGGAGATCCTGAATGGCGTCATGTCCGTGCGCGGCGCCGAGATGAGCTGATGAGGCGGGGTGGCGCGGGACGCCATCGCACGTCTGTATGACGTGGACGCCGATTCAGTTCGCCTGGAAAACCTCGACAACAAGGGCCGTTATCAGCACGGCATCATTCGCTTTCGCGCCAAGACAGGCAAGTCCGTTGCACTGGACAAGCTGCACGAGTCCATCACGGCCACGCGACTGTCCGGCGGGACGAATATGGGCGTGGACTACCTCGAGATTACGGCGCGCGGCGATGTGAGCATGCGCGATAAGGGAGAATTGCATTTCAAGGTTGCCCACTCGGGGCAAACCTTCGTACTGGGTGAGGATCCCGAAACCAAGGCGCTCACGCGCCTACGTGCGCACTTGGACAAGGGAGCGAAGGTCGCCGGCGTCACGGGGCGCGTGCAAGGCTGGAGCGGTCGCTTTCCCGATGTGCTGAAAGCGTTAGCCGGCGACTCGGGCCAGTCATTGACGTTGCTCGTCACGGATTTCGAAATCAACGGCAAGTGAAAGGAAGGAAGCCGGTGAACCACTTTCGCCAACTGCCATTGGTGATTTTCTTGGCGGCCACCTTTGTGTCCGCCCCTGAATACTCGCGCGCACAAGACGACGTCAAATCCTTCACCAATTCCATCGGCATGAAGTTGGTGCGGATTCCGGCCGGCAAGTTCGTGATGGGCTCGCCCGCAACGGAAACGGAGCGCGATTCCAACGAAACACAGCATGACGTGGTGATAACGCGCCCCTTCTACATGGGCGTCTTCGAGGTCACTCAAGGGGAATATGAAAAAGTCGCCGGCGCAAACCCCGCCTTCTTTAGCGCAAAGAACGGCGGCGGTCCGGCGCACCCCATCGAGCAAGTAAACTGGACCAAGGCTGTGGAGTTCTGCACGCGCCTTTCCGCGCTAGAGGCGGAGAAAAAGGCTGGGCGCGTTTATCGCCTGCCCACCGAGGCCGAATGGGAGTATGCCTGCCGCGCGGGCACGACCACGGTCTTTCAGATTGGCGACGCGCTCTCGTCCAAGATGGCCAATTTCAACGGCCAGCATCCGTACGGCAAAGCGGAAGCCGGGCCCTACGTCAAGAAGACGGCGAAGGTCGGCACGTATCCGGCCAATGCTTGGGGATTGCACGACATGCACGGCAACGTCTGGGAGTGGTGTTCCGACTGGTACGACCCGGATTACTACAAGACGAGCCCCAAGGAAGATCCCAAGGGGCCGCCCAAGGGAGTTGTGAGAACGGACTTCAAGGAAGACTTTTTTCACGTGGTCCGCGGCGGCTCTTGGCTCGACGAGGCGCGCGCATGCCGGTCGGCTTATCGCTTCCGGTTCATGCCCAGCGATCCATACCGGATTGTTGGTTTTCGCGTGGTGTGTGAGATTGCGCGGTGATCATGAAAGAGGATTAAGATTACGAGTAGGATTAGGATTAGGAATAGGATTAAGAGCAAGAGCAAGATTAAGACTGTGTAACACTTCCCCGTTCGTGGAATAGGCAGCGCACGCTTCCGGAGACCACGATGTCCGGCAACTTGCTTACGATCTTGATTGCGACAATAGCCGGCGATTTCTTGCTGACGTCTAGCGCTTCGGCCCAGGACGCAAACACTAATCCAGTACGGAGGACGCTAGCTCGATTCGACCAAGGCGATCCGGGTTGGAAAGTGCGGATGGAGTCTTTGCAGAGCGTCATCAAGGCCGGCCCGGCCGTTATGCCTCTGCTCGTGGAAGCGCTCAAGAATGGTTCGCCTTCGACGCGCGAATTCGCCGCCCAGGCGCTGGTGCTCGTCGCCGACCCGAGTGCTCGTTCCGCGCTGGAGCAGACCGTCGCCGATTCGAATGCGGCGACGCGCATGTATGCCATCCAGGCGCTCAGCATGCTGGGGCCGTTGGCGCTTACCGAGCAATATGAGCGCATTCTGCAAAAGGACCCCAGCTTTTATGGCGTACGTCCGATGTTGGCGGCAGCTCTGGCCCGCGACGACAAGCCGGATGCCGCCGGGCTTCGAAAAATGTTGCTGGACTATGATCTTGCCAAGCTCGACAGCGCTCGCCTGGGAGAAATGGCGCCCGATTTCACCCTCGCCGACTTTACCGGCAAGACGCAGCGCCTCAGTGAGTTTCGCGGCAAGAAGACAGTCGTCCTCCGGTTCATTCTTTTCGATTTCTGATGACGGACCTCCGATACGCTCACGCAGTTGCGTGACATGGACAAGGAATACAAGAACCGCAATGTTGAGCCGTTGATCGTCTTGGCCCAACACCCCTTTCAAATGAAAAGGCCGAAAACGGTTCAGGACTGGGCCTGGCCTGAAGAGATTCCTGCGTGCGTGCTCTTTGATCCGGTGGCCACGGTCAGTGCCACCTACGGCGTTGCCTTTCGAACCCAGTTTCGCAACGGCGCGTGGTCCAACCGGCCGGCGATCTTCGTTATTGACCCCGCCGGCGTGATTCGCCATGCCGATAGTCGTCCCAACCAGGACATCCGTGAAGACAATTTCTTCCCGATGCTGATCGATGTCGAAGAGCAACGTAAGCTCATTACGGCTTTGCAAAAGAAGGACGACGAGCGCGGCGCGGCGGCCAGCGTGGCGCTTGGTCCCATCGGCGCCAAAAGCAGGGTCGCCGTGCCGCCGCTCGTCAAGTCATTAGCGAATGAGGATGCAGAGGTGCGCGCCGGGGCTGCTGCCGCCTTGTTATGGTTGGCGCCAGAGGCAATAGAGGCCGTCCCCGAACTAACGGCGTTACTCGCGGACAAAGACGTCCGTGTTCGCCGGTTCGCTGTAATGACCTTGGGGCGCGTCGGCCCAAGCGCCAAGCCCGCCGTGCCTGCCCTGATCCGCCGGCTCACGGAGGAGGATGCTCGCGTCCGCGCGGAGATTTCCTTGGCCCTGGTTCGTATCGGTCCGGACGCCATCGACGAGCTGCATCAAGCGCTCAAGGATGCGGACCCGCGCCTCCGGGCCGCGGTTGTGCCCGCGATTGTCCAAACTCTGCCGAAGTTTGCCAAAGAGGCTGAGTCCGTGATCCCCATGCTGCTCGAAGCGCTCAAGGACCAGGATCCCATCGTTCGGCTGGCCGTCACGAACGCATTGGTCGAGTTGCCTGTCCCCCTGGCAGCGCTCAAGCCGGCGCTTCCGGCGCTTGCACAAGCATTGAAGGAAAAAGATGCGCGGCTGCGCGAGGCGGCTGCGCGGGCCCTTGGCCGGATGGCGCCGGTCCTGAAGGCGGACCTTCCGCTTCCCTCTTTGATCGCCATCTTGAAGGACGAGGATGCCGGCGTCCGTGCGGCGGCGGCCGATGCCTTGAACCGGATGGGACCGCACGCCGGTAACGCGGTGCCCGCGCTTATCGAAGCGCTTTCGGATAAAGTAGCTGATGTCCGTGTCCGTGCCGTCCGAGCCCTGGGAGCGATCGGCAAAGAGGCCCAAGCTGCCGTGCCTGCACTCACTCGAGCGCTTGAGGATGCGGATGCCGCCGTGCGCCAAGCCGCCGCCCAGGCCCTGAAAAGAATTGCCAAAGAAGCAGAGAAAAAAGCGGGATAGTTTAGAATCCCGCACGCTGAACCCACCCTCTAACCGAGGGGACCATTATGAGCCTTCACTCTCCCGGCTCCATTCTGTTGATCTCGTGCTACGAGTTGGGGCACCAGCCGTTGGCGGCGGCACTGCCGCTCGGCTTCTTGCGCCGGGCGGGCTTCGCGCCGTCCGTGCTCGATATTGCCGTTCAGCCCTTCGACACAGCGCTGATTGAAAAAGCCGAATTCATCGCCATTTCCGTGCCCATGCACACGGCCTTGCGCTTGGGGGTCAAAGTGGCCGAGCGCGTGCGCGACATCAATCCGCAGGCGGTCGTTTGCTTCTACGGCCTGTACGCCGCCTTGAACGCCGAATACCTTTTGGAGCACGGCGCCGACTATTGCATCGGCGGCGAGATTGAAACGCCGCTGGTCGAGCTGGCCGAAGCGCTCGAGAAAGGCGTGGAGAGTGGAGCGCAGAGCGCGGAGCGCGAAGCGCTCAACCCTTCGCGCTCCGCGCTCCGCGCTTCGCGCTCCACTCTTGACGTCCCCGGTGTGATTCGACGTGGCGCACCCATGCGGCCGTTCCTGAACCGCTTGCCATTTGCCCTGCCCGTCCGTGAAGGACTGCCGACGCTCGACAGCTATGCGCGCTTGGAGCACAATGGACAAAGCCGCATCGTCGGTTACGTCGAAGCCAGCCGCGGCTGTCTGCACTTGTGCACGCACTGCCCTATCCCACCGGTATATGGCGGGCGTTTTTTCATCATTCCCGAAGAAATCGTTCTCGAAGATATCCGCCGGCAGGTAGCCGGGGGAGCCAGCCACATTACGTTCGGCGATCCCGATTTCTTGAACGGGCCGGGGCATGCGCTTTCCGTGGTACGGGCCATGCACGCCGAGTTTCCCAAGCTCACTTTCGACGTCACCACCAAGGTCGAACATATTTTGAAGCGCGGCTCGATCCTGCCGGAGCTGGGCAAGCTCGGCTGCCTGTTCTTGATATCCGCCGTTGAGTCGGTGAGTCCCTTAGTGCTTGAGATCCTGGAAAAGAATCACACGCGCGCGGATATCGAGGAGGCGGTCAAACTCGTCCGTGCCGCGGGCATCGCGCCGCGTCCCACATGGGTGCCGTTTACGCCGTGGACGACGCTGGGCGACTATCTCGACATGCTCGCGTTCATCGAGGAGCTGGGACTGATCGATCACGTCGATCCGGTGCAATACACGATTCGCCTCTTGGTGCCGCCGGGTTCGTATCTCTTGAACCGGCCGGAAATGAAAGAGCACCTGGGCCCCTTGAACCAGGCATTATTTAGTTATCGCTGGACTCATCCCGATCCGCGCATGGACCAATTGCAGAAGGCCGTGAGCGCGCTGGTCGAGAAGGACGTAAATAACGGCGTGGACGCGGGCGAAATCTTTTATCGAGTCTGGTCGCTGGCCGCCGGGCGAAAAGCAGGGTTTTCGATGCCCGCGCTGCCGCCGGACCGCTATCGGGCGCCGCGCTTGAGCGAACCGTGGTTTTGCTGAGCGGAGCCGACCGAGGGTCAGTTGGACCCATTGCAAAGCAACAAGGCCAAAGTGGACTTGCCGATGGTTTGAGACTCGCCTGCGGGCAAAGTAGTAGGCACACTCCGTGTGCCGTCGGCCGACAACGGCACACGGAGTGTGCCTACTACATTGCCGCCTGCGGGCTTGGGGGACAACATGACGACGGCGAAACAACTGCAAGATCTCCTCGACCTCAATAGCGCGGCGGTGGCGCTGAAGTTTCAGGCGACGCCGCCCGCGGGAGTCCGGCGCGTGGACGCGGCTGCGCCGTCCGGCTGCACATACTGGAAATTGGCCGCCGAGGGGCGCACGTTTTACACCGAAGCGCAAGACCATTACAACTGCCCCATTGGCTCGTATACGCACGGGATTGACCTGCCTGCGGAGCGGGCCAAAGAGCTGCCCGACGTGCTGGCGGTGATGTTCAGCCTCGGCTACGTGCGTCAGGAGGAAGTGCCGGGCATTCCGCGACGCGAGGGCGCGTTCGGCGTGGCCGTGTATGCGCCGTTGGCCGACGCGAAGTTTGAGCCCGATGTGGTCCTCGTGCGCGGCAATGCCAAACAAATGATGCTGTTGTCCGAAGCGGCCCAAGCTGCTGGTGTGAGCGGCAGCGCTGGCTTGATGGGGCGGCCGACCTGTGCCGCTATTCCCCAAGCCATGCGCAGTCAGTCCGCTGTCGCCAGCCTCGGCTGTATTGGCAACCGGATTTACACCGGCCTGGCCGATGACGAGCTCTACTTCGCCATTCCCGGAAAACACTTAGGCGCCGTCGTCGAGAAGTTGGCCAGCATCGTGAGCGCGAATAAGACCCTGGAGAATTACCACAGCGAGCGTCTGCAGACGATCGGGGCAGGTTGACAATGTTTTGGGTGGCATGCTTTCGCCGATCCTTTGCAACAAATGCGAACCCCGGACCAGCACGGCGAAAGCATGCTGAAGCGCCCAGTTGGGTGGCGCTTCACATGCCACCCACGAGAACATTCCTAGAAGGGTAGAGGGCTGAGTAGCATGGCTGGCATGCATGGCACTCCGGGCTAATTCCTGCAGTTTAGACGGATAGACAAGGAGTTGACAATGAGCAACAAAGACTGTGTGCTGGCCTGCGGACTGCTGCTGGTGACCGGCGGGGCAATGGAGGCCCAGGTGCTGAAAGGCGTCATTCAGGTGACGGGCGGCGAAATGCCCTGATGAGGCGGCCTGGTGCGCGACACCATAGCACGTCGGTCTGACGTGGATGCAGATTCGATCAAGTATGATGTGGAACCCGGCACGAAGTCTTACCGCCTCGGCACGGTAACCTTTGCCGCCAAGAAAGGTCAGTCCATCGATCTTTGGGCGCTGCAAGCGGACCTCAAAAAGACGCGGCTCGGCAAGGGAACCCGATCGGCGGTGAATTATCTGGAAACAACCATCGCTGGGGAAATAGTCGCCGTAGAGAAAGAAACGCTGCTTAAGGCAACCGGCACACATTTCGTGCTGGCCGATGACCCCAAGGCCCAACCAAAAGACGGGAAAAAGACGGCCTACCAGCGACTGGTGGAGGCCGTGAAAAAGGGCGACAAGATCGAGAGCGTGACAGGGCGGGTGCAAGGTTGGAGCGGCGTCTGGCCGAAAGCTCTCGGTGAGTTGTCCAAGCAGATGGCCGATGTGAAGAAAAGTCCGGAGCTTCTGGTCACCAATTTCGTGGTGGTCCAACCGTAGGAGAACTTCATGGTTAGTGCGACCATCGGCAAGGCGCCAGCGCCCAAAGTCAGGGACCAGCAGCTTTTCATCGGCGGCAAATGGGCGGACAGCGCGTCCGGCAAGTCCTTTCCAACCATCAACCCGGCCACCGGCGACACCCTTTGCCAGGTCGCGGAAGCCGACGCGACCGACGTCGATCGTGCGGTGCAGACCGCCCGCAAAGCGTTGGAATCCGGCCCGTGGCCGCAAATGGATGCCGCCGACCGTGGCCGGCTGTTGTTGCGCCTGGCAGACCAAGTCGAAAAGCACGCCCGCGACCTTGCCGCCTTGGAGTCGCTCAACTGTGGGAAGACACTCGCCGATTCTTTCGGTGACATGCAGGGCGTGGCGAACACCCTGCGCTATTACGGCGGCTGGGCCGACAAGGTCGAAGGCCGGACCATTCCGGTGCGCGGCAACTTCCTGTCGTACACCCTCCGCCAGCCGGTCGGCGTGGTCGGCCAAATCATCCCGTGGAACTTCCCGCTTTTGATGCTCGCCTGGAAATGGGGGCCGGCCCTGGCCTGCGGCAACACCGTCGTCCTGAAGCCTGCCGAGCAGACGCCGCTCACCGCCCTGCGCGTCGCCGAGTTGGCCCACGAATGCGGCTTTCCCGACGGCGTCATCAACGTCATCAACGGATTCGGCGAAATCACCGGGGCGGCCCTGGTCGCTCACCCCGGCGTGGACAAGATCGCTTTTACCGGGCACGTGGAGACGGCCAAGATCATCCAGAAAGCCGCCGCCGACACTTTGAAGCGGACAACCTTCGAACTGGGCGGCAAGAGTCCCAACGTCGTCTGCGCCGATGCCGATTTGGACGCCGCCGTCGCGGGCGCCTTCCACGCCATTTACTTCCACGGCGGCCAGTGCTGCACCGCCGGCAGCAGGCTCTTCATCGAACACAAGATCCACCGCGAATTCGTCGAGCGGTTGGTCGCTAAGGCGAAAAAGCGCAAACTCGGCGACCCGCTGGAAGCGGGCACGGAACAGGGGCCGCAAGTCTCCAAGGAGCAGATGGACAAAATCCTCGGATATGTGGATCTGGGCCAAAAGCAAGGCGCCGACCTTCTCACCGGCGGCCGCCGCGTCGGCGACAGAGGCTTCTTCGTCGAGCCAACCATCTTCGACAACGTCAAGGACGACATGGCGATTGCCCAGGATGAAATCTTCGGACCGGTCGTGAGTGTGTTGCCGTTCCAAGAGGTCGACGAGGTGATTCAGCGCGCCAACAGCACCGATTACGGCCTGGCGGCGGCGATCTGGACCAAGGACATCAACAAGGCGCACCTGTTTGCCAAGCGCGTCAAGGCCGGAACGGTTTGGGTCAACTGCTACCACGTCGTCGATGCGACAACGCCGTTCGGCGGCTTCAAGATGTCCGGCCAGGGCCGCGAGAACGGCGAAGCGGCGCTCGAGCACTATACCGAGCTGAAGACCGTGACGATCAATCTGGGCAGTGCGAAAAAAAACGGTTGAGGGACTCGATAGGCGCTGCGTGACAGCGACTGTTTCCCATCCTTTGAGGGAAAAGGGGTGGCGAGGGGGGACGCATTGGCCAACATCAAAGACAAGTTGCACAGCTTGAGTGGCGCGCTCTTGGCGGCGGCCGGCGCCGCGCCGAACTGAATCGCGGCGGGCGTCCTTTCCCTGCTCGGGTTAGCGGGGAGCACAGCATCGTTGGTGGCGGGCTGGCTGGCGCCGGTCTTGATCGGCCTGTCCGTCTTGCTATTGGGGCGCGCGTTTTACATTCTGTACGTGCACCGGCGCGGCACCCGCGCCAGCGCGGTCATTACCTGGCTGTCGGCGATCTTTGTCGTCGGCTTTTGGACGTGGCGGCTGATCGACATCTACGCAACGTAGGCGAATTCGCGAGAATTCGGGACGCTAGCCCGACGCGCTAGCGAGGGCGGACGGGTTGCCTGATGGAATGAATTCCATTGCAATGAACCTGCGAGGAATCTCACGATAGATTCGGCGTCCGCAACGGCGACACGCTCGCCCTCGCTAGCGCGTCGGGCTAGTATTGCTGCCGAATGCGGCAACAGCAAGGAGAACGATGGCGGACAAACTGCGAAACTTCTTCGCCATTCTTGCGACGATAGCCGCGTCGCTGCCGTGGTGATGAATTATCCCCAGTGGCTTAGCCCTGCTCGGGTTAGCGGGGAGTGCCACAGCGACCGCCGTAACCGGCTGGCTCGCTCCCGTGCTCATATGCGCATCGCTGCTGTTATTGGCGCGATCGTTCTACATCCTGTATGTGCGCGGAATTCGCAGCCGGGCATCCGTCGTCATTACCTGGCTGTCGCTGACATTCATCGTCGGATTCTGGACGTGGTATTTTGTTAGTGGTGGATGGTAAGGTGGTGAGGGGTGAGTAGTGAGTGGTGAGGGTCTTATGTTCAAACAATGGATAACTTCTTTCGTGTTGAGCTGTACCTGCCTTGTGCTCGCCGGTTGCGGGACTGGAACGGCGTCGAAACCGGATACTTCGACTGTCGAGGGAGCCAAGGTGACGCTGCATGTGCCGGGGATGACCGAGCGGCTGGCCCTCACCTGACTGACCTGACCGAATCAGGTCCAAGAAGCCCTGGAAGGGTTTCCCGGTGTCGAGCCTATTAAAGTCGATTTGAAAAAAGACCTGCTCCATGTCCGTTACGATCCGCGCCAAGTTTCGGTCGAAGCCCTTCTGGAATCGGTGACCAAGCAAGGCTTCGAAGTGAAGATTGTTCAGTAGTGAGTGGTGAGTGGTGAGGAGTCGTGATGCGTTCTTTCTTACGATCCGTCCTGGCGTTCTTTAGACCCGGAGCGACTGCAGCGAAGTCGGACGCCGCGCCGGCGGACCCGGCCGACGTCACGCTCCACGTGCCGGGTATGCACTGACCGGTCGGCTGACCGGACCGGGTGCGGGCCGCACTCGGCACTCTACCGTGGGTAGAGCAGGGAACCATAAAGACCGACACCGACAAGCGTGAAGTGCATTTCAACCTCAAAGGCGCGTTCGACGCGGACGCCGTGAAAGAGGCCTTGAAAGGCAAAGGTTTCCCGGAAATGTCGGTCAAGGCGGCCCCGCCGGGATGAGCTTCAACAATGTCAAAGTCCTGCACCATCGAAATCGCTCAGCCCGCGGCGAGGATGCATCCGCCCGTCCCCGCGCCGGTGGCGATTCTCCGCGAGATAGTTCGGCGCTACGGAACGCCCACGTATGCCTACGATATCGGCCGCATCAAAACCCAGGTTGCCCGTCTGCGCGAGCACCTTCCGCCCCAAGTCGAAGTTCTTTACTCCCTCAAAGCCAATGCTTCGCTGGGACTATGCGGCGTGCTGGCGGAGTGCGGGCTGGGCGCGGACGTGGCCTCGGCCGGCGAGCTGGTCACGGCGATAGCAGCCGGCTTTCCTCCCGAGCGGATATTCCTGACCGGTCCCGACAAGTCGCCTGCCGTGCTCTCAGAGCTGCGCTCTCTTTCAGACGGGGCCATAGACCCGTCGTGCGGCTCGGGCGTCACGCTTTCGCTCGACTCAGTGAGTGAGTTGCAACTCTTCGCGTCGCAGGATCGGCTTCATCGCGCTCTTTTACGCTTGCGTCCCGACTTTTGCTCGTATGCATCGTGTTCCGCCGGTCCGGACTCGCGTTTCGGCCTGACCTTGGAAGACCTGCCGCAATGCCGCGGTTTTCTTGATGCCGCCGGTGTCCAAGTCGTAGGCTTCCACGTGTTCGCCGGCTCGCAAGTGCTGGCCGCCGACGGCGTGCGCCATCATCTGCGCAGCGGCCTGGACCAGGCTCTTCGTGCCGCCGACCTCTTGGGCATCGCGCCCGAGATCATCGACATCGGCGGCGGCTTCGGCATTCCGTATGGGCCGCTGGATCAGGAGTTTGACTTGGCGCAAGTTGCTGACCAGATGCGGACGCTGGTGCACAAGGCTGCGCCTGCCCGGCTGGCGATCGAGCTGGGCCGTTACTTCGTGGCGCAGGCGGGCTGGTATCTGACCTCAGTGTTGGGCCAGCAGACGCACCTCGGCCGCAAGGCGGTGGTTGTGGACGGGGGCACGCATCAGCGCGGCGATTTGTGCGGTCTCGATCTGCGCCACAAGGCGTTTGCGCCGGTGCCGCTGGAAGTCCGAAGCGGCGCATTGGAGCCGACCGACGTGCTCGGCTGTCTCAGTCTGCCGTCCGATGTGCTTGTGGAGTCTGGTATGTTGCCGCCGCTCGCGCCAAAAGATGTGCTGGCGTTCCCTAACGCCGGCGCATACGGCTTGTATGCGTCAAGTTGCCTTTTTCACTGCCATCCGCCGCCTGCCGAGGTGGCGTTCGAGGCGGACAGGCTGGCGCTCTTCCGCGTGCGCGAGCCCATCCATTCCGTGTTGAAGAGTCAGATCCTGTCACGAAATGCGGGTCTTGGTTCCGGTGAGGGGACGTAGTATTGCACGACAATAGGGGTTAAGCAGCTCGGCGGATCCGCGCGCGTCTCGAGTCTCGCTGATGTACGGATGCCGTCCAGCCGATGCTTCTCCCATCGCCGCACACCGCGCCAGGAGGGCCGCATGCACCTTTCAAGCACTCTTGCATACATTTTGGCGCTCGGATCGGTGATCGCCGCCAATTCGGCAAACTCGGCCCAACGAGCCTGAGGTGTTGGCGCCGCTTTTGCTAATGGAATTGCGGTAACCAGCCAGGATTCTGCCACGTTGGGTCTGCAGCTCTTGAGCAATACGAGCGTCAGACCGATTGCGATCGGGGAGTTCAATGTGTCCTCATTCCAAGTAGAGGACACATTGGGCAGCAATTCGCCGTTCCCAACGCAAACGGGCACGATCACCATCGTTCCGTTCGGCACGTTCGGCTTTCCGCCGCCATGAGACGGCATGTGTAGTGACTTTTCACATTTTCTCCTATTCGCCAATCTGAAAAGTGAGGGGTTGTTTTCAGATGTAAAGGCTGTCATTGCAATGGTTTGTGTATTTTCAGTCCACTTTTCATATTTTTGCCATTTGAAAGGTGAGTCCTGCACATGCCCCTGGGCTAGGCGTTCCTGTCCGTGCGTTCCGTCAGCAATGTTCGGCCTTCGCCTGTCCGCTTTGCCCTCTCAAAACGCATTAACTCTGTAAGCACCCCGGCAAGGGGCTGCCTGCGAGCGTCGCCCTGCGCGCCGCTCCATCGCCATGCTCAGAGCTAACACTAGCCCGACGCGCGAGCGAGGGACCGCCAACAGTCCAACAGTCCCTTGCTCGCGCGGCGGGCTGGTGTTAACCTCAAAGAGGATTGCATCGCCATTCTCTCCCGGAACAGATTAACGAATCCGTGCAGGTGCCACATGCTTGGCCGCATCGTCGCGATTTCCGTCTCCTTGTTGATGGCAACGGCCCCGTTCGGCTCGGCGCAGGCGCCGCCTCCGCCCGGCGACAACAAACCGCTCTTGCGGTTGGAAGCGGGCGGCCCAACCAGCAACGTCACCGCACTGGCGTTCAGCCCGGACGGCGAAGCGCTGTACGCCGCCGGGTTCGACAAAGTCGTGCGTGTGTGGGGCCTCAATGCCGGAAAATTCGAGCTGGACACCAAACGCTACTTCCGCGTGCCGATCAATCCAGGCACGGAGGGCGCGATCAACGCCATGGCGATTTCGTCTGACGGGAAGTGGCTGGCGGTTGGCGGATTGGGCGTCGTGCGCGTGGCGGCCGGGTTCTTCGATACCGGGCGGGTTTGGCCCACCGCGGGCTTGAAGCCGGAACTGCGCTACGACCAGGGCCTCATCTACGTGTTCGCGACGGACGGCCAAGACGTGAAGATGCTGCGCGGCCATCGCGGACCGATCGTGTCGCTGGCCTTCGCCCCGGCGCGGAAGGATCAGCCGTCGATTTTGGTTTCCGCCGCGCAGGGCTGGGACTTCGACAAGAACGAGGTTGTCGGCGAGGCGCGGGTCTGGGATGTAGCGAAAGGTGAACCGCTTGGGGCATTGACAGCGCTGCCCGCGCCGTTGCGCCACACGCCGACGGTGGGTCTGGCGGCGCTCAGGACGGGCGACCAGCTGAAGCAGATTCGCGTCGCTTTGGCCTGGGGGGACCGGCGCCAGGACGATGCTGGCAGCTATGGCTACTTCCGCATATGGGATGTGGAGAGTGACGACGTGCAGGAACTTAGGAATGGCATTTACAACGGCGTTTTGTCTCTGTTGCCGGGCCAAACGCGAGCGCTCGGCGGGTCCTTCGCAGACTCTACGGGAAAAATAAAAGTTTGGGACTTGTTGGCTAAAAAACCGACCGTCATCGAGTCAGTAGGGTTCAAGGCATCGGAAGGAACATTCTACATTCCCCAAGGCATCGCGCCTTTTTCGTCTCTAGCCGGCGAAAGCGTTGATAGCGCGGCGGTGCTGGTGCGGCACGTGAGATCGAAGACGGAGCAACCTTACCAGATGCACGTGATCGACTTGCGACCAGGCCGATTCGGCAACATCCGGGCGCGGGTTCCCCTTTGGGAGGGCGGCTCCATCGGCGCGGTGATGGCCGCCACGCCGCGCGGCCGGCATATCGCCGTCGCGGGCAACGCCGAGCATACGATCCAGGTTTATGCCGTGGACGACTTGCTTCAGCAGAAAGTCAGTCCGCAGGTGTTACACAGCGTCGGCGAGACGTTTCGCCACGTCAAGTTTGCCCTGCGCCAGGAAGACGGCAAGTCTTTACTTGGCCTCATGCTCGGCAAAACTGGCGGCAAGACCGACCTGGTTATCGACTTCGAGCGGCGTCGCCTGACAGGCGAAGAAGGCTGGACTGCCACCGGCGAAAAGGTGAAACGAAAGGACTTCCCCAATGTGAAGATTCCATCGGGGCAGCGCGTAGACGCTCTGGCGCTCGTGCCGTTGAAGTCACCCCTACTGGCGGTTGCGTCGTATGCGGTCGATTTGGGCTCGCCGTATCTGGACCTTTACGATGCCCGCACCGGCAAGCACTTTCGCCGCTTCACCGGCCATAGCGCCGCCATCACGTCGTTGGCCGTCTCGCCGGACGGCAGACTGCTCGCCTCGGCCTCCAACGACCAGACCGTCGCTGTTTGGAGCTTGACCAATGTCAGCGAAATTCTCGACAAGCACGGCGGCCTTAACAGCGTAGGGCTCGTCCCACGCGACAAGGACGTGGTCGTGCATAGGTTGGACGACGACAGTTCGGCCAAGGGTAAACTGTCCGTGGGCACGATCGTCAAGGGAGTGGTCGATGCCGGGGAGTTCAAGCCCTTCAAAACGCCGCGCGACTTCTACGAAGCATTTTGGGCCGTCAATCCCGGCGCCGCCGTTACCTTGCGGATTTTTGACGGCAAGCAGAGCCGAGACGTTGTCGTGGCCGCGGAACAGGGCGTGGACGACCGCAAGCCGTTGTTCTCGCTATTCATCACCCGCCCCAGCGCGGACGGCAAACGCGAATGGCTAGGTTGGAACTTCGTGGGCCCGTTCGATTCGAGCAGCACCGCGGCCGAGAACTACGTCGGCTGGCACTTCAACACAGGCAAGGCGGAGGAACCGACGACATTCGCCGTCTTGAAGCAATACCGCAACGAATACTTCAAGAAGGACATTTTGAAGTTCTTGATGTCGGAAGGCTCGTTGCCCAAGGCGCTCAAGAAACACGAGCAGCCCGCGCCGCCGCGCCCGGACCCCAAGATCGACGACCCAGTCGGCCTGCACAAGGCGCCCAACGGCGACCTATTGGTGCGCGAGCGCAAGACGACGCTGCAAGTCCCCATTCAAGATTTCACGCTTGAGCCGGACGACAAGATCGCCTGGCAACTAAACGACGAGAAACTGCAAGCGCTCGAGCCGCCCCAAGGAAACCTGTGGTCGATTCCGCTGCCGGAACTGCCTGCCCAGGGTCAACGTCACACGGTCCGGCTGAAACTCTGGCTGAAAGAGGCCGGCAAACCGGTCGCGCTGTTTGACCAGGAATGGACCGTGCGCTATCAGCAGCCGCCGCCGACGGTGAAGTATCAGAAGGACAGCGCCTACGACGTGGCGACGGCTGCCGATTTTGTGTTCCAAGGCGCCGTGCATGCGCCGGTCGCCGGCGCGCAGGTTTCATTGTGGCTCAATGACGAAGCCAAACCGATCTACGAGTGGCCGGTTGACAGCGCCGACAAACCGCAAGCCATCAGCAAGAAACTGAAGCTCAAGGAAGGCGACAATCTGATCAAACTGGTGGCCGAGAACCAATCCGCGCTGAAAAAGTTCGAAGCCGAGGAGCGCCACACGCTGACCGTGAAAGTCGCCTTTCGGCCCAATGCGCCGAGCATCGCCATCGGGAAAATCGAGTCCGTCGAGGGCGAGGAAAAGCCGCAAACGTTCGAGCCCAACCAGCAAGTCGTCGTTGGCGTCCCGCGCGTCCGGATCAAGGGCACGATTTCGGCCCTGGTGGAACTAGTTGACGCCGAGTGGGACCTGGGCGAAGAGACGAAAAGGAAGAAGATAGCCGGTTTCAAGCCGGGCGCGACGAAGTTCGCCTTCGACGAAAATGTAGCGCTGACGCCCGGCGGGCAGACGGTGCGCATTTTCGCGAAGACCGCCACGAGCCCAGAAGGCATGGAAACCGTCAAGCTCTTGTATCAGCCGCAACTGCCGCGTTTGATCCTGCAAGCGCCCGAGCCAGTGATCCGCGAAATAGGCGACAAGGACAAGGCAGAAATTACCGTGTCGGGGAAACTGTTGCCGCCGGCCGTGCCCAGCCCGGCAAAGTTCGGCCTCAAGGCGACGCTAGTGCACAACGGCAACGCGGTGGGCGAACCGATCGAGCTGGATTCGACGAAAGCCCTTTTGCCGGAGCGCAAGCTCACACTGACGCCTGGAATCAACAAGGTCCAAGTGGCCTTGAATTACGCGCAGGACTGGCTGGGTACTCCGCAAAAGGGCGAGTTTCAGGTCCGCTATGTTCGGCCTCCTCGGGTCGCTGTGGTCGAGACCAAACTCATCGGCAAAGAGCCGTTTGTGGACCTGGTCGCCAACGTGCAATCGTCGACCAAACTCCTGCCCGAAACGATCACAGTGCTCGTCAACGACAAAGTACAACGTTTCGCTAAGGCCGAGGTCAAGCAGGCGGGGAAAGCTTGGACGGTGCATGTCAAGGAAGTGCCGCTCGTGCTCGAGGCGAATACGGAAATCCACAAGAATGAAATCGTCATGCTGGTGAGCAACGAGGAAGACCAATCGGCGCCTTCCCAAGTTGCCGCGGTCGTGTATAAGGATCCGCCGCCGCCGCGCCCGGAGATCGTGCTCGTGTCGCCCGCTACGGATTCGCAAGAACTGAAAGCGCCGGAGGTCAACCTGGTTTTCAAAGTCAAGTCGCCAAAACCGCTCAAACGCGTGGAGGTGACCCTCAACGACAAAGTGGTGTATCGCCCGGAGAAGTTTCCGGAAGCGCTGGAGACGGGGGTCTATGAGTTTAACGCCGGCAAGCTGACTTTGGAGTGGAAAGTCAATCAAATGCGCATCGAAGCGGTCAACGGCGGCGGACCGAGCGACACCATGCTGGCGCTGTCGGTGCCGCAGCACCCCGTCACCGTGACGATTGAGCGTTTGCGCACTGAAGGGGCCAAGGCGAAGAGCTTCACGCCGGAAACCCAGTCCAACGGCAAAGACAAGTTCCCCAAAGTGCCCGATGGTCAGGTCGTGCTCGAAGGCAGAGTCCGCTGGTCCCCGCAAGACAATGCGATCCTGAAGGAAGCGCGCGACGTGCGCGTCTTTGTCAACGGCTTTCAGCAAGTGCCGGCGCAATTGGGCCCGATTTCGCCCGAGAATCCCTGGGAACGCACGTTCCAGGCGCGCCTCATACTCAATCTGGACGTGAACAATATCGAGGTGGACGTGCCCAGCCTCAAACAGGAATCCAAGAGCCGCAAGGAGTGCGAAGTGGCCTGTGCAAAACGCGTAACGGGCCAGCACTTGCACGTCGTGCTCATTGCGCCGGGGCTCGAGGACGACAAGGACGTAAACCCGAGCATCGCTCAAGCGCTCCAGACGACGCAACAATTGGGGCCGAATCTTTACAAAACGAAACTTTTCGACGAGGTGCATATCCACAAGCGGACCCGCGAAGTGCCCTACTACAGCGTCGATAGCCTGCTGCACAGCATTGGCAGTTTGTTGCGCGAGCGCGCCGCCAAGGGGGCGCCCAACGACGTGGTCATCGTTTACTACTTAGGTCAGGAAACGGTCAACGCGCGGGGCCGCTATTTCTGGACCAGCGATACCCGGCTGGGACCGAACGGGCCGATCAGAGCATTCGCGCTCAACGACCTGGTGACGAATCACTTCGCGCAATTCACCGGTGCTCAGGCCATGTTCCTGGACTTGAACGCGAAGAATGTGACGCGCGACGACGCCTTTTTGGACAGAGATTACCGCCAAGCGCTCGTCCGGCTCATCCAAAAGTCAACCACTAACAAACCCCATATGCTGCCGGAATTGGAAAAGGACATGCACAAGGCGACCTTCTTGGACCATCTGTTGCCCATTCTGCAAGCCCGATATCAATCCGACAACTTCAACTTCATGGCCTACCACCCGACCGGACTGAGGATGCAGATCAATCCGGCGTTGTCGGACACGGAGAAATGACAACCTTGGAGTACGGCGCTATTCCGCCTCTTTGTCTTTCTTTCTAAGTATCAGAGATACGTGGCGCAATGGCGCCGAAAGGGTCCTAAAACGCAGAGAACGCAGAGAGTAAACGAAAATCCTCGATGCCCCTCTGTTCTTCTCCGCGTCCTCGGCGCACTCTGCGTTTCAAAAGTCCCCTTAAAGTCCCGCTGCCTTTCGCAATCAGCACGACCGGCATTCCCGCATTCGCCCAATTTGCCGATTGTAGCTTTCCGCTGAATCCTGTCTGCTTTACGGTCGAAAGCAATCACAAGCGATTTTCCGAAAGTTCTGGCCCTTTTGCGTGGGAGGACCGCGCCAATGTTTGGGAACAAAGCCGTGGTGCGTGGGTGCATGGCGGGCGTCGCCATGCTGTGGTGGACGGTTTCAAGCGCCGAGGCGCAGTTGCGGTTGTTTCACCGCCCCTGTCCGGAACCGTGCATCGAGGACCTGACCAAGCCGCCGATCGTCGATCCCAAGAAAAAGGACGCCGAGCCGGTGCTGCAGCCGGTGACCACGGCGGCGTTGGGCGACTCGTTCACCAGCGTGCCCTACATGATGGGCGACTACTTCGGCTATTCCGCGCAGAAGGTCGTATCGGTGCCGGTGACGGTGACGGTCACGACGACGCTCTTCAATCCGGGCCTGCCGCCGAGCATTTCGCCGACGACTAGCACCTCCACTACCACGGTGCAGAGCTTCCAAAACGTAATTGTGCGCGATCCCATTGTGTCGCGCGCGGGCTCCGGGCTCAAGGTCGCCGACAACGAAAGCCCACGGCCCACGGACCGGTTTTTCTTCACCTACAACTACTTCCATAACCTGAACGGCGGCGGCGGTTCCGCTCCCGGGTCGACGAGTACATTCGTTATCCCACCACCCGTCGGCCAGATTCCGACCACCGCCACCATCGTGACAACCGTGCCGAGCGCGCTTGTACCCGGCCGCGCCGTCAACGTCCATCGCGAAATGTTCGGTTTCGAAAAGACCTTCTTGGGCGGCGCCGGCTCCATCGGTCTGCGCTTGCCGTTCTTCCAGACCGACGGCGGCGACGGCTCGTTCGGCGCCGACGACTTCGGCGACATGACCTTCATCGCCAAGAT
Source organism: Gemmataceae bacterium (assembly GCA_022614915.1). GTDB lineage: Bacteria > Planctomycetota > Planctomycetia > Gemmatales > Gemmataceae > JAKEFD01. The sequence continues at coordinate 393 of JAKEHV010000104.1, read as the reverse complement.
CGCGCTTTTCGACGATGTCGCGACCGGCAGCGTCCTGTCCACGGGCTTAGCCGTCACCGTGCCAACCGGGCCGGCCATCAACACCATCGCCGGCGACATCAATTCCACCTTGCTTCAGCCCTTCATCGGTTACATCGTCACGGCCGGCAACTTCTATTTCCAAGGCATCCACTCCATCGTCTATCCGACGACTAACAACGACGCGAAGCTCTTCTTCAACGATTTCGGCGCCGGCTATGTCATTCCCACGGGCGGCTTGTTCGCTTACGTCGCGCCCAACCTCGAAGCCCACATCGCGACTCCGCTCAACTTCCGCGACGGCAACGACCCGGTGTTTGTGAACGATACGGTCACCCTGACCGGCGGCGTCCACCTGGGCTTGGGCGCCGGCCG
>JAKEHV010000574.1 GCA_022614915.1 Gemmataceae bacterium | reverse complement strand
TCTCTGGGTGGCAGGCGACGTGGAGAACTGGACGGACGAAGAGAAAGCCGCTTTGGCGCTGACCGGTCTGGCATTGGGACAATGGGCGTTCCATGGCGAAGCTTCGTGGAACATCATCGCCGCCCGCTCGAGCCAACAGCGCGCGATGGAACGTGCCGCGTCGGTGACCGGTCGGCTGGCGCACGATTTTGGCAACATTTTGACGGGTATTCTTGGGTTTTCCGAGTTGGCGGCGCAGCGACTCGATGCGCAATCGGCGGAGCGCGGTTATCTGCAAGAAGTGTTGGATGGCGCGGTTTTCGGAACGCAATGGGTGCGCAAGTTGCAAGTGATCGGCCGCCGGCATCCGCCGTCGCGCATGCCCACGGCGCCGATATCCATTCTGGAAAAAGAGATCGCCCGCGCCAAGAAAGCGTGGGGAAAGGCGGTCAGCTTCCAGGTGTTTGCCGCCGACGATGCGCCGGCGGTCAACGTGGACGCCGAGTCGCTGCGACAAGCGATCGGCGAATTACTCGACAACGCCTGCGAAGCAGTCGGGGCCTGCGGCATGGTGGCGGTATCGGTGCGGGCCACGGAATTGAACGCAACGGAATGTGCCGAGTTGTTGGGCAGCGCCGCTCCGGGGCCGTTCGTGGAGATCGCCATTGCTGATTCGGGGCCGGGGCTGCCGCCGGAATGGAAAGAGCGCCTGTGGCACGAGCCGTTTTTGAGCAACAAGCCCCGACATCGCGGCATGGGCCTGGCTCAAGTCTTCGGCTTGGTCCAAGTTTTCGGCGGCGGCATGCGGCTCAGCTCGCAGCCCAATCAAGGCGCCGCCGCATGGCTGTATTTTCCGCAAGCGCCCGCGGGCCTTGGGTTGGAGCCGGCGCGGGCTGCTACGCCAGCGCGCAGTTGTCCGGAGGGCCGGCTCTTGGTCGTGGACGACGATCCCATGGTGCTGGATATGCTGCGTCGTACCTTGGAAAAGGCCGGCTACGAAGTCAAGGCCGCCGCCGGCGCTCATGAGGCGCTCAATCTCGTAGACGGCGGCGAACGCTTTCGCCTGGTCATCACGGACGTGTGCATGCCGGAAATGACCGGCCTGGAGCTAGCCCGCCGTCTGCTGCAACACGGTTCGCCCCCCCGACTATTGTTCATGAGCGGCTTGCCGCAATCCAGCGCAACGGGCTGGGACCAAGCCCTGCAACGATTTACTTTTCTGTCCAAACCATTCGAACCGACGGCGCTCATGCAGGCGGTGCAACATGCCCTTGCGGTGTGCGCCTAAGAGGAGAGTCAACCGTGTCGACGCTGCTTCCACCTAATGGCGCCACTCTGACCGATGGCGCGCCCAAGCCCGCCAAACCCGCCAAGCAAGCAACTCCGGGCGAGGACAACAGGCTGTACAACGCCGGCGAAGTCCGCATCCTCGTGCTGGACGACGACCCCGCCATCGGCCGGCTCATCGACGCCGCCCTGGCCCAATACCGCTTCACCATCGATATGATCTCCGATCCCACGCAGATGGAAAACCAGATCATGGCTGCGCCCTACAACCTCATCGTGCTCGACTACGTGCTGCCGGGCTTGGACTCGAAAAAAGTCATGGAGCTCATTCAAATGCACCAGCCGGACGCCAGCGTGATTGTGATCACGGCGTTTCCGTCGATGGACAGCGCGCTGCACTGCCTGCGCAGCCATACCTACGACTACATCACCAAGCCGTTCCAGGTGGAACTCTTGCAAAAGACCGTGGTCCGCTGCCTGGAGAGCCGCGGCCTGATGCGCCTGTCGGAAGAAGCCCTGCGCGAACAGCTCGGCGCCGCCATCCGCGAGCGCCGCAAGTCGCTCGGCTTGACCCTCGCCGACCTTGCCAAACGAACCAGCGTCTCGCTGGGGTATCTCTCGCAGATCGAGCTGGGCAAAAACTCGGCGTCGATCGAGACCCTGTACCGGATCGCGCTAGGCTTGCGCGTGCGCGTTGCGGACTTGTTCCAGGCTATTCAGGCCTCCATTTGATTAGATCGCCGCGCAGGCACTCGTCCGATTTGTTAATATGCACTAACCATCTTTTCCGCTGTCCTACTCTTCAAATGGACAAAATGTGAAAAGTGAGCTGGAAAAACGTAACTCGCTCCAAATAATTAACTTACAGCAGTCAGGGACCCCCCACTTTTCAAATTGGTGAATAGGAGGTAAAGTGAAAAGTCGCCGGGATCCCTTCCGAAGTCACGCCGACATTCATGACTTGGCCCCCTTCCACTCCACCCGCCATATAATGATCGATTGCGATTCGAGGAGAGGAAATGCCCGTTTGGCTGATACCGGTGGCGGCGCTGGCGGCGGCGCTCGTGGGCTTGTTCGTGTGGCGGAAGCTGCGAAACTTCGGTTCCCAGGTGCAGGTCGAGCGGGCCCGCGAGATGTTCCGCCTACAGCGCGAACGGCTCGAAGCGCAATTCTTTCAATCCGCGGCTACTTCCGGAAAGCCGCGCGGCCTGCGCTGGAAGGAATGCCAGTGGGAAGACACGGTCGAGTTTGTCCGCGAACGCAAATCGGGACATATCGCCGCCCTGGTTGGTGTCACCATTGCCTTCGAGGCCATTGAAGGCGGCGACATGGAAGGCGTGGCCGCGGTCGGCAATCTCCGCAACGCGTCGGCAGTGTTCTTCTTCCAGCGCGGCACCTGGTCCACTGTTGGCCGGGCCGTGTTCAACATGAACCCCGATGAAGCGATCCGGCATTTCGCCAATCAGTACGAGCGCATCGAACAACAGTTGGCGTAGCGGCGCATTTCTTAACCGCGGAGGCGCACGATTGAACACTAGCCCGACGCGCTAGCGAGGGCGAACGTGTTGCCGCTGCGGACGCCGTTTCTATCGTGAGATTCCTGGCAGGTTCAGTGCAATGGGATTCGTTTTCTTCCGGCAACCCGGCCGCCCTCGCTAGCGCGTCGGGCTAGTTTGTGCGCGGCTCCGAATTCCGCTTCGTCTAGCGAGGTCCCAAGGGCGCTGCCTGCAAATCTTGTTGCAGGGTGATGAGGTTGATCGACGTTACGAGCACGGGCCCGAGCCCAAGTCCGCGTGATGTCCAACTGCCGTCCTTTTGCTGCGATGTCTTGAGTTGATCGAACAGGGCGGCGCGATAGCCGCTCCACGTCAGCCGCTTTTTCGCCGGCACGTCGGGTAAGATCTTCGCGAAGCCGTCGTCGCCCAGACGGCACATCGCTTTGGCGAAAAAGTAGTGCGTTAGCTCGGCGGACTTTTCGATGTCCGCAAGCGGAATGCGCTCCTTGCAGAACTCCAAGTGCTTGTCCACAAGCGGTTCGCGCGGATTGTTCGTGTCGAGCCGCAAGAAGAGCGCCGCGGCGGTGATCGTGGGCCGGCCGCCCTCGTTGGCCGCGCCGCGCGGGCTCAGCATGTAGTTCACGCCCCCGTTGGGCGCCGTCGACTGCTGCAGATAGTCGAAACCTTTCTTGAGCGTTTCGCGCTTAACCGCGATCCCTGCGTTGCGCGCCTCGCGCAGTCCCGCGAGCACGAACACCGTGACCACGCCTTCATCCTGCTTGTCGCCGGCATCGATCTTGGAAGAGTAGAACCAACCGCCGGCGCTCGATTGCGCTTCCACGGCGAACTTCACGCCCCGCTCCAGCGCGTCCTGCAGCCGTTTGCGCAGCTTCACGTCTTGCACGTCGCCATACACCCCCGACAAGAACTCCAGCGCCAGCGCATGGCCGAACATATAGCGCCCGGTTTCGGTCGGGTTTTCGGGGTCGCCGATCAAGCCGTCATAGCGCGGCTGCTTGGGAGTCCGGTCCAAAAGCCAGTCCACGGCGCGGCGCAGGTTTTTGGAGTATGCGCCCTCGTGAACCGTGCTGCCTTCAAGCCGCAGCGCCATGCCGGCCAATGCGGTCAGCGCAACAGGATACGTGCCGCCCCATCCTTCCCAATGGCCGTCCTGATGCTGCTCTTGGGCAAGCCAAGCCAACCCTTTGGCGACGGTGGCGCGATACTCCTTTGGAACCTCGCCTGCACGGGCTGCCATCGGCGCACAGCAAAGCAACAAGACGGCCAGTGAGCGGCTCATGACATGCTCCTTAGGCTTTCACCGGAACGACGAACGAGATGAGCGTTTGCAACATGCCTCAGAGCTTTCCAGAGCGACAAGCCAGAAAAGACAAAGATCAAGACGAAGATTACGATTACGAATGCGATTAAGATCAAGATTACGATTAGGACAAGGTCTTGGTTAAGTGCCTTTCGTCGGCTCCGTGGCGATGACATACAGGGTAAACGTGAGAGGCACGGTTTGGCCGCCGTGGCGGATGGTGAGCACGCGTTGGCCCTGGATGTTGCCGGCGATAAGGTTTTCGTTCACGCGAATGGCGAGACTCAGGGATTTGCGGACTTGCTGCCATTCGGCGTCGGTGGATTCGCGCAGCACTTCGAAATAGGCTTGCCCCTGCGGCAAGGGCAAGGCCCGCGGCGGATGCGCGGTGTGCGTGAAGCGCAGCCCGGCCGAGCCTTGTCGAAAGATGGTGTCGACGCGCGCGGAGCTGCCGATTTTCATGTCCAGCTTGCCCGCTTGCGTGAGCAGCCCCACACATTCCTTGACGTCGATCGGGCTGCGCACGCCCAGAAACATGCGCCATTGCGATTCGAGCCAGGCAGGCTCCAGCGAAATCTGCATGCGCATGCCCGCCCCCACAAAGGCCCGCTCCTGGTACTCCGGCTCGACGAAGATGTCCAGCGACGTGTCGATTTGCTGCTTCACGTGGAAGAAACACTTGGCCAAGTCGTCGTGATCGTAGGCAGGCAAATCGGCGGGGCGCGGCTCTTTGCCGAAGATGGCCAACTGCCCCGCCAGCCGGCACAACTCGACGTACGCCAGCAAAGGATGAATGCCGCGCGCGAACGCCATGACCCCCAAGGTTGTGTACGCCTGGTTGAGCTCACGCAGCTGGTTGAAGGTAATGGCGTCGCCTTGGGAGTTGCTGTCGAAGGTGATGCCGCGCGAAACCACTTGATCGGCGAGCAGTTCCATCTTCTTGCCGATGCGATCGAAAACAGACATGAGTACGTTCGCGTGCAGCGGCCGGAAAGCGTCGCAGGCCAAAACGGGCGGGAAATAGGCCTCGTCCAATTGCGGCGTCGCTTCGGCGCGCGTCGAACGCTCCAGGCGCGCCAAAGGCAGCGTTTCGTAGCCCGCCAACGGTTGCCCGGACAAAAGCAGCTTGACGTGCAGCCGCCGCACCGGAATGGATTGCGGATTCTGCCCGGAATTCTCGTCTTCGAGGTCCAAGCTATCGACGACGTAGCGGGCCTGGTCCGCAGGCCCCTGCGCGGACACGTTGGGCCGGCCCAGATGAAAGACCGATACGCCCAGATACACGGTCACGCTGCTTTGTCTTTCGAAGGCGTTCCGTAAGTTGAGCGCTGGGAAAGTATCCTCGGGGGAAATCACCACCAACGTGCCGTCGCGCAGCCGGGCTTCCAAAGAGCGGACCACGCAGCGGTAGTTGGCCAGCGCGTCGAGATCCAATTCCAGCGAGCGCAGTCCCCAGGAGTAATGATTGTCCCAGGAGACGTTGTGCTGGAGCAATTGCGACCAATGCCGCTGGGCCGTCTGAAAATGCTGCGGCCGCAGAAACATGCCCTCGTGCCAGTGAACCGCCGGACTCGTCATGGGATCGTATTCGCAGTACGTGAATTTGGAGTCATGTAGTGTGCTATTCTATGGCTTCCGAATTAGAGACTCTGCAATTCCCCCGGCCGAGGCGGCCAGACCTTGAAATTCTCCTTGTCCTTAGTTCTCTTGGCCGCCAATTGCGTGAACGAATTGTTCGAAACATACAGCCCGAAGAATCGTTCCAACACCGATGCGAACAAGTACACGCCGATGCCCGGATACTTGTCGTCGTCGAAAGCGACCGCCACCTCGACGCCGCGGCAAAAACTGCTCATGCCTTCGCGCGTCAGCCGGCCGATCACGCGCCGGCTGCTCACCGACGCGATCCCGTCCGTGAACTGCCGGGTGACAGCCGCCAGTTGCTGCTGGCCCGCTTCCGGATCGGAAAAATCGTAGAGCCCGAGAATCTCTTGAAGCGCCGTCCGGCCCTGTCCTTCTTTCACGAGCGACAGGTAGTTAAGGGACAGGTGCGAAATCAGCTGCCAAAGACGGCCGCGGCGCGGCTTGGGCCGTAAGGGCGCCGTCAACGGACCAAGACAGCGAATGCCCGCCAACGGCGCGGCCGCCTCCAATTCGAACCCGACCCGGTCGCCCGCCGCGCGGAGCTCGTTCGGCAAGTCGCGATTGGTGCACATCGCAGCTACCTCGAGCGTGGTTCCAGCCGGCGACCAAGGCTCAAAGTCCAGATCCACCAAATGCAAATGGACATTCGTCCCTGAATCGCGTTCCGCCAGCGACGACCAGCGCGACATATGCCAAAAGACATCCGGCTGGTCCGGCAAGCGCGCGTGGCGTATGGAAAACAACGGGGGAAACTCCTGCGTCGTAGCGTCGGCCAGGTTCGTGCTTCTCACCGATTCGATGGAGTAGACTTCCAGGGCGCGCGGCTGCGTCGCGTCCGGCAGCACGCGAAACTCCGACACGCCCGGCTGCGTGCGAATGGGCTCCGCCACGTGGGGAAACAGATTGACCACCGGCGTGCAGCCCAGGCGAAAGGCGGCCGCATCAATGCTCTTCTCCAACACGGGGGCCGTGCGCTCGAAGAAAACGACGACTTCGCACTTGCGCTGAAAGCCGCGCCGCCGCGCCTGCTCCCAGCCTCCCAGATCGACGAACCAAAACTTCGCGGGAAACACGAACAGCTCGGTCAAGAGACGATAACCCAGGCGCGACGGCGGCGCATACGGCAACAGGCCCTCCTCGAGGTCAAAGCCCACCGGTGTGAGGCACGCTTGGGGATTCAAGAGCAACGGGGCGGGGCTGGTGTCCGGCTCGATGGGGCGATACATCACCGCGAGCGCGTGATTGAAGAGCAGTTCATAGAGCCCAGGCAAAGCTTGCAGATCGCCGCTTAGATAGAGCCGCAGCCGTTCGAGCGTCAGCTCGGAAAGCTTCGAGGCGCCCAGACATTCGAACTGCAAGCGCAGGGCGGCGGCGGCGCCCGCGGGGGGCGTCAGGCCGCGTGGAAACGGCGGACCCTGAAACACAGCGCTGGTCAAGCGAATCGGCCACAGCGTCACCGGGTAAACAGTGCGGAACTTGCAAGGCACGCCGTCCACCGCTTCCGTGTGCAGCGGGCTGTGCCGGGCGACGGTGAAACCATTGGGCAGTTGGGCGCGTGCGGCGTCGAGATCGAATTGCAGAATGCCGAGCGCGGGAATCGGCGCCAAGAAATGCGGATAAAGGGCTTGCAGAAGCGCCGTGGTGATTTCGGGAAACTCGTCATCCAGTTTGTGCTGCACGCGCCCCGCCAACAGCGCGAACGATTCGATCAGTCTTTCCACCTGCGGATCAGCGCTACGGTTCGTCTCGAGCAGCAGCCGGTTGGCCGCCGACGGATAGCCGCGCGCGAACTCTTGCAAGAGTTGCCGGATGAACACCAACTCGCGCTCGTAATATGGAAACAGCGTCTCGTCCACTTGGATTCCTCTGGTCGATTACGAGCCACGGATCAACACGGATGAAACACGGACAAAGACCGGCTGTGCCCTCTTTCCGTGTTCAATCCGTGTTGATCCGTGGCCGTGTTGAATTGGTGTTCATCCGTGGCGCGGCTCGCCAAGCTGCCCAGCTTCCGCGTCCCGGCAACTTTGTCCAATTGCCCCCGTTGGTTTATGGTTCCTCCTGGGTTTTTCATCAGTTGGAATTTGCGGAAGTCGATGAAGATTGACAACACGGAGTGTTTGTCGAAGCTCAGTCAAGGAGGAAAGATCGTGTCTTCTCCCATCCCATTGGTCCGGCTTGTGCTTGCCGGCGCGGCCTTCTTCAGCCTAACGGTGTCTGCCCAGGCGCAACAGCGCTTGTTCCCGTTGACGCAGCCGGGTTGCGACCCGTGCGCGCCAAAGGCAACCGATCCCAGCCAACCGCCGCGCATGGCCCCCGAACAGGTGCCCGCGCTGGGTCCGGTGACGACCGCGGCCTTGGGCGGCGATCTTATGTCCTTCGGCCCCGGTTATCTCGACAATCCCGTGCCGTTCAGTCATTTCCGCCTGCGCTTGGACGCCGCTTACCGCAACAACCGACCCGATCGAGCCGAGTTCTTCTATCCCAAATGCGGTTGCTTCCCCGACGGTCCCGGGCCGCTCTTGCCGGAAACGTCGGTCGATTACCAGGACATCTCGGCCTATTTCGAATGGGCGCCGCGCGATTGGTTTTCCGTGTTCGTCGAGTTCCCGTTCCGTTTCATCAATCCGGAACAGAATCCCAACACCAGCGGCTGGGCGGACTTTAACGGCGGCGTCAAGGTCGCCCTGTGGTGCACGGGCGACAGCATCCTTACGTTCCAAGGCCGAGTCTACATGCCGGTCGGCGACGGCCGCAAAGGCCTGGGCACTGAGCACGTCAGCTTCGAACCGTCGCTTCTTTATGGTCGAAACTTGACCGACCGCCTGGTGCTGTTCGGCCAGCTGGGCGACTGGATCTCCCTCGGCGGCACGGACTTCGCAGGCAACGTACTTCGCTATGGGGCAGGCGTCAGTTACACCGCGTTTGACAACGGTCGTGCGAGTGTTGCGCCCGTGGTCGAAGTCCTGGGCTGGACCGTGCTCGATGGGCTGGAGTCGTTTCCCCCTCAGAACCTCGCGACGGACGCTTCCGGCGACACCATCATAAACGCGAAGTTTGGCGTGCGCTTTGGCCTGGGAAGAAACTCTGACTTGTATCTTGGCTATGGCCGGGCCTTGACGGGCGATGTATGGTACCGGGACATTTACCGGCTCGAGTACCGGCTGCGCTTCTAAGCGGACAGGTTGGAAACCTGTCCCAGAGCGACAACGCAAGCAAGCGGCCTGTTTACTTCGCGATGTCCAAAATGAACTGTCGCGCGATTTTGTAGGCCAGGCGAATCGTGGTGGCGCGCGCGTCCATTTGCGATTCGCTGAAAAAAGTGTTGGGCGCCGCGTCCGGCACGCCGGCAATGGCCAGCGTAAGCGGCAACAGGTTCATGAATTCACGCACCTTCTGTTGTTGGCGATCGGCGGATTCAGCGCTCATGGGTAACTCCTGGTCGAGTTGTCAACACCAGCCCGACGCGCCAGCGAGGGACTGTTGACGTAAATAGCGCACGGCGCTATTTCGGCAGATTCTGTTTTGAGAATCCGTCCTCCAAAAGCTTGTTGCCTCCCGAGATGTTGCGGAAGTAGTCCAAATTGGAGGCGCTGGTCACATTGGTGGCGTCCCGGCCTTGGCCGCGCAGCTGTTCGGCCAACGATTCCAAGCGCTGCTTTTGCCGGTCGAGGTTTTTGAACGCCGCGACCATTTCGCTGCGCACATAGTCCGAGGCAAACTCTTCCGCGAAAGCGCGCTTATCGTCGCCGTCGGCCAGGCGGGCGAACTCATCGATGCGCTTTTTGAAATCGGTGAAGCGATCCTTGATGATCTTACCGTCGTTATCCAAGAACGTCTTCGCGGACTCGTCGTCGACGATCTTGCTCATGCAGTCAGAAGCTTCGTTGAGGAGATTGAATAACTCAGCCAAGTAGGCCTTGGATTTGGAGCAACCCGCGCAAACCACCAGAGCCAATCCGAACGTCCAATAAGCGCGTTTCATGGGGCATCATCCGGTAAGAGGCCGCGAAAACTCTTGAATTGCTGAAAAAACTCGCGCCCGCCCGGCAAGGCGGCGATGCGGCGCACCTGGGTTTGCACCTGGTCCCGCGCGGCCACCAGTTTCTCGGCTTCGGGGCGGATCTCTGCGATCGTCTCACGCGACGGCTTGGCCAAGCGGGCCGCACGCGCCGCGATCTGCTCGAAACGCTCGGCGCGCTCGTCGAGCTTTTCTTTGGCGGAGCGCATGCTCGCTGCATCCGTCACGCCGCTGAGAATGTCAGCGACTTCCTGGAACGCATGCACCTGATCGCGAACCACCGCGCGATAGGCGCCGACGCCGTCGCCGCATCCCACAGGGCCGAACAAGAGCAGCCAGGCCCAATACCGCATCACCTCATATTAGCGTGCGCTTGGGCTCGTGCCAACAAAATGTAGCGGGGATCATCGGCTTGCGGCGCCGCGCGCTTGGCGGTTGAAGCGAACCACGACCTCGGCGCAGCCGGGAATTCAATGACTTTTCTGGATAGCTAAGGTTTCGACTTGTCTTCCTTCTTGTCTTTCTTGGCAAGAACATTCTTGATTTCCAACAGGGCGTCTCGGCCGCCGGCGACGCCTTGCACGCGCAGCACCTCGGCGAACAGCTTCTTTTGCGCCTCCTCCAGTTTCATTCGATATTGCTTGGCCAGGCGGTCCTTTTCCCCCTTGTCGGGCGGGGCGATGTCGCCGGCTTTTTTCTTGAGGACGTTCCACCGATCGGCCGCCTTGCGCAAGTCGGTCTTGGCAGACTTCGCCGTCTCCTGGTCTTTGATCGTAGCCAGCGTGGAAGTGATTGTGTCCATCGTCTTGAGCATATCCTTGACGATGTCTTCGATCTTGTTGTCGCCGGCGCGCGCCTGTGACAGGAGCAATGCCGACAGACTTAGCCCCAGAAGCGCGGCCGCTTTCGTCATAATCGCTCCCTACCGTTAACGTTTCGCGCTCGCTTCAACTGTGCAATGGCAGCGTCCAGCAAGCGCGAAAGGCAAACACGGGCAAAACGCTAGCGCTGTCGGGCCAGCACTTCAAATTCGCCCTCGGCTTCGTTCAGTTTCGTGCGCAAGTCTTTTAGCGCTTCCTTATAGGTTTTTTCCACATTGTGGATGGTCTCGTTGAGCTGTTTCTTCGAATCATAAAGCGAGGTGACAGCCGACTGCAGCTTGTCCTTGTAGCGATCCGCCAAGTCTTTGCGTTCTTCGTCCGTGACGCCTATGTTGACCTCCTCAATGTCTCTATCGAGCTTTTGCATTTGTTTGCCGATGATTTTCAGCTCATCGACAGCTTTGACCGCTTCCTTGAAGTCCGGAACAGCCTTCTCCTTTTCCGCCTTCTTGACTGCTTCATTGATCTTATCCTTGATGCCGGAAATCTGCGTGGCGGCATTGTTCATATGCTCAATTGCCGTACTGAGATGGCCCTCGCGTGAATTACCGCCGCAGCCGGCCATCACCAACATCAAACCGCCCAAGAGGAATAACCCGCAAAAACGCTGCATTTTCTTCTCCTTGACACTGTCCGGCAACATTCCACAAGTATAGCAATTGACGGAGGATGAGGCGATAGGAGTCAGCGGTCAGGAGTTAGGGGTCAGGAATCAGGCGTCAGGAATCAGGTCATTACAATGGGATCGAATGGATACATGATCTCGCCATGAATTCAAAATGTGCGAAACAACGAATCGCTGACCTCCGACTCCTGACCCCTGACCCCTGACTCCTGACCTCTATTCATAAGACGCCTTTCGTCGAGGGGATGCCGCCATTGCGGGGATCATATTCGACGGCCATGCGCAGTGCGCGAGCAGTGGCTTTGAAGATGCCTTCGACGATGTGGTGGGAATTGCGGCCGTGATGGCAAACGACATGGAGGTTCATGGCGGCGCTGCCGGCGACTGCGCGCCAAAACTCTTCCGCCAATGGAGCATTGAACATACCAAGCACCTCCGGGGGCAGGTCGGCGTGCCAAATGCACACCGCCCGGCCGCTTAGGTCCACAGAACTGGTCACGAGCACTTCATCCATGGGCAATGTGAAATGCCCGTAACGATTGATGCCCGCTTTGTCGCCCAGCGCCTGCGACAGTGCTTTGCCAAAACAGATGCCGACGTCTTCCACGGTGTGATGCGAATCGACGTGCAAGTCGCCTTGCGCCTCGATGCTCAAATCGAACAGGCTGTGTTTGGCCAGCAGGGTGAGCATGTGGTCGAAGAAGCCGACACCGCTGGACAGCTTGGCTTGTCCGCTCCCGTCCAAATCAAGCGAAAAAGAGATTCTCGTTTCGGCGGTTTCGCGGCGAATCTGTGCGACCCGATGGGGTTTGGGCAAGGACATGAATTGTCTCCTAGATCAGCGCACGCATTTCTTCGAGCAGACGATCGATCTGCGGATCGCTGCCGACGCTGACGCGCAAGCCATCGCCATGGCCGGGATAGTTCATGTAGCGGACCAGAATTTTGCGTTTCTTCAGTTCCTCGTAGATCGTCTTGACCAATCGGTCCGCGCGGCGCGCCCAAACAAAGTTAGCATGGCTGGGCAAGACAGCAAAGCCCAGTTCGGATAGACCGGTCGTGAGCCGTTCCCGCGTAGCGATGATTTTGTTCCGCGCCGCGCGAAAGTATTCTTGGTCGGCGATAGCGGCCGCGGCCCCCGCCAGGCTTAGCGCGTCGCAGTTATACGAGTCTTTCACCTTGATCAATTCACGCACCAAATCCGCCGACGCCACCGCAAAACCGAAGCGCAGGCCCGCCAGGCTGTACGATTTGCTGAGGCTACGCGTTACGATCACATTCGGCAGCCGCGCCAGGCCAAGCGCATGGGCCGAGGCGAAATCGACATACGCTTCATCGATGACCAGCGGACCTTGCAGCTCATTCGCCAGGGCCTCCAATCTTGTGAAAGGGACCAGTGTGCCGGTCGGTGAATTCGGGTTGGCGACAAAGGTCAAGTGCGCTTGGGTTAGCGGCCAAGGCTCCGGCAAGCTCCAATCGTCCGTAAATGGGACGGTTTGGAGCCGTGCTCCTTGGATGTCCGCCAACGTCTTGTACAGCATATAGCTCGGCGTGGGCGACACGATGAGGCCGTCCTGCGGGACAAACGCGCGCGTGAGAATCGTGAGCACATCGTCCGAGCCGTTGCCGATGAGGATGCAATTGGGATCAACGCCGAGAACACGGCCCGCGGTTTGGCGAAAAACCGTGCCTAAGGGATCCGGGTACTTGCGCAGCCGATCGCCCTCTAAGAGTTCCGCCATGGCCGCTAATGCGCGCGGGGAAGGAGGATACGGATTCTCGTTGGTATTGAGTTTGATAATGCCGTCGTCGCGCGGCTGCTCGCCGGGCGTGTAGCCGGCCATGCGGAGAATCGACGGTCGCAGGGAGGATTGCATTCCGGCATTCTTGCAGATTCGGCGGCTAGAAACCAGTCGTGACTCCGAGCCGCGCCTGTGAGGAAGCGGGATGGGTGACGTGTCTTGGTTACGAGCGCCGCCGGCGTTTCTGAAACCGAAGGTGTTTGACCAGACGCACGCCTTGCTTGACCAACTCGTCTTTGCTGAATTCATCCAAATAGCGATAGCTTAGATGCGCGTACACGGACGCCACGCCGACCAGCGGCAAGAAGCGGGCCAGTGTTTCCTCGGCGAATGCTCCTTGCTCCCCAAGAATGGCGCGCACTTGTTCCTCGTAGGCGCTGGGAGACAGGAAGGAGCGCAACCGTTCGACGTGGCCGCGCAGCGCCTCGGCGTTGGGGGGCGAGCCAAGCGGACCGAATTCGAAGCCGCCGGCGCGCATGTAGTCGGCCACGCGTCGCGGCGATTCGGTTTTGGCCCAATGGAAGTACTTGTCCGTCTCTTCGGGGCTGGCGGCGCCGCGCTGGAATTTGCGTTGAATCTCGCGGATTTCCGGCGGCATCCAGTCGTCCAAGTTTTTCATCATGCCGCGCAGCCGTTCGCCGAGCGCCTGGCCAAGCGCTTCCGCGCCGCCGCCGCGGATCAAATGCTCGACCTGTGCCGTCGGCCGCAATTCGCCGGCCGAATTCATCTCCCCGAGTGAGTCGAAATCATCAACGGCCACGCCGTTGCGAAAAGTCTGATAGTGCCAGGAATCGCTATCGTTCACGAGAACGTGCAAGACATCGGTTTGCAACTCAGCGGACAATGGCCCAGCCAGGTCCACGGAATCTTCCAAGCTGGACAAGAGAAGGCCGACCCAACCGTTGCGCGCTTCAGCGATCCAGACTTTGCGGCGGCCGGTTTGGTGGAGGTCGTAGCCGCGGGTGGGCAGAAGATGCTCCAATCCGTGAGCGATGGCGCGCGACCCCGCCGCGCGAACGTGCATGCTATAGGCGAAACTTCCCAAATCAGTCTCCTACCAGCCCCTTGTGGGGCACGTTGACAACGTGCCCTTGGGAAGGCAAGCACGTTCAGAAGGTGCACCAATTTGCAAGCGGGAATCGAGGGGGGCGCCGCATTAGAAACCTAGCTTGTTTCTTGTCGCAGTGTCAAATCCCTGCTGCGGCGAACTTTTCGCTGCCTGGCGAATGGCGCTTGGCTTAAGATAATTGGAAGAAAACGGGGGGACAAACATGCAACGCAATACGCTGCCGCTTCTTGTCGCGCTCGCCGGACTGACCGCTTCGCTTCCGGCGCTTGCGCAAACCAAAAAGTCAAAACTATATCTCGATCCCGTCAACGTCGACGTGCCGCACTTTTCCACGGACAAGTCGGTCAAGCTTGATTACGACATCGTTTACGTGCGTGCGCCACGGGCCGGCGACAAGGTTCACAAACGCTTCTACACGGATTTCTCCGCGCCCGTCACGCTGGAACCCGGCGCCGATCTCATGCTGCTCCATCCCGACGGCATGGAGGACATACTCGTCGCAGGCGGCGACGGCTCGATCACCGATCCGATGGTCTCCTTCGACGGCCAATGGGTCTATTACACACACATCCATTACTTGAAGAAGCACAGTCAATGGAACCCGCCGCGGCAGGGCGCCGACATTTACAAAATCCACGTGCCGTCGCGCAAGATCGTCCGCCTGACCAATCAGCGTTTTTCGCCCAACACCGGCGCCGCGCAGTGGTCTAAGGACTTGCGCACGCCAGAGAAGGATAAGAGCCATTTCGAATACGGCGTCTACAACATGGGACCTTGTCCGCTGCCCGGCGGCAAGATCGTCTTCACCAGCAATCGCGAAGGCTATCGTCCCGCCCACGGCTATCCCGCCGTCGCCTTGCAGCTCTTCGTCATGGACGACCGCAACGACAACATTCGCGACGATGAGGATCCGCCCAATCTCGAAAAGATCGGCCACCTCAATATTTCCGGCGCGTTGCATCCCGTAGTGCTCGCGGATGGCAGGATCATGTACAGCACGCTCGAGTCGCAAGGCATCCGCAGCGACATACTCTGGGGGCTGTGGACTATCCATCCCGACGGGACCAACTGGAATCCGCTGGTGAGCGCGTTCGACCCATTCGGCGCGCCGAACGGCTTTCACTTCCAGACGCAGCTTTCCGACGGCAACATCGTGGTCGAGGAGTATTACAACCAAAACAACAGCGGCTTTGGATCCTACATCAAGCTGCCGGCCGCGCTACCGAAAGACACACCGGCGTTCGGTCCCGGCCATATGAACGATCCGCGCAACAAGCCCTGGCGCATGGGCCGGCACGACAAAGGCCAGCCGCGTATGTATCGCATGCCGTTCATGCCCACCGGCTCGATTTCGCTCACGCCGTTTGCCTTGGGACTCGAAGGTCCTGCCGATCGCTCGATCCGCGGCGACAAGACCTCGCCCTCGGTCGGCAAGTTCACGCACCCCGCCGGCGCTCCCGACAATCATTTGCTGACCATCTACTCGCCCGGGCCGGTCAACCATCAATACACGTATCTGCCGCAGCTCGACGGCGGCATCTATCTCATCAGGAACGGCGACGTAATCGAAGAGCCTGCGCAAATGCTCCTCATCAAGAACGATCCGAACTACAACGAGAGTTGGCCGCGTGCTTTGGTTCCTTACAAGCGCCTCTATGGCATCGACAAACCCAAAACGCTTCCTCGCCTCGCGAACGACGGCTCGCTGTCCAAGCACTTGCCCAAAGGATCGCCGTTTGGTCTTGTCGGCACTTCCAGCTTCTACAAGCGTGAAAGCTTTCCCAACGGCGCGGTGCCAAAAGGCTCGGTTACTTCGGCTTATGCAGGTGGCAACGACCCATGGAAGGGCCTCGATGCGTTCACCAGTCACGGCAACGGCCCGCCGCTCAACTGGCACAACCAAGGTGCAGACGCCGGACTGTACGCGAACGCCGACATCCACGCGGTCCGCATCCTGGTGATGGAACCGACGACGGACCGCAAGGGCGCACACGGCGGCCGGCGTTTTTTCAATCATGCGCAGGAACGACTGCGCATCTTGGGCGAGATTCCGCTGCGCCATTTCGCCGATCCGCCGCCGCCGCCGGTGCCGCCTTGGCCCGACGACTTCCCAGGCGCGCAGCGCCGCGATCCGGACGGCAAGCCGGACACGAGCTTTCTGGCGAAGATTCCGGCGGACACAGCGTTCACGTTTCAAACGCTCGATAAGCACGGCATGGTGCTGAACATGGCGCAGACCTGGCATCAGTTGCGACCGGGCGAAATTCGCACCAATTGCGGCGGCTGCCATGCCCATAGCCAAGAGCCCACGGACTTTGCCAAGACGCGCGCGGCCCAACCCGATTACGCCGTTTGGGACCTTGTGAACACGACGCCGCTTCTCGCGGACAAGAAGCGCGATGAATCACGCAAGCAATGGGACGTGAAAAAAGAAACCGGCTTGCGCGTGCTCAAGCAGGAAGTGGTCAACGTTGAGTATTTTCGGGATGTTCAGCCAATTCTGCAGAGAAGTTGCGTTGCCTGTCATTCGGCGCGAGCGCGAAACGACAAGTCTCCCC
>JAKEHV010000103.1 GCA_022614915.1 Gemmataceae bacterium | reverse complement strand
TCGGGGTCGCTCAGCTTTTCCTGGCGGCTAATTATGGCGCCTCGTTTCGTCCTCGATTATCTCGCGGCGCATGAAGCAGCCCATCTCTTGCATATGAACCATTCCGCCGCGTTCTGGGCCGCGGTTCGGCGCTTGACGGCAGACACGGAACGCGCGGAAGCCTGGCTCAAGGCGCACGGATCCAGCTTGCTTCGCTTCGGGGCGGACCAGGGTTAGAGCCTCAATCTGGGCTAGAGCGCGCGGCAGCTTTCCGCATTGGCTGGCCGCACATGATCCGCCCGCTCAGATATGGGGCGTCTATCTAAATACGAGAGACCCAACTGTGGTGGCTCACTTCGAGATGCCCAGCAATCGCGGTGGTATCCACGAATTGGTTGGGATGCTGCCTATTTCCGTATTGCTGGAGCACCGTTCGGAACATCCCATCGATGTAAAGGTGCAACCGCCAGAAAGGCCGGAAGTAGATATTCTGGCGCGGATCCATCATTGGGGTTCCTGTCGCCATGCCGATCTGCATATGAGCGTTGTTGTGCCAGGATTCGATTGAATCCGAGAAATTAGCCAACTCGATGAGCGTATCTATATTCGTCAGTCTGGCCCCGAACGGCTGAACGTTCATGCCCTTGAAGTCATTTGCGGTGAACGGGGTGACGGGGGGGTTCAGCTGCGAGTTTACAATGGAGTTGTAGTACCGCACCACCCGATGATGAAACAAAAGGAAGCCATAGGTCGGCGGCTGGTCGGTGTGCCAGTCGAAGTGAATATCGCTCAGTCCGTCGAGGAAGCCCGAGGGATTACCCGAGGTGCCGTTTGCGAGGTCGATGAGCCGGTTGCGGAATACCGAGTGCGCCACATTACTTCTCCATAATAGTTTCGGCGACGTTGCGTCTGTCTCGCCACCCTGGCCCGCGCGGTTCGCCGGTTAAGTCCTTATAGCGAGATTCCTATTGCCGAGATAGAGGCTATCGGCATTAACGAGTACGGGCTCGCCGACATGGCCGGAAACGTCTGGGAGTGGACGGACACGTGCTACCGGCGCGTGGCGCTTGACGGCGGTGCGGCGAGCGGCCGCGGCACGATGAACTGCGGGGTGCGTGTCGCAGCGGGCCGCCACCGCTCGCATATGACCGACTTTATCCGCGATCCCCGGAAGCGGCGGTTGCGCCGTCGGCGTGCCTCCTGCTAATTTAGGGTTCCGGCTCGCGCGAAGCTGAGAGCAGCGCGGCCTCGCCTGGCCAGGGAACCGCCGGACGGTTTCCGCGGTTGTCCTACTTATTTCGAGCCCGAGAGCGTCGATGGCGAGCGAGCGCACATCTGAAACGCCCGCGCTTGCGCGCACCCGACGCGAGGAAATCATAGCCTTTGTTGTGCTCGCCGTGCTGATCTGGCCGGTATTGGCTGTCGGCGTCGTCGGCGGGTACGGCTTTTTGGTCTGGATGTACCAGATCATATTCGGGCCTCCGGGGCCACCTCACTGAAGTGCGGGAGCGGGTCGATGAGTCAAGGCCGGCAGGAGAGCGCGATGCATATTTCAAGCGCGGTCATCTCCGTATTGCCGGCCAAGCGCACGGGCGTCGTTGCAGAGCTTTCTGCGATGTCCGGCATCGAAGTGCATCACCAAAACGAATCCAAGATCATCATTGTCATCGAGGCTCGTGACACCGGCGTCATCGGCGGCAGACTTGCCGAAATCGCCGGCATCGAAGGCGTTCTGTCGGCCAACATGGTTACTGAACATGGTGGGGTGCCTCGCAAGACGCGTTTAGCGAGCGCCCTTTCCCGGCGCGACCTTCTCAAGGCACAGGCTGCGGCTGTCGCCGCGGCGGCCACTGGCATCGCCCTGCCTGCCGCCGCCCAGCCGGTCGCTGGCGGCATCGGAACGCTCGAGATCCGGTGGTCGAAAGCACCGTGCCGGTTCTGCGGCACAGGGTGCGGCGTCATGGTCGGCGTCAAGGAAGGCAAGGTCGTTGCGACCCACGGCGACGCGCTTGCCGAGGTCAACCGCGGCCTCAACTGCATCAAGGGGTATTTTCTATCCAAAATCATGTACGGCGCGGACCGGCTGACAACGCCCCTTCTTCGCAAGAAAAACGGCGTCTTCGACAAGACCGGCGAGTTCACGCCCGTGAGCTGGGATGAGGCCTTCGACGTGATGGCCGCGCGCGCCAAGCAGGTCCTGAAAGAAAAGGGCCCGACGGCACTTGGCATGTTCGGCTCGGGCCAGTGGACGATCTGGGAAGGCTACGCCGCAACCAAGCTGATGCGCGCGGGCTTCCGCTCGAACAATCTGGACCCCAACGCGCGGCACTGCATGGCTTCTGCAGCGTACGCCTTCATGCGCACATTCGGCATGGATGAGCCGATGGGTTGCTACGACGATTTCGAGGCGGCCGACGCGTTCATGCTCTGGGGCGCGAACATGGCCGAGATGCATCCAATCCTCTGGACGCGCTTGACCGATCGTCGTCTCAGCCATCCGCATGTCCGCGTCGCGGTGCTCTCCACCTTTACGAACCGCAGCTCTGATCTTGCCGACATCCCCATTGTCTTCAAGCCGGGCACTGATCTTGCGATCCTCAATTACATCGCCAATCACATCATCACGACCGGCCGGGTGAACAAAGATTTTGTTGGCAAGCATACGGGCTTTGTCAAAGGCATGGTCGATATCGGCTACGGGCTTCGCCCGGATCATCCGCTGGAAGCGAAGGCCAAAGGCGTTCTGCGCGCGGCCGCCATGCAGCCGAGCGACTTCGAGAGCTTTGCCGCATTCGTCAAAGAGTACACACTCGACAAGGTATCGGCACTGTCCGGCGTCGAGCGCGGCTTCCTGCGAGACCTTGCCGAGCTTTACGCCGATCCCAAGCGCAAGGTGATGTCGCTTTGGACGATGGGCTTCAATCAGCATGTGCGCGGCGTGTGGGCGAACCAGCTTATGTACAATCTCCATCTTCTGACCGGGAAGATTTCCGAGCCGGGGAACTCTCCATTCTCGCTGACCGGACAACCTTCGGCGTGCGGCACGGCGCGCGAGGTCGGCACGTTCGCGCACCGCCTTCCGGCCGACATGACCGTCACGAACGCCGAACATCGCAAACACGCCGAGGATACATGGCGCGTGCCGCACGGCATTATCCCGGAGAAGCCCGGCTATCATGCGGTCGAGCAGGATCGCATGCTGCGGGACGGCAAGCTCAATTTTTACTGGATACAGGTGAACAACAACTTGCAGGCCGCGCCCAATAACACGCGCGAGACCTACCCCGGATACCGAAATCCGGAAAACTTCATCGTCGTCTCCGATGCCTATCCGACCGTCACGGCGCTCGCGGCAGACCTGATCCTTCCGGCAGCGATGTGGGTTGAAAAAGAGGGCGCCTACGGCAACTCTGAGCGGCGCACGCATTTCTGGCGCCAGCTTGTAATGGCTCCGGGTGAGGCGCGTTCGGACCTCTGGCAGTTGATGGAATTCTCAAAGCGCTTCACGACCGACGAGGTATGGCCCGCCGAAGTGCTCGCCGCCAATCCCAATTACCGCGACAAGACGTTGTTCGACGTGCTCTTCAAGAACGGCAACGTCGACCGCTTCCCGCTGTCCGAACTGCCCGCCGGTTACGAAAACCAGGAAAGCAAAGCCTTCGGGTTCTACGTCCAGAAGGGATTGTTCGAAGAATACGCGTCATTCGGAAGGGGCCACGGCCACGACCTTGCGCCCTTCGATGTATATCATGAAAATCGCGGGCTGCGCTGGCCTGTCGTCAATGGCAAGGAGACGCGCTGGCGCTACCGCGAGGGCCATGATCCGTACGTCAAGCCCGGCAAAGGCGTCGAATTTTACGGGCAGCCAGATCGCAAGGCGAAAATCATCGCCGTGCCCTACGAGCCGCCGGCGGAGTCGCCCGACAAGGAATACGACATCTGGCTTGTAACCGGGCGCGTGTTGGAGCACTGGCATTCAGGCTCCATGACCATGCGCGTGCCTGAACTTTACAAGGCGTTCCCAGGTGCCTGTTGCTTCATGCACGCGGAGGACGCGCGTGCTCGCGGCATCAATCAGGGCGCCGAGGTGCGAGTCATCTCCCGCCGCGGTGAGCTGCGTACCCGTGTCGAGACACGCGGCCGCAATCGGATGCCGCGGGGCGTGGTGTTTGTCCCGTGGTTCGATGCAAGCCAACTCATCAACAAAACGACCCTGGACGCAACCGACCCGATATCGAAACAGACGGATTTTAAGAAATGCGCGGTCAAAGTCGTTCCGGTCTGAGCGCCTGGCGTGCCGCTGCGATTGGCGCGGCTTTCGGAGGCGCCTTCGTTCGTGCAATCGGCGCCTTCGCGGCTGGGCCCGACATTGTACCGCGCGTGACCGGCGCCGCACAACCGATGCAGGACGTCCCTGCGCCGTCGCCAGCGCGTCCCATCACGGACGATGTGCGCAAGATGCGGAATTACCCGGAGCAACCCCCTGTCATCCCGCACGCCATCGAAGGCTACCAGCTCACGCTGCATGCCAATCGCTGCCTTGAGTGCCATCGGCGCCAGTTCACCGAGGGCTCCGGCGCTCCGATGATCAGCGTCACGCACTTCATGGATCGTAACGGTCAGGTGTTGGCAGACGTCACACCGCGCCGTTACTTCTGCACGGCTTGCCATGTGCAGCAGACCGACGCGAAGCCGCTTGTCCCAAATCACTTCGAGGACATGCTGGCTGTCGGGAAGTCCAGGCGCTGAGCCTTCCGCATGAGACAAATCTTCACCCGGACGAAGGCGCTACTGCTCCGGTTCTGGCACGTCCTCAACCGGCCGAGCGCCTATTTGAGCCTCGGATTCCTGACGCTCGGCGGGTTTATATGCGGAGTCATGTTCTGGGGTGCCTTCAACACAGCTCTCGAACTTACCAACAAGGAAAATTTCTGCATCTCGTGTCACGAGATGCAGGACAACGTGTACCAGGAATTGCAGCGCACAGTGCACTTTACAAACCGCTCAGGCGTGCGCGCCACGTGCCCGGACTGCCATGTACCACACGAGTGGACCCACAAGATCGCTCGCAAGATGCAGGCCTCCAAGGAAGTGTGGGGTAAGATTTTCGGTACGATCTCGACGCGCGAGAAGTTCCTCGACATGCGCCTTGTGCTTGCCAAGCACGAATGGGCGCGACTGAAGGCCAACGACTCGCTGGAATGTCGGAACTGCCATTCCGCAATTGCCATGGACTTCACAAAGCAGACGCGCCGCGCCGCCGAAATCCATTCTCGCTTTCTCGTGACCAAAGAGCTGACCTGC
>JAKEHV010000573.1 GCA_022614915.1 Gemmataceae bacterium | reverse complement strand
GCTCATCTCCATGACGATGTCGGCGATGGCCGGCAGCGCGATCGTGCCGCGCCCGGCTTGGCCGTCGGCCTGCTTCCCCTTGGCGGGATGATGGAACAGCCGTCAAGATGCTGCTCGCAGGCCAGTACGCCGGGCCGTGAGGAGGAAGGCGTGATGGCCGAAACACTGATGGCCGGGACGCGGCTGATTTGGACCACGTTCTCCGTCTGTCGCCTTCAGTAGCTTCGCGAGAGTTGGTGAGCCGAAAACGGAATGGGTCAGCGCCCAAGGAGTCGAGCCATGGCATCGAGCCAAGCCTCGCGGTCGGCGGGCGCTGTGCGAAAAAGATTTGCAACCTGAAAATGGCTGTCAACGGGACGTGCGGAATAGACGTAAGTCCAAGCTGGGGTACTAGGATTCGAACCTAGACAAACTGATCCAGAGTCAGTTGTGCTACCGTTACACCATACCCCAGTTATTCCCGCCGTATTGTAAAATCGCGGAACCTAAAAAACAAGATCGGGCAACTTCACGCCAGGTTCGCGCCGCTCAGACCGTTGCGGATTCCTTTGTTCACAATTCTTTCCGGTTCCAAGTGCAGGTGAGCGCCCCTGGCCGCGCCGCAGAGTTCAATGACTTTGTCGGCCCGAGCCGAGCCTATTCGCGCGCAGATGGAACAAAACATGATTTTCCAAGTTCTTGCTTGCACTTTGTAAGGGCAAGCCTTATTCTCCTCAAAAAAATCAGAGGAACTTGGCTGTGTTGCCCTATGTTGTGGCATCACCGCGCTGACCTAAACAATGCACGTTTGCGCTAGGTCCAACGGACTCAGGAAAACACTCGTCTCGCCCTACTTTTCTCTCTCGTACGACGGAGGTATGCACCATGTTCTCGAGAATGCGAACGTTGGCGGTCGTGTTATTCATCGCGCTGTTTTTCGCGAGCAGCTCCGTCGCGCAGCAGGCTACCCTGCGCATCATGGGCTGGAATTTGCAAGGAAATGGCGACGACATCGATCCCAAACTTCTGGTCGAGCAATTGGGCATCAAGCAGGGCGTGGACATCTGGGGTCTAAGCGAGGTACGTCCGGAACTCTTTGACGATTTTCTGGAAGGCGCCAAGATCGGCGAGGCCGCCGAGTTTGAGGTCATCCGCGGAGAAAGCGGCAAGAACATCCGCCTGGCGATCATCTACAACAAGTCCAAGCTCGACCTCGTTGCGAGCGAGGAACTATTCAAGGTGTTCGGGCTCAAGAAAAACAGCGGCCTGCGCGCCCCGCTGACCGCGCATTTCCGCGGCAAGAAAACCAAGCAAGAGTTCATCTTCATGGTCAATCATCTCGCCAGCGGCAATGCCAAGGACAACGAGAAGCAGGCCATCGCCTTGCGGGAGTGGGTCAAGACGCAATCCCTGCCCATCATTGCCACCGGCGACTACAATTCGTTCGATAATCGGCCGGTCGTTAAGATCATGAAGGAAACATGGTTTGAACTGGAGCCGATTCACAACGTTCCCAGTTTCGCAAAACCGCTAAGCGGCAGGATCGATCATGTGTTCATCGGCAACCGCGATAAAGCCGTTGGCTGGACCGGCACGGCGGCTATCTTCCTGCGCGAAAGCGACGAGTTGGCCGTTGGGCCCTTCACCGACACAAAAAAGACCACCGATCACCAGCCCATCGGGGCAACGTTCACGATCAATGCCGTGAAAGAGCCACCGGTCGAGGACGACGACGACGAACCTTTACTTCGCCAGCTTTTGCGCCGCATCGATAGGCTCGAGGAAAGGATCCGCAAGTTGGAGAACAAGTAAAAGAAATGACAAAGTTGAAAGGTAAAGTATCCATTTCGCGCCAGGGCCAAGCGCTTCGTTCGGTTGGTCAACCGCAAACGCAAAGTCTTTTATTCGGATGATCCTGGCGGTGAGGGCTGCGAAATCGTTCGCGAAGTGTTGGCGTGTCCGCACTGCGCCGCTGACAAAGAGAAAGCCTGACCGCAAGATCGGCGAGGGACAATTCGCTCCTCGCCGGCGTTTTTCACGCCAGAATCGGCTGCACCACCTCGCCGTGCACGTCGGTCAGCCGGAAGTCGCGGCCGCTGTAGCGATACGTCAGGCGTACGTGGTCGATGCCCAAAAGATGCAATATGGTCGCGTGCAGGTCGTGAACGGAGACGCGATTTTCGACGGCGCGGTGGCCGATGTCGTCGGTCGCGCCGTAGAGCGTGCCTCCCCGGATGCCCGCGCCGGCGAACCAGACCGTGAAGGCGTGCGGATTGTGATCGCGGCCCGTGCCGCCGCGCTGCACCAGTGGCAGCCGGCCAAACTCGCCGCCCCAAATGACCAGGGTTTCTTCCAAGAGGCCGCGGCTTTCCAGGTCTGTCAACAACGCCGCGATGGGCTGGTCGGTCTCCGCCGCGAAGCCGGTGTGGTTGGCGGCGATGTTCATGTGGCCGTCCCAACTTCGTTCGTTTTCCTCGCCGCCGGAATAGATTTGCACGAAGCGGACGCCGCGCTCGACAAGGCGGCGGGCCATGAGGCATTGCTTGGCGAAGTGCGTGCAGCGCGAATTGTCGACGCCGTAGAGCCGTTTTACTTGTAGCGACTCACGCTCGATGTCGAGGGCTTCCGGCGCGGCCATTTGCATGCGGTACGCCAGCTCGAAGGTCTCGATGCGGGCCGCCAGCTCGGAGTCGCCGGGCCGCTGTTCAAGCTGTCTGCGATTGAGTCTCTGCAATAGATTGAGCTGATTGCGCTGCTGGGCATCGCTCATTTCCGCCGGGCGATAGAGATTATCGATCGGCGCACCTTGCGGCTTGAGCGCGGTCCCTTGATAGATGCTGGGCAGGAAACCCGCGCCCCAGTTTTGCGAATAACCTTTCGGCAAACCGCGGCCGAGCGTGTCGTACATCACGACAAACGCCGGCAGGTTTTGGCTCTCCGTGCCAAGACCGTAGGTCACCCAACTGCCGACGCACGGAAAACCCATGCGGGTCATGCCGGAGTTAATCTTCAAAAGCGCCGGCGCATGGTTATTGGAGTCGGTCCAGCACGAGTAGACGAAGGCCATCTTGTCGACATGCCGGGCCATGTTCGGAAAGATCTCCGAAACCCAGGCGCCGCATTGGCCGTGCCGGCGAAAGCGGAACGGCGAGCGCATGATCGGCCCGACCTGATCACGGAAAAAGCCGGTGTTGCGGTCGAAGCCTTGCAGTTCCTGGCCGTCGCGGCGCTCGAGCTCCGGCTTGTAGTCCCAGGTATCGACCTGGCTTGGGCCGCCGTTGATGAACAGCCAAATGACCGATTTGGCTTTCGGTGTGAAGTGGCCGGCACGCGGGGCGAGCGGATTGGCCGGGCTCGGCGCTTGGGCAAGCGCCTTTTGCTGATCCAACAGTCCGGCGAGCGCGAGCATGCCGCAGCCGCCGCCGACTTTTTGCAAGAATTCGCGGCGCGAGCTGTAGAAGTTGCCGGGCGGCGGGG
>JAKEHV010000572.1 GCA_022614915.1 Gemmataceae bacterium | reverse complement strand
TGTGGAGCAGGATCATCCAAGCAAGAGCGTCCACCTCGGTCAAAGGTCCGTCGAGGACTCTTGATACCAGGTCTCCATGCGTCGGGACATTTCCGATAGAAACTGTCATGGTTTGTGAGTGCTCACGGGTCTAGGGGCGTAAACCTGGGCCTTCATCGCCGCCGCGCCAGTCCCGACATACATCATCTGCAAGCCCAAATCCCTTCCGCGCTTGAAGAGCTGCAGATCTCTCGTGGCAAGCGCCTCATTCTTAAGGTATGCGGTCGCCACGACGCAAGCATCCGGCCAATGGAGTGTGCGTCCGGTCGGGTCGCCCCGAAATGCCTGCTGAAGCAATGCCGCGCACGTGTCGATCTCAGCGCGCGAGACATCCTCAATGCGCCGCACGCCGTATGTGTCCTCGAGTGACTGCAGGTCCGCCGCGGTGCCTTGCGCCAAAAACTCCGCAGCAGTTGCCTCATTATAACTCAGTCCAACGGATTTGTGGGAGGCCGCAAACGCTACACATTCCTGCACATTGCCAACAAGACCAATCAGGACGTTCGTATCCACCTGAGGATCTAGCATGTCAAGGCAGCCTCACTCCTTTACTGCAAACAATCTCTTGGATCCGCAATCACGCCACTGAGCGCGCTCGCCGCCACGGTCAGCGGGCTAGCGAGGAAGACGCGCGCTTCCTTATGTCCCATGCGGCCTGGGTAGTTGCGGTTGGTCGTGCTGATGCAGCTTATGGGTGCGTTCAGCCGGCCGAAGGTGTCGTCCGGTCCGCCCAGGCACGCCGCGCAACTAGGCTGGCCGATCTTGGCGCCGGCCGACAGAAACACGTCTTCGAGCGATTGGCCGTTCAGCTTGGTCGCCTTGAGGCCCTGAGCGATCTCGCTGGTCGCGGGAACGACGAAGGTGTCGATCTTCACCCTTCTGCCTTTGAGGATTTGCGCGGCGGCCAGGAAGTCTGTCATCTTGCCACCGGTGCACGAGCCGATGTAAGCGCGGTCCAGCTTTTCCCCCTTGATCTCGGAGACGTAAGCGCGATTGTCCGGGCTATGTGGTTTGGCGACCACCGGCTCGAGCTTGGTCACGTCGTAGACCTTCTCGTAACAGAACTTCGCTCCGGGATCGCTCTTGACCACCGTGTATTTCTTGCGGCCAGCGTTGCCCCCATCGGCGTTGCGCGCATCGACGAAATCGAGGGTCACTTGATCCGGCGCGATCACGCCGTTTTTGCCGCCCGCCTCGATGACCATGTTGCACAAGGTCATGCGTTCTTCGATGTTGAGGGCGTAGACGCCGTCGCCGTCAAATTCCATGGCCCGGTAGGTGGCGCCGTCGCAGCCGATGTCGCCGATTACCGCGAGGATCAGGTCCTTGGCCATCAGGTAGGGCGGCAGGTTGCCGTGAAACACGAAGCGCATGGTGGGCGGGACCTTGAGCCAAAGTTTGCCCGTGCCCATCACGAAGCCCGCGTCGGTGTTGCCGATGCCCGTCGCGAACTCGCCGAACGCGCCGGCGGTGCACGTGTGGCTGTCGGTGCCGAACAGAACCTCGCCGGGCCGCGTGTGCCCTTCCTCGGGCAGGGCGATGTGGCAGACGCCTTTGTATCTTGGAGTGCCGACGTCGTAGAAGTAGGGAAGGTCCTGCTCGGCGGCGAATTGGCGGAGGACGTCGAGGTTGCGGTTGGCCTGCTTGTCGGCGGTAAAGATGTAATGGTCGGGAATGACAACGACCTTGGAGCGATCCCAGACCTTGGCGTTGGCTCCGAAGTGTTTCTTGAAGATGCCGATAGTCCCGGGCCCGCAGACGTCGTGAGTCATGAGGATGTCGGCTTCGACCCAGATATTGTCGTCCGGCTTCGCGAAAGCGCTGCCGGCGTGGCGCGCGAGTATTTTCTCGGTCAACGTCATTGCGGACATGGAGATAGCTCCGTGCGGGAGAGTCGATCAACAACTGATACTATATCCGAGAGCTAACGCGAAAACAGCCCAAGGAACTTTTGCCATAACGACCGTTGGTCCTCGGTTTGCGACAGCGAAATGATTTCCACGGCCCCGCGCGCATCGAAAATGACGACGCATTGGCAGTCCTTCCCATTCCAAGTCTTGAGCGCCCTTGGCCCCAGGGGCATTGACCACTCACTTGGCCCCATCAGCTCGACCACCTCCTTTTCGGCCATGCCCTTCTTGAGCTTGGCCGCATAATGACGCACCGGGCACCATGACCTGTACCCGGCGTACAGAATGACGCCGCTCAGGACGACCAACATCCAGAAGGCGATGATGACGAGACGTTTCTTGGTCATGGCTTGGCTTGTCGTTTCGCGCTCGCTCCAACTGCCCATGCACGCCGGACAGATCAATACCGGCCGCGGATCCATTTCCACCAGCGTTCCCAGTACCCTGGCCGGCGGTAGCTGAATTCGTACATGCGCAGGTAACCCGCCTTACCCTCGTCGTTGAAGCCGATCACGAAGGTGTTGTGATCGCCTGACCAAGAGTACATGGGCCCAAACCAGATGGTGGATGCTGTGCCGTCCTGGATGAATGTCCCAGGGTCGTGCTCTTGACCCAGTAGCTGGCTGATATCCTGGAGCGTCATGCCCTCTTTGATTTTCTCAAAACTGGCGGCGGTGATGGGGTCGAACCAACGTGGAACGAGAACAATCACGAGAGCGATGACCAGCAGGGCCAGGACAAGCAGTAGTTTGATGCGGCGCGATTTCATGATTACCCCGCAACTCGCAATCGGGGGCGCGTCAAGACTGCACCTTGTTCTTGAAAAACTCCAGGGTTCGCCGCATGCCTTCGCGCCGCTCGACCTTCGGCTCCCAACCCAAAAGTGACCGTGCCCGGCTGATGTCAGGCTTGCGCACTCTCGGGTCGTCTTGCGGCAGCGGCTTGAACTCGATCCGGCTCGTGCTAAGGGTCAGTTGCAGAATCTCCTTGGCGAAATCGAGGATGCTCACTTCGTTGGGATTGCCCAGGTTGACCGGCTCATGGAAGTCCGCGGACAACAGGCGATAAATGCCTTCGACCAGGTCCGCCACGTAACAGAAGCTGCGCGTCTGGCTGCCGTCGCCGTAGACGGTCAGCGGCTCGCCGCGCAGCGCCTGGCCCATCAAGTTGGGAACGACGCGGCCGTCGTCGAGGCGCATGCGCTCGCCGTAGGTATTGAAGATGC
>JAKEHV010000571.1 GCA_022614915.1 Gemmataceae bacterium | reverse complement strand
TTTCGTAACGAAACCCTCTCTCCCGAACCCGCACTGCCGGCGGAGTCTGCGTAGTCTTCGCAGCGGTATGCGCGAGGATTCGGCTACTCGCCTGGTCATCTCTCCACCTCGAGGCGAAAGTTCATGTGCGGCATCGCAGGTGTCCTGTACGCTGCCCCGTCCCGACCGGTGGATTTCGCCATCCTCAAGGCCATGGGCGACAGCATCGCCCATCGAGGTCCGGACGCCGAGGGCTTTTGGATCGACCCTGGCTTGGGACTCGTGCACCGGCGGCTGTCGATCATTGACCTATCGAGCGGCGACCAGCCGATTGGCAACGAGGACGGCTCCATTCAAGTCGTTTTCAATGGTGAAATCTACAACTACCAATCCCTGCGCGCGGAACTGACAGCCAAAGGCCATCGCTTCAAGACGCAAAGCGACACCGAGGTCCTCGTCCACCTTTACGAGGAAATGGGCGAGCGACTGGTCGAACGGCTGCGCGGGATGTTCGCGTTTGCGCTTTGGGACCACAAGCAACGCCGCCTACTTTTGGCCCGCGACCGCCTTGGCATCAAACCACTCTATTTCTACCGCGACGAGGAAAAGTTCGTCTTTGGCTCGGAGTTGAAAGCCATCCTCGCGCATCCCGGCGTCCAGCGCGAGCTCAACGTCGAGGCCCTGGAAAGCTATTTGGCTTTCGGCATGGTCACGGGCGCTCAAGCCATTTTCCAAAGAGCAGCGAAGCTGCCGTGCGGCCACGTGTTGACCGTAGACCATGCTTCGCTGGGCCGGCCGGCGCGCCGCTATTGGCAATTGCGGGTTGAGCCGGACGAAAGGCCGAGCGCTCTGGATTGGCAGGAAGCGATCCGGGCCAAGCTCGATGAAACCGTACGATTGCATTTGTTGGCGGACGTGCCGCTCGGCGCGATGCTCTCCGGCGGAGTCGATTCCAGCGTTGTGGTGGCCCATTGCGCGGGGCGGACCGAAGGGCCGCTGCAAACCTTTTCCATGGGCTTTCAGGACGAGGGCTTTAGCGAACTACCGTATGCCCGCCAGGTCGCCCGACAATTCGGCACTCGCCATGAAGAGGAAATCGTCACGCCAGACGCGGTCGGCCTCCTCGATGAGCTCACGCACTATTACGACGAGCCGTTCGCGGACTCCTCGGCCATTCCGACTTATCTTGTGTGTCGCCTCGCAAGTCGCAGTGTCAAAGTCGTCTTGTCCGGCGACGGTGGCGACGAAGCATTCGGCGGATATGCGCGCTATGCTCACGACTTGCGTGAAGCCGCCATCCGCCGCTGGCTGCCGCGCTGGTTCCGCCGATTCGGATTGGGACCTTTGGCACGTATCTGGCCGAAGGCGGATTGGCTGCCGCGGGTCTTGCGAGCTAAGACTTTGTTGACGAATCTTTCGCTGGACGGCGGCGCTGCCTACGCAAACACATTGGCCCTTTGCCGCCCGCCCCTGCGGCGCCGGCTATTGGGACCGGGCTTGGCTGTAGCGCTCAACGGCCATGGCCCGGCAGACTATGTTCGCGCCGCGTTTGAAACCGTGTCGCCACGCGATCCCTTGGGAGGCATGATTGCGGCCGACGTAGCGACCGTCTTGCCTGATGATTTTCTGGTAAAGACGGACCGTGCCAGCATGGCCCACGGCCTGGAAATGCGACCGCCGCTCTTAGATCATGAGCTTTTGGAATTGGCGGCACGAATCCCGTCTCGATTCAAAGTGCAGCGCCGGCAAACCAAGTGGATTTTCAAGCAAGCCTACAGTCAGCGCTTGCCGGCTGAGGTGCTGTGGCGAAAAAAGCACGGTTTCGAAATCCCGATCGATAACTGGCTCAAAGGGCCGCTGCGGCCGATGTTCGAGGATTGTGTGCTGAATCGGCAAGCGCGTGTTGGATCACTTGTCGATCAAGGCGTCGCGGAAAAACTATTTCGTTCACACTGCGCCGGTACGGGCAAGCACGGAAATGTACTGTGGTCGCTCTTGGTGCTGGCGCGCTGGACAGAGCGATATCTTCGCGCCGAGACAGCTACAGCGCGCGCCTCGCGTGGATTACAGACGGCGGTGTGCAAATCGTCAACTCTAATAGACAGTGCCCGCACTCGTTGAGCCAACGCAGATCAAATACATTCGCTTGAGTCTGAAACAGTTTTCTGCAAACGCAACAAAACCAATGGGTTCCGCTAACTCCTGAGATTCTGACATCGACTCGGCACGACTTGGCCTGCCGTTTGCTCTCTCAATACGGACCTGCTCTCGCACCCCATGGCGTCGGCAGAATATCAGCGAGGCGTCGGCCACGGCGATGGGCACTGCACGTGAGCCGGCGCCTTGCTTTTTTCATTCTAAACACAATGCCCATCCTCCAAATCCCAGCCGCCTCAACCGCTCACACGCTACGCGTTGAACTTCAGTCCGGCGCCGCCCTGGAAAGCCGTATTCCGGAGTGGGAATCCTTCTTGCTGAAGGCCGACGACGTTCCGCTGAGCATGCACCCTGCCTGGCTGCATGTGCTGCGCCAGGGGCTGGCTCAGGTGCCCTATTGCCTTGAAGCTTTCACAGGCGACAGGCTGCGCGGCTATCTTCCCTTGGCATTCGTTCACAGTTGGCTGTTCGGACGCTTTCTGGTGAGTCTGCCGTATCTGAATTACGGAGGACCAATTGCCGACGATGCCGAAGTTTCGGGACGCCTGGTCGATCGCGCCGTTGAAATGGCGGACCGGTTGAACGTGCGTTACTTGGAGTTGCGCGACACCAAAGCTCTCGACCATGCGGCGCTGCCTCATCAGCTCACCAGCAAGGTGCACATGCGCCTGCCGCTGCCGGACACGAACGACGCCTTATGGAAGAAGCTCGATGCGAAGGTGCGCAATCAGATTCGCAAGGGTCAAAAGAGCGAGTTGACGGTCGCGTGGGGCGGCTGGGATCAATTGTCTCCGTTTTATAGTGTTTTCGCGCGCAACATGCGTGACTTGGGAACGCCGGTTTACGGCAAGAGACTTTTCGCCGCCATTTTGGAAACGTTTCCCGAGCGCGCCGAATTCTGTGTCGTTCGATCGGGGAAACAGCCGGTCGCTGCGGCCTTGCTGCTGCACGGCTGGAACATAACGGAGGTCCCTAGCGCCAGCTCATTGCGCCAGTTCAATCACACCAATGCCAACATGCTCATGTACTGGCATCTCTTGCAGCGGGCAATTGAACGAAAACAGCGCATTTTCGACTTTGGCCGCAGCAGCGAAGACGGCAACACTTATCGCTTCAAGAAGCAGTGGGGCGCGTCGCCGACGCCGGCCGTGTGGCAATACTATTTGCGCAAAGGCGACATCAACGCCATGCGGCCGGACAATGCACGCTACGGAACAATGATCCGCCTTTGGAAGCGCATGCCTGTGTTTCTGACGCGCTGGCTCGGTCCTCGTCTAGTCCGCGGTATTCCGTGATTCCTTCAAGAACGCCTCCAAAGTGCGGCGCACGCCTTCCTTGAAAGCGACTTCGGGGGAATAGGTTAAGTCGCGCCGGGCCGCGGAGATGTCCGCTTGCGAAAAGCGCACGTCTCCTTTGCGGGAAGGGCCGTGCACCGGCTGGATTTGGGCGCCCAGTAGTTGGTTTAATACAGCGACCAACTCCAAGAGTGTGACGGTGCCGCCGTTGCCGACGTTGTAGACCTTGCCGACTGCTGCCGAGGCCGAGGCCGCCTTGATGACCGCCTGCACCGCGTTGTCCACGTAAGTGAAATCGCGTGACTGCAAGCCGTCGCCCTGGATGCTCGGCGCTTGGCCTTTTGACATGGCGGCAATGAACAGCGGAATGACGCCGGAATATGGGCTGAACGGATTCTGGCGCGGGCCGAAGATGTTGAAAAACCGCAACCGCACCGTTTCAAGCCCGTAGACCTGCGTGAAAGACTTGCAGTAATGTTCGCCGGCGAGCTTGGCCGTCGCGTACGGAGACATCGGCGACGTGGGGTCCGATTCGCGGCGGATCGTTCCCGGCGTGTCGCCATAGGCGCTGCTGCTGGCGGCATAAATCACGCGCCGCACTCCGGCTGACCGGGCGGCGTTGAGCACGTGCAGCGTACCGGTCGCGCAGACTTCGTGGGTCGTCACTGGATCCTCCAGACTGCGCTGGACCGATGGCAGCGCGGCCAAATGGAACACGCACTCCATTCCTTGGATTGCTTTGGCAACGACAGTCGGAGACGTGATGCTGCCTTCGATGAACTCGAAACGGCCTTCGAGTTGAAGGAGGTTTTCCCGCTTGCCCGTTCGAAAGTCGTCTAGTACGCGCACCCGGTGTCCCGCGGCCACCAGGGCATCCGCCAGATGCGAACCAATAAAGCCGGCGCCACCGGTGACCAGATAGTTGCTCACAAGTCGATCTCCTCTTCATTTACAGGTAGCTCTAGTCAATTATCACGAAGGCAATCTGCAACAAGACATCACGATTCCCACAATTCGCGAACGCTAAGCAATTCAACGCTTCGGTGTCAACTGAGTTGTCTTGTTTAGTTGACAGTCACTGCCTTTTTGCCTCGAAACACCTCTGTTCAGAAGATAAGCTTTTGACGGCGCTCCAGAACTCCTTGAAAACCAGTGAGATCGGTCTGACCGGATTATCCTTTTAAACAGCAAATCGCTTGGCCCACCGTTTGCTCTTGTCAACTCGTTAGTCGCGACTTACGCGGCATCCCCTGGCAAAAATCAATCCCCTGCAACCCACAGGGACGGAGTGCGCGCCGTTCTCGACGCATCCTCCGTACCTATCGTCTTGGCTGGTCAGCGGCCACTCTTTATCTCGTACCCTCAAAATGAACCTCGTGTATTCTTCGCCCGAGCTTCGGTCGGATTCCATAGCGGCAGCAGGTTCGCTTGGCGTTGATAGCAGTGTTCCGCTCATCATCCAGTACGCCAGCGATTGTCGATCTCCGCAGCCGATCACCGTTGGACTGCCGCTGCCGCGCGGATTTCTCCGTCAAGCGAACGGAGTTGCGCTGCGCGACGCGGCAGGCGGTCCGGTTCTGGTTCAAACCGGAGTGATGGCCCGGTGGCCCGACGGCAGCGTTAAGTGGCTGCTCGCGGATTTCGTCGCGGAAGGACTCTTGGAAGGCGCCAATAAATGGTCGCTCGCCGCTACAGGTCACAGGCCAAAATCCACACTGCTTCAAGTGACTGTAGAAAACTCCGGCCAATTGGCCCTGGTCAATTCCGGCGACAAAAGCTATCGATGGCACAAAAGCCTCGGTTTGGCAGTCGTTGCCGATGGTCAGGAGATGCTCGATGCTTTCGATCTAGTGCTCACGGATCGCAAGGGAAGTCGGCTGACGGCAAAAATCGACTCGGCGGAGTTCGAAACGCGCGGGCCGGTGCGCGTCACTTTGGTTTTGAACGGGTCATTTCGCAATGGGCTACGTATTGAAAGCCGTTATTGCTTTTTCGCCGGCACGGGGCTTGTGCGTGTGCGCGTGACTTTGCACAATCCTCGCCCAGCCCGGCATCGCGGCGGTTTGTGGGACCTGGGCGACGCCGGATCGGTGCTATTTCGCGAATTGGCTCTGATGTTGCGGCTCAAGAAGCATGGCAACCTTCAGACTTCGTGGCGCGCCGAGGCAGGCCAGCCAATGCGTGCGGCAAACGGCACTTGGGAGGTCTATCAAGACTCCAGCGGCGGCGAAAACTGGCGCAGCCCCAACCATGTCAACCGGGATGGCATCGTGCCTTGTTCATTCCGCGGCTACCGCGTTCGCAACGCTCAAGAAGAAGAGTTTGGCCGGCGTGCGACTCCTTTGGTGTGCCTCCAAGGGGAAGGCCGATGCCTGACCGCGGCCATGCCTGAATTTTGGCAGCAATTTCCCAAAGCGATCCAAGTGGAAGGGGAGACGCTTCGGCTCGGCTTGTTTCCCGGCCAACACGGCGAACTTTTTGAGTTACAGGGAGGAGAACAAAAGTCACATACGGTGTGGCTGCATTTCGGGCCGCGCACCGAATTCAACGACTCGCTTGACTGGGTTTACAGCCCAGCACGGTCGGGTGCGACCCCTGGGTGGTATGTACATTCCGGCGTGTTACCGCACTTGGCATCTGCCGTTGAGGCGCCGCAGTCAAGATTCGACGAATATCTTGCAGAGATTCTTGAAGGAAAGAACAATCTCGTCGCGCGCAGGGAAGGCATTGACGAGTACGGCTGGCGACATTACGGCGAGATCTATGCCGATCATGAAGCCGAACACTACGCCGGAACTGCTCCGCACATTTCGCATTACAATAATCAATACGACTTCTTGGGCGGCGTCATTTGCCAGTTTCTTCGCAGCGGCGACACGCGCTGGTTCGACATCTTCGAGCCACTCGCGCGTCATGTCATCGACATCGACATCTACCACACCGATAAGGATCGCGCGGCCTACAACGGAGGCCTATTCTGGTTCACCGACCATTACAAGACCGCGGCGACTGCGACACACCGCACCTATTCACGGGCCAACTGTACCGTCCGAGATGATTCCTACGGCGGCGGCCCAAGCAGCAACCACAATTTCAGCACCGGGCTGCTGCTCTATCACTACCTGACCGGCGATCCCAATGCGCGCGCGGCCGTCTTGTCTCTGGCCGATTGGGTCGTGAATATGGACGATGGCCGCGAGACGGTGTTCCGCTTGATCGACGACGGTCCCACCGGCCTTGCGACTTACACGGGCACGCCCGATTATCATGGTCCCGGCCGCGGCGCAGGCAATTCAATCAATTGCATGATCGATGCTTGGCTCTTGAGCGAACAACGCGCTTATCTTGACAAGAGCGAGGAATTCATCCGCCGCTGCATTCATCCCAACGACGTCGTCCCTGCCAGGAACCTCTTGAACGTGGAAAAACGCTGGTCGTACACAGTGTTCCTCGTCGCTTTGGATCGCTATCTCCGACTGAAAGCGGAACTGCGTGAATTGGACTTCATGTATGCCTACGCTCGAGCGAGCTTGCTGCGATACGCCGAGTGGATGGTGGCCAACGAAAAACCGTACTTCGATCAACTGGAAAAGCTGGAGTACCCAACAGAAGCTTGGGCCGGCCAGGAATTCCGCAAGGCAAACGTTATGCGTCTGGCCTCGGCGTACGCCGACGATCCGTTGCGGTCACATCTTTTGCGCCGCGGTGAGGAGTTGGCGGACCGGGCTTGGCATGACCTCGAGCGGTTCACAACGCGTTACAGCGCGCGCGGGGTGGCTCTGCTCATGGCCGAAGGCCCTCTGGACGCGAAGTCGCGGCTAGCACCCATTCCGCAAATGCCGCGACCGGTGCAAGACCACGGTTTTGGCGTGCCTGAGACTTTTGTTCCGCAAAAGCAACGCGTCCTCGATCAATTACGCGCCGTTCGGGGATTGGGCAAAGCGGTGCTGAAACTCGCCAATCCCATGAAATGGTTCGAACGTGATTGCGCAGTGAAATAGCATCTATTCTCGCAAGCTTATGCTGGCCTTTCTTGCCCCCAACCTTCAATTGAACAGCGTCTTGGACCTGGCTGTGGACCAATTGCGTCCCGCCGGAATCCGGGGTCTGCTGCTCGACCTTGACTGCACCTTGAAGGATTATCACGCCGAAACGGTGCCCGAGCGCGTGCTGGCCTGGGTGGACCAAATGCGCAGCGCGGGACTGCGCCTGTGCCTTTTGTCCAATGGCAAGCCGCGCCGCATCGAACGCTTTTCCAAAACGCTCGGCATGCCGTTTGTCGCCAAAGCCTTCAAGCCGTTGCCGTTCGGCTGCTACCGTGGACTGCGCACGTTGGCACTGCCGGCTGATCAGACGGCGGTGGTCGGCGATCAGCTTTTCGCCGACGTTTTGGCGGGACGGCTCGCCGGTCTGTTTACGGTGCTGGTGCGGCCCACCAGCCCGGCCGAGCCGTGGTTCACACGTCTCAAAAGGCCGCTGGAGCGCTTCGTTCTTCGCTGTCTCAATGCCCGGCAACAACGCGTCCCGCAAACCGTTCACACCTAATCGACTATCATTGGAACGATAAACGATGGCAACTATTCATCAGCCTGAAGGAACCCTCTCGGTCACGAGCCCAGCACAGTCGGCCGGAGCCGCCGCGCCGCGCTCGGCGTTGGATCTCATCCTGCCGTATCTTTCCATCGCGCGCCCCGACCACTGGTTCAAGAATGTGTTCATGCTGGCGGGGGTGCTGCTGGCGTATTTTTGCTATCCCGAGCCGCTCCAGGCTGACAAGATACTGCCGTTCTTCGCCGCCTTGGCCGCGACCTGCTTGCTCGCCTCCAGCAACTATGTGATTAATGAAATCCTCGACGCTCCGTACGACCGCAGTCACCCTTCCAAACGCTTCCGGCCCATCCCGTCCGGCCGCGTGTGGCTGCCCATTGCCTATGCCGAGTGGCTGCTGCTGGCCGCCGCGGGATTGCTCATCGCGCTCAGCGTGAACTGGCCGTTCTTTTGGTCCGGCGTTTTTCTGTTGGTCATGGGTCTGGTTTACAATGTGCCGCCAATCCGCTCGAAAGAGCTGCCCTACATCGACGTGCTCAGTGAGTCGATCAACAATCCGATTCGCTTGATGCTGGGCTGGTTCGTGGTTAACGCACACGTATTCCCGCCTGTGTCATTGCTGATCGCCTACTGGATGATCGGCGCCTTCTTCATGGCCGCCAAGCGTCTGGCCGAATACCGCTCGATCGGCGACCGCGCCGTTGCAGGCGCTTATCGCGGCTCCTTCCGGCATTACGACCAGGAGAAACTGCTCATCAGCATGTTCGGCTACACGACCAGCTTCGCGTTGTTCCTGGGGGTATTCATCATTCGCTACCATTTGGAGTTGATCCTGATCTTCCCCCTGCTCGCGGGCTTCATGTGCTACTACCTGTACGTGTCCTTCAAGCAGGGCAGCGCCGCGCAGAGCCCGGAAAAGCTCTATCGAGAAAAGGGCCTGATGATTTATCTCGTCCTCTGCCTTGCGGTCTTCTTCGTGTTGATGTTCACAAATATTCCAGTGCTGTACGAATGGTTCAACGTGCCGCCGTCACCCGTGGCGCCGTTGTGGAAGTTTTAGGGAATCGCGGAATTCATTGGTGGAAAGCAAAACAGCGACAGTTATGGCGAATCAAGCCGTCGAATACCATCTGCAGGTTGAAGAACGCACGGTTGAGCCTGCGGCTCTGCGGCAATCGGCTCTAGCCAGTCCGCTAACCTGGATCCTGGTAGGCGGCGCGCTCCTTCGGCTCGTGCTATGGGCATGGAGTAAAGACCTGCCACTGCAAATCGTGGACGAGCAGCATTATCATCAGCTTGCAGTCAACCTCGTGCAGCATGGCGAATTTGGCTTCGCACCCGGTGAGTTGACGTCGCTGCGGCCGCCGTTGTACCCGGCGCTGGTGGCCGGCGTGTACTGGCTTTTCGGCATCGAAAACCAGGCGGCGGTTCGGCTTTTGCAGGTCATCTTGAGCCTAGCCACCGTAGCTGTCGCCTATCGACTTGGCTGCGCCGTCGCTTCGCGCAAGACCGCACTTTGGCTGGCCGGCTTTTGTTGTTTCTATCCGTCGTTTCTGGGCTTCAACTTCCTGATCCTGACCGAAGTTCTGTTCACGTTGTTGCTTACCCTGTTTTGCCTTGTGATGGTCCGTGCCTGGCAGCAACAGTCAATTGTGAGCGGAGCAGCGGCGGGAATGGTTCTCGGGCTGGCGGCTTTGACTCGCAGCGTGGTTTGGCTCTTCCCTCCGGGGCTTGCGGTGTTTTTGTTGTTCGCTTGGCCGGGCTCCATTTGGCGACGTTTGGCGGCGGGACTTGCGGTCGGGATTGGATTCGCTGCTACGATTGTTCCCTGGACGATCCGCAACACGCTGCTGCAAGAGACCTTCGTCACCGTCGATGTGATGAGCGGCCGCAACTTCATGATGGGCAATTACCAGCACACGCCGCTTTACCGCTCCTGGGATGCTATTTCAATTGCCGGCGACAAGGCATGGTGGCATGAAGTGCACGCGGCCTATCCGCCGTCGGAACGAAAGACGCAAGGCCAGTTAGACAAGCTGGCGCTGGCGCAGGGGTTGAAGTTCGTACGCGAGAATCCCGGACTAACTCTGCAACGGTGCATCGTCAAGTTCTTCGACTTTTGGGGTCTGGAGCGCGAACTGATCGCCGGAGCCGCGCGCGGCTGTTTTGGACCAATTGCGAAGCCGGCGCTGCTGTTGCTTGCAACCGTCGTTTTTGGAAGTTACGCGGTGGCCCTGTTGCTTGGCGTTTTTGGCCTAATCCTGGCGCCCGGCGTGGACCGGCGCGCCTGGTGGCTTTTCTTCCTCTTGACCGGGTTCGTCTGCGGGATGCACGCCTTAACTTTTGGCCATTCCCGCTACCATTTGCCACTCATGCCCATTGTCTTTTTGTTCGCGGCCGCCGCTCTCGTGCGTCGCGACGATATCTGGCAACGGCGCGGCAGCGGGTCCTACTGGCTCGCCTGCGGGTTGTGCGTCCTATTTGTTGCCGGCTGGATCTGGTTGTTTTTCGCCGTTGATCTGGATCTATTCCTCGGTGCGATGGGTTCGGCCTGAGGCGCTTCTCCGTTACCTTTCTCGAAAGATCAACATCAATGCCTGGAATCTGCGGAGTTGCTAGCACGACATCCCTGCCCAATCTGCC
>JAKEHV010000102.1 GCA_022614915.1 Gemmataceae bacterium | reverse complement strand
TTCGTGGCGGGAACCTCGTTGGGGTTGCTCTGACCCGGAGCGTGCGCCGGGTTGCCCGACGGGAATTGGCCCGGCGGGAAATTGCCGTTGGACGGAGCGATTCGGTCCTCCAGTTTCTCGATCTGGAAGCGAGTCTTCGGTTCTTGTTCGCGCGATTCCATGAGACACCTCCGCTGAATTGAGGAAACGAAATACGCAACACATCGATCGCAGCCGCCATCGAATGTCCCGGGTTCGCCCCTGACTTTCGACGTTGGCCGGATCCTCCGATCGGTTCCGTGGCTAGCTAAGGCGGCGTTCCGTCGCGCGCACCGCGAACTTTGGGCGCTCTTCGCCGCTTGTTGTAACAAGAGAGACTCTTCAGATCCGTTCCGCTACGGCTGGTTAGCGGATTGCGGTCCGTCGCTTACGAAACAGTACAGCGACGCTCCCCGCCGCTTGCAATGATGGGGTTTCTCAACTCCGATCCGGCCAGCTGGTTGGCGGATGGCGTTCCGTCGCAAGACATGAATCCGTATTGGGCACTACGGCTGTTTAGGTTAGTGCGCAATCATGAATCTTAGTGAGGGATTATGAATCGTCAACTGCTCGGGTTCAAGTCAGAAAATAAAAACAATAGCTGTGCGGTAATTCCTGACATACCGTTGTCAATGCGGCGTCCGGCTATTTAGTCTGGCGACGTTACGACGAGCAAGCGCTTCGGCTCCTTGCCTGTCGAAATCAGCGTGACGATTTGGCGGCTGCTTGTGTCCACGACGGCCACTTGGTTTTGCGTCCGGACCGAGACGTAGCCGTAACGGCCG
Organism: Gemmataceae bacterium; assembly: GCA_022614915.1. Lineage (GTDB taxonomy): Bacteria > Planctomycetota > Planctomycetia > Gemmatales > Gemmataceae > JAKEFD01. The sequence goes on along the minus strand of JAKEHV010000102.1, from coordinate 6,011 downwards.
TCGGGGCTGAACGTGATCCAGTAAACGCCGCCGGGCATGGCGATGGCCGCGACTTGCTTGGGCTTGGCGCCGGTGATGTCGAAAACCTGCGCTTCCTTGTGCTCCACGTCGCAAATCCAGACTTCCTTTTGATCCGGCCGGACCTCGATGCCGTGGCTGCGGCTGGCAATCTTCTTCGCTTGGGGCTTCAACTCGGCCTCGACGCGCTCAACCATCTTGCGCGACGCCACGTCTGCCATTTCGAAGCCAACCAGGCCGTCCACTTCCGCGAACAACCAGCGGGCGTCTTTGGACAGGGCAATGGGGCGGACCACATTGCTGAAGGGAATCGCGCCGACGACCTTGTGCCCGGCGACCTCAACCACGGTAACTTTGTTGATCGGCCCCATGGGCGCCAGGAACGCAAGTCGGCCATCCGCGGAGCACAGCGCGTTGTGCGGCCGCCCGCCCGTCTTGATGCGTTCGAGGATTGCTCCTTTTTTGGTGTCGATGACTTCGTAGTGCCCGTCACTCACCGGCACGTAGGCGAAATTGCCATCAGGCGTGACGGCGAGCTGATTGGGCGCCGGGCCGATCGACAGCCGCCGGGTCACCACATCCTTGACCGGGTCGATCCAAACCAGCTCCCCCTGTTTGCCGCCTTCGATGGTCACGAGGATGAAATCGCCCTTGGCCGGAACAGCGATACCGTGCGGCCGCGGCCCGACTTCCACGGACTTGATGACCTTGTGAGTGGCCACATCGACAATGGTGACATCATTGCCGGCGCTGTTGGTGATGTAGAGCTTTTGGCGCGGCGTTTGGCCGGCGGCAGCGCTCGGCCCGATGAGAGCGAGGACAACGACCCAAGTTGCATGGCGCACGCGGACACCTCCTCCGCGAGGGGACAGGCCCTCACGCTTCCTTTGCTGTTGCGATAAGCCCCGCCACGCGCGTAAACCAACGTCCATTTTCCTTGACCCAGCGTTCGCGGAACATGTGGAAGTTGTGGGATGGATCTTGCCAGACGACGTATACGTAGGCAAACGGCCAAAGCGCCAGTGATATAATGAGCCAGAGCGTTTTTCGACGCCCTATTAGGTAGTATGTCATGAAAGATAAATCAACGGGTTTACCGTTGCGGGTTTGGAGCGACGCAACGGTTGGTCCTTATATCAGGCTGCAGTTCAGTCAGCTCGATGAAGTCCGCAGAATCCTCGATAGCCGCAGCATCTCGTACTCCGTAAAGGAAGACGTCGTCTCTCTGAGCGGGGGGCCATTCATGGCGATTCTTTACCTCGGCCGCGGAGCCGATGCGGGTTTCGTTCAGACGGTTTTGGACAATGTCCCTTAGACAATGGTATCCGATGGCGCTGGCCGACGACATTCGACTCCTTCGCGACCGGGCACTCTCGGAGCTGAACGCAGTACACGATTACTATATCGATACTAAGATTGCATGGGACATCGTGGATCAGTTCATCGCCGCTGGCAACACTTTTTCCATTCAACACGCGGCAACTGGCACGATAACTACCCAGAATGACCTCGCCAACAAGGCGCAAGGATACGTTGCTCAACACCTAGCCGAAGCGACGTTTCAGCAGTTTGTTTCAATCTTTGAGAACTACTTCTTCGACCTGCTCCGTCTATGGCTCGCGGCATATCCCCAGAGCCTTCGCGAAAAGACTTTGAGGTTCGAGGCCGTTATCGAAGCGCCGGACAAGGAAGCAATCATTCGGTTCGTTGTTGAGAAGGAGTTGAACGAGATACTTTACAAGCGACCCGCCGAGTGGTTCAGCTTCCTCAAGGGCCGGGTAAACCTCGACTGCCCGACTGAGGACGAAATTGACAGACTCGTGGAAGCCAAAGCGTCGCGTGACGTGCTTGTCCACAACCGCGGAGTCGCCACCAAGACCTACGAATCCAAAGCGGGAATGTTGGCACGTTGTAAGTCAGGCGAGAGGATTGAGATTGGCGAAAAATACCACCGTGTGACGTGGAATCTGATCTGCAAAGTTGTCGCGGATATTTCTGACGCCGTTGCCATGAAAGCCACATGATTGTCGAAACAATACTCTTGCATCCATTCATTTCAAGTGCAAGATCCACTCACGCATCAGCTCCACCGTCGCCTGGTCCACCAGCGACGTCGCCAAGGGAGGCATGTGCCCTTTGTCGCGGTGGCTGATGCGGTGCAAGAGGATCGATTTCTCGGGATGTCCGGGATAGACGAGCTTGGCGTCGGCAATGCCGTAAGTGTCGTGGACGGGCTTGACGCCGATGAGCCGCATCTTTTCCAAAGGCGTGGTGAATTCCAGCTCCATCTGGGCATTGCCGCCGCCGGCTTCGACGTGGCACTGTGCGCAATTGGAGTGCAGATACGACCGGGCCCGCAGCGTCAGATCTTGCTTCTTGTCGTAAGGATCGACCAGCTTGCGATAGCTCTCGGGTGTCCGCGGCAGCATCGAGGACATAGTTTTGGGCTGGCGCTGGCCGCTGGTGTCCAACTGCTTGTCGACGGCTTTGTTGGCCTCTTCGTCCTTCAGGCCTTTGGCCTTGGCTTCCTCGCGCAGTTGGTTACGTAGATCCTCCCAATAGTTCATGGACTGGAACAAACCCAGGCGCTCGAACATCGCCAGCTGGTTTTCGTTGACTTGCAAACTTCCTTCGCCCTTTGGGAGAGGGGTTGGGGCTGAGGGGACGCCGCCTTGTTCGTGGACCTTGTTCATTTGCACTTCGGTCAGGCCGAGCACCCAATTCGCGGCCCGGCTATGGCAGACCATGCACTCGGTCCGACTGGGGTAATGCCAGGTCTGTTTCCGCATGTCGCCTTTCTTGGTCTTGATAAAGTACTCGCGATCCTTTCCCGCCCCTTCGACAAGAAAGCCCTCAGTCTGCTCGTCGTTCCAGGCGTAAGAGTAGCCGTACCATTGGCCGGCTTGCTTGGTGAGAAAGCGCGTTTCGATCCATTTGCGCGAAGCGGGGTTGCTGTCTTCGAAGTCGAGATGGAACGATTTGACGATGACGGTTTCGTCGGGGAAGTTCCAGCCTCGCGAAGTAGTGAATTCGATCTTGCCGTCGCCGGGGATGCCGAGCCAACGCTCCTTGTTGGCGCCGTCGGAATAGAGCACGGCGTTGACGGAATACGGAACGAGCGCCGGCTCCATCACGTGCCCTTTCACCGAGCGAAACAGTCCGCTGTCGCTGAGCTTTCGCGGAAACGTCCCTGAGGGCGAGGGGAGTTTGTTTGGAGTGGGCTCAAATGCATAGAAGCCGCTGTTCGGCTGAAAATCGAGAACCATGATCTCGCCCTGGGAATCCGTGACGAAACCGGTGATGGCTAGGCGTGAGTCGCAAATTTCTTTGTGCCAGAGTATCTTCTGCCCGTCGTGCTTGATGGCCCAGATTCGGCCCGTCGAGTAGTCGCCATAAATGTATGCTCCGGTCAGCTCCGGATATTTCTTGCCGTAGTAGACGAGGCCGCCCGTGAGCGAGCGCGCTTCGGAATGTGGATGCTCGACAGTGGGCTTGGTGAAGAAATTCGGGCCTTTTTTGCGCGTGGGATAGAAAGGCTGGCTGCCTTCGGTCACGCTCCAACCGTAGTTGTCGCCTTTCTTGACGAGAAAGGCCTGCTCGTAAAGGTCTTGGCCGTTTTGCGCGACCCAAATGTGGCCCGTCTTTTGGTCCACAGTCATGCGCCACGGGTTACGCAAACCGAGGGCCCAAATCTCCGGCCGGGCGTCTTTCAGGTCCACGAAGGGATTGTCCTTGGGCACGGAATACGCTCTGCCTGGAGCGGGGCGATCGACGTCGATGCGCAATACTTTCGCCAACAGCGTGCTCATGTCCTGGCCGACGATGGTAGTGTCGGAGTCCGACGTGCCGTCGCCCGAAGTGACGTAGAGCATGCCGTCGTGCCCGAATGCGACCGCCGCGCCGTTGTGTCCGTCCGATTCCCACTCGATGATGACCAGCGCCGATTTGGGATCGACGTTGTAGGACAGGTTTTCAACCTGTCCCGCTTTGGGGCGCTCCATGGTGTAGCGCGTAACGCGCGTCATCTTCGGCCCCTTGTCGCGCGAGCCGTTGCTGCCCACATAGAAGTAGCCGTTATCCGCGAACTTGGGATGGAAGGCGATGTCGTAAGCGGTGTCCGTCAACTCGAGGAGTGTTTCGAACTCTTTGACGTCCGCTGTGTCCTTCGATCGGCAGATCGTCGTTGGCCCATAGCCCGCGGACTTGGGCGAATAGATGAACAGGATGCGGTCGCTGCCCGGCTGGTGCGTGGCGCCGATGAGGTGCGGGATTTTCAAGTTGGGGTATGTCCGCACCACGCGATACGGCAGCGGCGGGTCGGGGGAACCGATTACCTTCGAGGTGGTCAGTGGAATGCGCTTATCATAAAGCCCCGTCTTTTTGTCCGACTTCGTGAAGCGCAATGTCGCATAGTCGTCGATGAGGTGAAAATCCGGCTTCGTCTTGCTCTTGAGCGGGGCGCACGTCGATAGCTCCGGTGTCTTCCATTCCTTCGAGTAATCGTAACGGCACAGCGCGAACTTCCAGCGCTCGCCCGCTTCAGGCCGGCCGCCGGTGCGCGCGAAGTCCTTCCACGGAATCTTGCCTTCGACCGACCAGCCCTCGTCGCGGTCGCCGCGCTGGTTAAGCGTGCCGCGCAGCCGCACTTTCGACTGCATGTGAAAGTCGCCTTCCTTGGCGTAGCGGGCATAGCCGTCGGGCCCGCGCTTAGGCAGAAACATGTCGAGCATGGTGCCGGCGGCGTTCACCTGAAACTCGTAGTAACCCGGCTTGTCCTGGGCGGGCCGGAAGAACAGCTCGAACACGTCGTCGTTCCAGGTCATGCCGTCGTGCTCTTTCACCGTCGCGTAAAGGTCATGGTCCTCGAGGTCGGCGAAGAAATAGAGGTGTTCACGGTCCCAGAGCAGCTTGGCCTTGGTAGAGGTCTTGGCCCGGCGTGCTTTTTCGCCAAGCCACGGCTGATAAAACGTGTCGATGAGCTGCGCGGACTTCCACGCCGGCTCGTCGTCCTTGCCGTCGATGGTGATGGCGGCTTCGGTAAAGCGGCATTCAAACTCGGTCGGCGGGTTCTTGACGAGCTCGGGCTCCTGGCCGCTGATGATTCCGTGCATCAGGAGACCCAAACTGCCCAGAGCAATGAAAACGACCCTCGTGCGCATGACGACGATCCTTCGCAACGGCGAAAATTGGCGAGATCAGAGCGGAGATGGGATTGTAACTCGGCGGGGCGAAAAATGCAAAGTTGCCAAAAGGTCGTCGGATTCCGCGACATGGTCAATTAGACTCGTGCATTGAAAGATTCTGTTTTTTTCCTTTCACTTGTTCAAGACCGGCTTACAATTCACAGAAACCCTGCTTATCCTTGCTCTTGTGAGTAGATCATGGTGCCTGATTCCGTAATCGAATCCGTTGAACGACTTCTCGGCGAATGGAAAGACCTTCGAGTTCACTACGCCCCCCTGCCCGAAGAGGCACGTACCGGGTCGTTCACGGGTTCGGACGAGTTCTCACTGCAAGGATCTGTGAAGCGATGGCTTACTTCGTCGTTTCCAGACGGGTTGTTTCTGCATCAACATGCTGCACTCGCTCACATTCTCGCAGGGAAGAACACCGTTGTCGCCACTAAGACATCGTCAGGGAAATCGCTCATTTTTTCAGTTCCTGTGTTGAATTCTTTGGCCGTCAATCCGCAGACCAGCGCGCTGTTTCTCTTTCCTCAAAAGGCATTGGCCAATGATCAACTGTTGAAACTTAAGGACTGGACTAATTCGATTCTTCGAGATCAGTCAGTTCCGCAACGGTCGCAGTTTCTCGTGAGCAGATACGATGGCGGCACCCAGACGGATCAGCGTCCGCTAGTTCGAGATCAAGTCCAATTGCTCTTGACCAACCCTGATATGCTTCATCGCGCGATTCTGCCTTGGCATGAAAGGAACTGGCACCGTTTTTTTCGACAGCTTAGGTACGTTGTGATTGACGAGTGTCACGAGTAC
>JAKEHV010000570.1 GCA_022614915.1 Gemmataceae bacterium | reverse complement strand
CGACGTGCGCACGCACCCGACGCCGTCACCGCCCCCGGCATCCCGCCCGACTTCCCCAATCCCAAATCCTTCATCACCGACGACGGCATCCGCCCCACTAAATAAGCGGCGGCGCGTTCGTGAGCATTTAAGCGGCTATGCTGGACCTAGGCGCCATCAGCGGATTAGAATGTCATTATGACGCACGACATTGACGCCATCTACGACCACGGCGTATTTCGGCCGATTCAACCGCTGGTGCTGCCGGACGGCGCGCGGGTGCATTTGCGCATTGAGGAAGAGCAGTGCGACGGCGCGGCGCAGCCGTTCAACATGCGCATTCACAGCCCGCGGCTTGCCCATCCCGAACAGACGGCGGAGTTTGAAATGGAAGTCCGGGAGGTGCCGGATGCCGGCATATGACTCGACGGCCTTTCACCCACCCGCTCCCGTGGCGTTGGTAACAGTTCGATCGCCGGCAACCGGGCTTGCCGTTCCGAATGTCTCGATGCTCCTGGATACCGGTGCAGATGTCTCATTCCTGCCGCGCGAGCCAATCATCGGTCTAATCGGCGATCAGCAACAGCTTTCGCAGTATGAGGTGGAGGCGTTTGACGGCACGAAAAGTCTGGCGCCGGTCGTTTTTCAAGAACTTGTGTTTCTCGGCAAATCGTTTCGTGGGCAGTTCTTGCTTATCGATGGCCGCTACGGGTTCTTGGGGCGAAACGTTTTGAACTCGGTCTCACTTGTATTCGACGGACCCTCGCGGAACTGGAAGGAGAATCGGTAGCGCATCTCTGGTGTAGGGCTTCTCACCGCCTAACGACCTCAAACAACTCCTTGAGCTCAATTTCGACGTAACGCGGCGCATCGACCGCGGCGAAGAGCGTCACCGCCCCGGCATCCCGCCCGACTTCCCCAATCCCCAATCCCTCATCACCGACGACTGCATCCGCCCCGCAATGTAGCAGGCAAGCTCCGCATGCCATTGCCGCATCACTTTTGCACATCGCGTGCTCCTGAAACCACTCACAAGTTCCCCGCCAGCACCGTCACATCGACTTGAAAATACGCCGCCAACTTGCGGATCATCTGTCGGCTGAATGGTTTCTTGCCGGCAAGGACTTCGGAGATGGTTGATTTTGGGATGCCCGTCGCTCGATGGAGCTCCGTTTGATTGGCGCCTTTGGCCTCCAAAAGGTGCTTGAGCATGTCCGCATCGGATGCCGGCTCGATGGCGTGGTGCTCGTCTTCGTAGGCCGCCGTGAGATCGCTCAGCGCATCCAAGTACAATGTCTCACCACTGTCTAGTTTTCCTTTCGCCAGCAGCAGGTCCATAACGCCTTGGGCCGCGCGCAGGTGAGCATCAGAACGAATCGATGCCAGCGGGAATGCGCGGACCAGCGCCAAATAAGAATCACCCTGCGGACGCTTCAGGCGATACTTCGTTGCGGGAGCCATCGTTCACTTTCCTTTCGCTCTTCTTCGCGGTTTCCTTGTCACTTTGGCCGCAGTCGTTGGTGGTGGCGAAAAGCAACCACACTCGTCCTGCCACTTGTTCCGATCGTATTCCGCGTGAGTCATTACCTTCAGGATGAACACCTTTTGGCTCGGGTACAGAATGCGAGCCGCTAGCCGATATTTGTTTCCGCCGATGTTGAAGACCACACAATTGCCAACAAGGCTCGCCGAGGCAAATGACGGTTTGACTTCAGCCCATGAGTGCCAGGCGACGCTCTTGTCTTTCACATGCGTATACCACGCCCGCAACGGTCCCTCCGCATCGCCGCGGCCGGGCAATTCCCAGTATTGTCTCAGTCGCGACTGGGAAATCACCCGCATCCGTGACCACTCCTGGTATCGGCACCCAACGAGATTATAGTTCGTAAAATACGAACTAGCAAGGCAAAAGTTCGCAAAATACGAACCGCGGCCGAAACCGTCGCCGCGCGTTAACCACTTCCGGTGTGCCGATTAGACCCGCTTTTGCTGACGGCTAATACCGGCCGGCGACCCCTCTTGTCGCGGAACATATCGGGCCATCTACCAGAACCGGTCACCGCCCCGGCATCCCGCCGGACTTCCCCTATCTCAAATCCCTCATCACTGACGACTGTATCCGCTCCGCAAAGTAGCAGGCACGCTGCACGTGCCATCGCGCTTCGTGGCCTTTGACAACTCAACGAATACGTGAAATGACGCGGCTTCTCCAGACCCGTACGTTGCCTTACAATAAAACTACGGAGATTCGCCGATGACCATCGAGATTCCCGCCGACTTACAACCGTTTGTCCGTGAGCAATTGCAGCTCGGATGCTTTCCAAACGAGCAGCAGCTCGTGACGGAGGCCTTGCAATTGCTCAAGGCCGAGCGCGAGCAATCGCTCGAAGGCATCCGAATCGGCTTGGCCGATGCCGCAGCCGGACGTGTCCAGCCGTTGCCCGAAACTTTCGCTGACCTGCGCCGCGAATTCAATCTGCCTGATCCAGCATGACATATCAGAATCACGCCGAATCATAGATACACGCGTCAAGAATACTCAGCACTTCATCCAGCGTCGCCCGCGGCGCTTTCGCCACGAACTTCGCCTTGCGGCTCGCGTAATCTACGCTCTTGATCTGCTCGACCATGATGTAGCCGGTCAGCTTTGAGCCGGACGGCATGGCGACGTGGAATGGGTAATTGCGAAACGTGTTGGTGATCGGGCATAGCATGGCCAGGCCGGTGTGCCGGTTGAATTGTGTTTTGCTGACCACGAGTGCAGGCCGGCGGCCCTTTTGTTCGTGACCTGATTGTGGATCGAACGTCACCACAACGAAGTCGCCTTGCTGCGGAATATAGCGAGGCATTTACCAAGCTTCCTTTCCAACCGCCGAGCCCCAATCAATCTCCTCAACTTTGCTGCCCTTCGGAATCTTGGCAATCAGCTCCTTCAACTCGTACCGCCCGCGCACCTTGGTCACCGGCTCGACGATGATTCGCCCGCCGCGGACTGATACTTGCACCTCGTCGCCAACGCCGATCTGCGCCTCTTCCAACACGTCTTTCGAAAATCGCAGCCCTTGGCTGTTTCCCCATTTCTGCACTTTGGTTACCATTAGTTCCTCCTTCCGTATAGCCAAAGTATATCCCAAGGAGTAGGTGGACGCAAGTGTGCTCGGGTGCTGTCAAGCCGCATTTCTTGGCCACCGCGCAAGCCGCTAGGTGGCCAAAAATCGTTGCTGAATTTGGCCGCGCGATGTGTTAGGTTTAGGGGTTGCACTTTCCACGCTCCTTTCCTCCTCCACGGAACAGTCTAATGCAAATACCGCCAGACATCATTCGCAAAGCCGGCCGGCCCCGCGCTCTGGACGAAATCAAACGCCGCGAGATTTGTGCCCTCGTCTCGGTCGTTGCAGCCTCGAAGGGACCGCACGCTACGTCGGCTGCGCGCCCAGCACGATCCGCCGCGAAGCGCTGCGCAATTCGGAATTCAACGACGCTCTGCGCCGCGCAAGCTGTACGGCCGAGATTACTCCACTACAGGCCCTGCGCGAGGCGGCTACGAAATACTGGCGCGCGGCCGCCTGGCTTCTGGAACGCCTCGATCCACAGCGCTTCGGCAAGCAAAACCTGTGTTACCTCAAGCCAGAGGACTACGCTCACTTTCTGCAGATCGTTGCCGAAATTTTCAAGGATGAAGTCCGCGACCCCGATACAT
>JAKEHV010000101.1 GCA_022614915.1 Gemmataceae bacterium | reverse complement strand
TTTACCCAGCAGCGATACCAGGCGTGGCCGTCGTATTTCGCAAGGCTGCCTTTGGAGACATCTTCCCAAGCGCCGGGGACCGGCAGAGGTTGCCACGAGTTGCCGAAGTCTTGTGCGAGCGCGGCCGTCACAATCATGCCAAGGGAAGCGGCGGCCAACAGGGTGCACAACAAACGGAATGCGCGAGTCATAGAAGTCATTTCACCTGGAAAACCAGCAAAGAGCAACAATGAAAGTTTGCACTCAAGCCTTGCTTGTTGAATCTACTTCGTTATATTCAGCCCTGTCGCCGCAACCCTTCACTTCCTTGTAACTTTGAGTCCTTTCTAGACCAAGGAGTCGCATCATGGTTGCACGCATTCTCGGCACCTCATTCGTCGCCCTGGTCCTGTGCGCCTTCGGCTACGACGCTGTCGGCTCGCCGCAGAAAGACGGCAAGGACGCCAAACAGGTCAAGAAAGACAAAGAGAATTTCGAAGTGCCCAAGGACGCCATCGCCGGCAAGGTCAAGTCGGTGGACATCAAGGCCAACACCTTTACAATCACGCTGCAAAATGGCAAGGATCGCACCTTCACCGTGATCAAGACCACGGAGTTCTACGGACCGAAGGGCGGCGACCGCGGCACCGGACCGGAAGGCCTGAAGGACGACTGCATGGTCAAGGGCTACGAGATCAAAGTGGTGCCCGCCAAAGACGTCAAAACGGCCAAAGACGTCTACTTGCCGCAGCGCAAGCCGGAAAAGGACAAAGGCGCCGAGTGACGTGCCCATTCGGCACTCGCTCATTCACGCGTTGGGCTCCGCACAAGCCGAGTCGCAACGGGAAGTGCGGATCCCGACGCGCTACCACGACATTCCCGGATGGACCTGTTTTTCGCCTATCGCCGTCGCAGCGCCGTCATTGCCGATCCGCACGGACTGGCGGTGTCGTTGGCGCCCAATCTGCGCCGTGACCGCGTCAGTTTCTCCGGCGTCTTACGCGATCCGGTTCGCTTTCGCGAAGCGATGAGCGCCTTGCACGACGTCGTTATCAGTGATCTGCGCTACAAGCCGCGCGACAAGTCGGCTTACGAACTCTACAAGGCACAGCAAGCGGAGCGAGAACGAGCCATTCGCCAGGCTGCATCCTCTCACGTCCGCCGTGAACTGCTGGACAAAGAGCCCGAACCCATTCCGCCGGGTCTGGAGAAGCGCTTCCACTTGCTCCGCAATCGCTACTGGAAGGCGCGCGACCGATATTCCGATTATCTCATGCGCCATGATCCGGAAATGTGGCGGCTCTTGATGCCGTGCGATCCCGTCATCACGGTCGCGCAGGACGTGCTTTTTTTCGAGTGTTTCAGCGCGGATGAAAGCAGTTACGGTTGCCTGAGCGTCCAGCGCGACGCCTTTGCCCAGGAATCCGATGTCGCCCTCGGCACCACCAATGTCGATTACTCGTGGGATCTTTACGAGCATTTTCAAAAACTGCGCACGTATCGCGAAACGCGCTTCCAAATAGATCCCGCCGGCTTCGGCGTCGCCGTTGCCGGTGAAGGTTATCGCGAAGAGAAAATCGACTTGCCGCAAAGCTGGCTGCGCGGCTTCATGCAATTGCAAGCAGTGCAAACCCTGCCCATGCGGCGCGTGCCGATTTCTCTCGAAGCCCTCTATTCTTTGCTCGCGTTTCTGAAACGTCATCGCGCCCGCCGCAGTCCGCGCGCCGTTCGCTTTGAACTGGAGCCGGGCAATCCGATCCAGCTCGTGCTGGAGCCGTGGGAGCAACGCATCGTCATGCCTGATGTTCCTTACCAAGGCAAACGGGCCGAAAACATCCGTGTCTGGGGCAGAGATCGGCTGCGCGTCCTGGGCCGATTGTTGCCCCTCATCGAACGAGCCGACGTCTATTTGGTCGGCACGGGGTTGCCTTCTTTTTGGGTCATGCACCTGGGCGACATGCGGCTCACCTTGGGATTGTCGGGATGGACGGCAAACGATTGGACCGCCGCCAATGCGCTGGACCAAATCGCTCCCCCCGCCGAGCCCAGCGACGAAGTCCTGGGCGACATCGCCGCCGTGTTTCGCGAGAAGCCGGCCATGACCTTCGCGCAGATTCAACAGCGCACCGGGGCCGCGCCGGCCTATGTCGCCGCTGGGCTCAATCGGCTGGCTTTGCTCGGACAACTCATCCATGATTTGCCGGCCGGTTTGTATCGCTGGCGGCAAGTCCTTCCCGTTGCCTTGGCCTTGAATCAGCTCGGCGAGGAAAACCCGGAGACCGTTGCCGCACGAGAAATCACCGCCCGTCGCCGCGCTCGCCTTACCAAAGACGAGAAGCTCCCGAATGGCCTGCGCGTTCTGGAAGGCAAAGTGGACGGCAAGGACAACGCGGTGCTGCTCGATGCCGACGGCCGCATGCTGCGTGGGCAATGCAATTGTTCGCACCATTTCAAAAACCGCTTGCGCCGCGGTCCGTGCCGGCATTTGCAAGCGCTGCGCAACGCAGCACTGGGCGGCCAGCGCCAATCGACGTTGGAGCAGTGGTTCGATTTCTTGTGGAACTAGAGGATCTCGTGAACTGGCTGCGTCGACTCTGGCAAAGTCTGTTTGGCAGCTCGACGCCGCGCGGCGAGTCTTCCAGCATTGCTACGCCGCGGGGCGAGTCTTCGAGCCCCGCGGGTCCCGACACCAGCATCCAAGCGCGCGCGTCGACTGCGCCACCAGCCGCAGCCACATCCGTAACCGCGACTCCGCCGAAGCAGAAGCCGCGCTATCAAGCCAGCTTTGACTTAAGCGCCGCCGACTTTCTGCCCATCCCGCGCGAAGACATGGTCGACGAAGCCAAAGCGCGGGGCCGTCCACTGTGGAGCAATCCCTGGTTCGGCCGCCGCGACTTGATTCCGCCGGCGGACGATCCGCGCACCAAGCTCATCGACCGCGGCATGGTGGGCGAAGGCATCGTCACGCCGGAGGAATTGGTGGCGATTCACGAAGTCGGCGTTGAAATGGAGAATCGCCGCGCCACCTTGGAGTTCATTCAACACGAGGCAGCGAGGGCCGGGGAGTCCGCAGTCGAGGCCGATCGCGCACGCCGGGCCGCGCTCAAGGCCCAGAAGAAACAGGAAGTGGCCGAACGTAAGAGGCAACGGGCCGAAGCAGTCGCCCGCCGCCGCGCTACCGACATTGTCTTTTTGGGCCGGGGCGTCTCGTCCCGATTGGACAAGCGCGCTAGCGACGCCGCGAAGCTCGCCGCACAAAGTTTGCCCGTGCTTAACACGCCCGCCGATGTCGCCCGCGCGCTCGGTCTTTCGATTCCACGCTTGCGCTGGCTCGCCTTTCACAATGAGACAGCGACCCGCACGCACTACGTTCACTTCAGCGTGCCCAAGAAAAGCGGCGGCACGCGCGTACTGTCCGCGCCGCATCGCACCTTGGCCAAGGCGCAGCGCTGGATCTTCCAGAACATTTTGCAAACCCTGCCCGCTCACGCCGCTGCCCATGGCTTCGTCCGCGGCCGCAACATTCTCAGCAACGCGCAACCGCATGCCGGCCACGCTGTCTTGGTCAATCTCGACGTGCGTGACTTCTTCCCGAGTATTACGTTTCCACGGGTTCGTTCCGTCTTTCAACGGCTCGGCTATTCCCCCGCTGTCGCCACTGTTTTCGCCCTGCTGTGCACCGAATGTCCGCGCCGCCAAGTCCTCTTTCAAGGGAAGAAGTACTTCGTCGCCACCGGGCAGCGCGGACTTCCCCAAGGCGCCTGCACCAGCCCCGCACTCGCCAACCAGGTCGCCCGCCGCCTCGACCACCGCCTTATCGGCCTGGCCCGCGCCTTGTCCTTAAACTACACACGTTATGCCGACGACTTGACGTTCTCCGGCGACGACAACTTAAAAGGCCGTGTCGGCTATCTCATGGCCAAGGTACGGCACATCGCTCAAGACGAGGGCTTCACCATCAATGAGGATAAGAGCCGTGTGTTGCGCCGCAACGCCGCGCAGCTGGTCACCGGCCTCGTGGTGAACCAGAAGCCCACAATTCGGCGTCAAGAAATTCGCCGGCTCCGCGCCATCCTGCACCGCGCCCGGCACGAGGGCCTGGAAAAGCAGAACCGCACAGGCGACCCACGTTTTCTTGCCAGGCTTCGCGGGAAAATCGCCCTCGTGCACATGATCCGCCCGGACCTCGGCCTCCAGTTCAGCCAGACCTTGAAAGCGCTGACAGGCACGCGCGAATGATTCCTGCTAAAATGGCAGGAGCAATGGCCATTTCCGCAACCGCCGCGTACTTGCGCATCGCGCCTCCGTTGCGCCAGTTTGCACTTTACGTCCTCATTGATCTGCCCCTGGTCGGGGTTGTTTTTCTTTGGTTCTGCCATGTCCATCAACTTCCCGTTTCGAACTGCGGATTCCTTATCGCGGTGCTAACAACTCTCGGCATGACCATGTTGCTGCCGCTGCGCTGGGCGGTACGCGTCGACGAGCAAGGCGTTGCGCGGCGGCGGCTTTTGGGCTGGGACGTCTGGCCGTGGGGCGAATTCACTAGTGGCAGGATAGAGAAACGCGGTGCGGATTTGGTTAATCCAGCGCGGCCGTGCGGTCGGCGAGTGATCCAGCTGGGATTCCTTACGCCCGAGGATTTGAAACAGGCTCTGAGCCTTATCAACGAAATGTACCGGCTTCCTCCCGCGCCCAAAGTCCCAGACACGCTGACCCTCCAATACCGCATCGGGCATGCCATCATCCTCGACGCCGCCGGCATTCGACTCGGCAAGAGGTTCTCCGTTTATGACCAACCTGAAGTGGATCGGTCGTATTCATGGGACGACGTCGGGCGCGTGCACATCACTCGGCTGGACCCGCTTCGCCGCGATTTCACGAACCTGGAAATCGTTCTGCCGGACGAAGAAATCGAGTTTCAGCGGCATATGCACGGCGCCTCGCGCGAGGAGGTAAATGAGTTTCTTCGCCGCCATGTCGCGCCGCAGTATATCGAAGTGGACATAGTCGGAGAGCGCCCCGCTCGCCGCAGCGACGTGGAGAAAAAGCTTGCCAAAGCCATCGAGAAACAGCGCGGCCCGCGCAAGATGTTTTGGATACTTGGGGCGGTCTGTGCTGGACTGATGTTGCTGGAGGTCACGGAAAGCCCGCGCCGAGCGCTGATACAGGCCGGCATCTACGGAGGCTTTTTCGGCCCGCTTCTTTGGGCGTGTGCCTGGCTCGAACGCAAGAAAGTCGCCGCGATTCGCGAAGAGGTGGCTCAATACGACGACTGTCCATCGGCCGTCCATTCCGCATTTTCGCGCTGAGAACAAGTACAATCAACGATGGAGCGGGGTTCCATCGCGAAGTGAATTGTGGTAGCGTTTTCGTGCTGAGTAATCTTTTTCGGAAGGGTGTTACCGTTCCATGTCTTTGAGTGTGTGTTTTTTAACCCGCGACGAAGAACAGAATCTTTCGCGCGCGCTCGCTTCAGTCGCGGATGTGGCCGATGAGGTTATTGTCGCGGACACAGGCTCTGCCGATCGCACCGTTGAAGTTGCCGCAAGCCTTGCCGCCAAGGTCGTCCAAGTGGAATGGGACGATGACTTTGCCGCGGGCCGAAACGTGGCGTTGGCTACGGCGCGGGGAGACTGGATCCTGTGGTTGAACCCGGACGAGGAACTTTCTCCAGAAGCACGAATCCATGTTGCGGATTACTTGGGCAGAAAAGACGCGCTCGGCTACATGATTCACGTCTGGGAAATGCCAAGGGCCAATCAACCCAAGTTTGGCGTGGACACTTTGCAGCTTCGTCTTTTCCGTCGCCGTCCAGAAATTCGCTTTACCGGCAGACTTCATCCCAGTTTCGCTTTTTCTTTTGGAGGACTGGCCCAGCAATTCGGGCAACAGTTGTTTCTCGCGGAGAATATCACCGTCTGGCGGCACGCTTACTTGTCGAAGTTGACCGAACCCAAGTTGCGCTGGGCGGCCCGACTTTTGGAAAAGGAATTGCAAGATCGCCCGGGCCAATTGCATTATGTGATTGAATTTGGTCGGACACTGCTTCAATTGAATGACCCCCGAGGTCATGCGGTCATGGCGGAAGCCACGGAGTTGCTGATTCCTGTTCAAGACGCTCCCGTTCCACCTTCGGCTACCGTCGGTTCGTTGCTGGAATACTTGCTGACCGTGTCGAGAGAGCAGTCCCAAAGCCGGCTGACCCGCGAGCAGGCCCGTGCGTTGGCCTTACGCTGGTTTCCGAACACTCCCCCGGTCGTGTGGTCCGTGGCGCAGCACGCCTATCAATCCGAAGATTACGTCTTGGCCGCTCGGCTTCTCGAACATCTTCTTGAGCTCGGCAAGAACGCCAGCTATGATCGCTCCGCCGCCTTTGATCCGGACATCTTGGGGGACGCGGTCTTGGTGAATTTGGGAAAGTGCTACCTTCGCCTTGGACGATTGGACCGCGCCGAGTCTTGCTTCCGACAGGCCCTTGAGAATTCGTCCTACCACGCAGAGGCGGCCCAGTACCTTTCACAATTACGGTCGCTGCAAAGGCCCAAGGAATGATTCAGCGATTCCTCGATTCAGCATCAACATTTGCAAGGGTCGACAAAAAAACCCCCGCGGGGATTTCGCCCTGCGGGGGTTTTGAAAAAATCCGGCGATGACCTACTCTCGCGCTATTCGCACTACCATCGGCCCTGGCTGCTTAACGGCCGTGTTCGGAATGGGAACGGGTGGGACCAGCCAGGTA
>JAKEHV010000569.1 GCA_022614915.1 Gemmataceae bacterium | reverse complement strand
GCGGCGTCACGCTGGCCTGGCTGGCGGATTACTTCGCGGCCCGCTGGCTCCTTAGGCACGCCGAAGTGGAAACCTGGCTGCGCGTGTGCGTGGCCTTGTTTCCTCTGCCGTTTTTCGCCGGGTTCTTGTGGGTATTCATCAGCGGCATTCGCTCGATGGACGAGCTGCAGCGCAAGATTCAGCTCGAAGCGCTGGCCATTGCTTTTCCGCTGGCGATCCTGCTGCTCATGACGCTGGGCCTGTTGCAGCGGGCCGTCGACTTGCCGTTCGAAGATTGGAGCTACGCCCATGTGTGGATTTACTTGCCGCTATTCTATTTCGGCGGCGTGGCCATCGCTTCGAGGCGCTACCAATGAAGAACCGCCTCAAAGTTCTGCGCGCCGAGCGCGATTGGTCGCAAGCCGACCTGGCCCTGCGCCTCGAAGTGTCGCGGCAAACGGTCAACGCCGTCGAAACCGGCAAGTACGAGCCGAGCTTATCCCTCGCCTTCCGCATGGCGCGGCTGTTCGGGCAGCGGATCGAGGATATTTTTCAACCGGAGAGTGACTCGAACAGTTCCACGTAAGCACGAAATTCGAAACACGAAATCCGAAACAAAATCAAATTCCCAAAAAGAAATAACCAAACCAGACGGGCATTGGTTTCTGGATTTCTTTTTTGTGATTTGAATTTGTTTCGGATTTCGGAATTCGAGTTTCGGATTTAGGAAGTGATTCTTAGAAATCGTTGGGATTCACGACTTCGCCCGCCATCCTGGTGCACAGCGCGGCGAACGTTGCCAGCGGTATGGACTCGTTGATGAACTGAACGTGGCCATCGGCGAACAGGAAGTTGCCGCCGCCGGTGTGGAAACTGAACGGCTCATTGTCATTTCTACGATTCATAGGAGAAGAGCAGCCGTTGCCGGGTCCGCAGCCTTCGAGCGAGCCGTCGGCGCTGGCCCCGTCCAGGCTGAACGGCCCTTCGCTGTCCGCCCAGCCGATCCCCTGGTCGTTAATCAAGCTAGGGTCCGCGCGCCAATTCCGAAACACCAGAGGACGCGCGGAACACTCCACGACCATGATGGTGTTCGACGTGCCGTCGATAATGCCCGTCATCTTGGTCCTCGAATTGCGATGCATCACCGAAAACTGGTTGGCGCTGTTGTAGAGCACGGGATTGACAATCCCGTGCACGCCCATGACGGCTTCGTAGTCGGTGGGCGCGATGGGCACGGGAAAATTCATCGCCGGCCGCGGCGGGTGGGCGACGGCAGACAGGACCTCTTTGCGCGTCGGCACGCTCGGGCATTGATAGATCTTGAGAGGGACGCCGGCCGCCGTGGCGTTGGTCCCTTCCCACCAATCGAGATTGAAGTTGTAGAGCTTTTGCAGGTTCTCTTGCTCGACATACGGCAAGGTCAGCGGCCGCCAACCAACGAACTTGCCCGCCAGGTTGCCGGGGCCCGCCATCGTCCAGCCGGAAGCCGGGAAGACCTTGTGGGCGTCGTGGAAACCATGTAGGGCCAGGCCCAGTTGCTTCAGGTTGTTGAGACACTCGGCGCGAGAGGCAGCCTCGCGCACCTTTTGCACCGCCGGCAATAGGAGGCCGATAAGTATGGCGATGATCGCGATAACGACAAGCAGTTCGATCAGGGTGAAGCCGGAGCGCGAACGGGGCATGGCGATCGTCTCCTGTACTCGGCGATCTTTCATTGTCCGCCATTCGGATGCGCGTGCAAGTCATTTTCGTTCCTCATTCAAGCGCAAGCCGCGGCCTTGCCGTTCGACTGAGCAATCCTTACCCTCCCCAAAGCGGAAAGTCGTTGCCATGACCGCCACGGGGGTAGTCAGGAGCGCCCTTCCCGTCGTGGAGAGCATCATGAGAAAGTCAGCTTTCGTCGGTTGTGGATTGCTGTTGATGGCATTCTTCATCGGTTGCGGTGGGCAAACTGAGGAAGACAAGATCTACGCCGAAATGGAGAAATTCAGCAACGACATGATCAAGATTCTTGAGAAGGCGCAGGCCGAGGCCAAGACCAATCCCCAGGCGATGTTTGCCGCCATGGGTGAAATCATGGCGTCTGCCAAGAAAATGGAAGACGTCGAAAAGAGGGTAAAGGCGTTGCCCAAGGACCGGCAGGACGCCCTGGAGAAAAGGGTAAAAGAATCTTCTTGGATGAAACGACTCGAATCACTAAAGAAGTGAGCCACGGACGATCACGGACTAAACACGGATAAGCACAACGAATGGATGAAGGGCAACTGATAAAGCGATGAAAACGCCGAGCCTGGATCCTCGGCGTTTTTCATTTCTTGGCCGGCTCGGTCAAATCCCAAATCCGCACCGTCTGATCCGCGCTCACCGACGCTAGCCGCGTTCCCTGACCGATGAACGTCAAGCCTTCGACCCAGGCGCCGTGCCCCTCCAGCACTTTTAATGATTGCGCGTTGGCGGGATTCCAAAGGCGCACCGTGCGGTCCTTGCTGCACGACGCCAGCACGTTGCCGCTTGGGTGAAACGCCAGCCCTGTGACGGCGCTGGTGTGACCCGGGATGGCGCGCAACACTTTGCCGTCGGCCATATTGATAAGCTGGATATTTCCGTCCGCAGTTCCCAACGCGAAGCTCTTGCCGTCGGGGCTGAAGGCGAGGGCTTGCGCCGGAAACACGGGAGGCGGCTCCTTGGGCGGCGGGCTCGGCGGCGTGGGCAAATCCTTGAGCTTTTTCGCGCCGGGCACATCCCACAAGATTACCGAGCCATTGATGTCGCCACTGACAAGCTGTTTGCCGTCGCCGCTAAACGCGACGCACAAGATCCAGTCCTTATGGCCAATAAGTTTGGCCAGCGGCTTTCCCGCGGCCGTGTCCCAAAGCTGCACGGCCATGTCCTCGCCGGCGCTGGCGAGCGTCTTGCCGTCCGCGGACATGTCCAACGCTTTGACCGGGGCGTCGCGGACAGCGGAATGCGCGATCTTGCCTTCATCCAAGTTCCAAAAATGGATCTTGCGGTCGCTGCCGGCCGAGGCAAGGATGTGCCCGCCGCGCCAAGCCAGGGCTACGACTGCGCCTTGGTGGGCGGACTGCACCTGAGCAGTGCCCGAGCCGGTGCGGATGCTCAACAAAACGTCTTTGTTCCAGGCTTGCAGCGTGCCCAGTTCGCAGCCCGCCACCAGGATGTCGCGCACGGGATGATACGCCAGGCAGAATCCGGGACCTCCAAGTCCGCTGATGGTTTGCTCGAGCCGGGCCGCGGCGGGATTGATGCTCGGCAACTGCGGCGCGAGCTGTTGGGCGACGAGAGACAGGGGCCCAGCGATGAGAATCACGAAAAGACCAACAACATTGCGCATCAGTCTTTTTTCTCCTTGGTCTCGACGCGCCGGACCGACTTGATGAGCACGTCGTCGACGGGCACATCGCCGTGACGGCCGACGGTGCCGGTCTTCACGGCGCGAATCTCGTCGACCACGTCCAAGCCGTCGAGGACCTTGCCGAAAACCGCGTAGCCCACACCGTCACCGGCCCTGTCGCGGTCGAGCCCCGGATTGTCCTTGACGTTGATAAAAAACTGGGCGCTGGCGCTGTGCGGATCATCCTTCCGGGCCATGGCCAGGGCGCCGCGCTCGTTGCGCAGCCCGTTGTTGGATTCGTTCTTGATCGTGCGGCCTTCGCGTTTCTCCTTCATGCCGGGCAGAAAGCCGCCGCCTTGAATCATGAAATCGGAGATCACGCGGTGGAAAATGGTGCCGTCGTAAAACTTCTCGTCCACGTAGGCCAGGAAGTTCTTGACCGTGATCGGCGCCTTGTCTAGAAAGAGCACGATCTTGATTTCGCCCATCGACGTTTCCATGACCACAACAGGGTTGGGCCCGCTGGGCGCCGAGCCGCAGCCGACGGCGCCGAAGCACAAACTGACAAACAGGATCCACCTCACAGTTTCTCCTCCACAGCGGTTCTGATTCATCGTTTCGCGCTCGATTCGACCCATGTCGCGGCAGGGCCTTCTGCGAGCGCGAAGCCGCAAGCGCAGATTACTTTCTTCTTACCGAGCGAATGATGATGTCCTGCATTGGCACGTTGCCATGGTCTCCCTGTGTGGACGTGTCGACGCGGCGAATCTTGTCGACCACGTCCATGCCGTCCAGCACCTTGCCGAACACGGCGTAGCCGACCTTATCCTTGGCGTTGGCGCGATCCAGACCTTTGTTATGGACGACGTTGATGAAGAACTGCGACGAGGCTGAGTCCGGTTGCGGCAAGCGCGCCATGGCGATGGTGCCGCGTTCATTGGACAGGCCGTTGGACGATTCGTTCTTGATGGTGCCGCGTGTCTTCTTTTCTTTGAGGCCCGGCTCCATGCCGCCGCCTTGAATCATAAAGTCGGCGATGACGCGGTGGAAGATCGTGCCGTCGTAGAACTTGTCGTCCACGTATTGCAGGAAGTTCTTGGCGGTGATCGGCGCTTTGTCCGCGAACAGCTCAATGGTGATTTTCCCATAACTCGTGTCCATGACGACCACGGGATTCTTGTCTTGGCCAAAGGACGGGCCGAACGCCCAAAGCGCTCCCAACACACATCCGAGCAATGATAGTTTTCGCATGGTGTCCTCCTTCGTGAGAATGGGCGAAGCCTTGTCCATGTTGTAGAAAACGCGCGGGATGGCTGCAACGTAGACCCCACGCTCCGCGTGGGGGTTGAAGTCGCCCCCCCACGCGGAGCGTGGGGTCTACGTTGAATTCCACTACGTTATTCCTCGTCGTTGTCGTGATCGCTCAAGAGGTTCAGCATCTCCACAAAGTCGTCGGGCGGCGCGAAATTGAGCGTATTGCCTTCGAGCTTGAAGGCCAGGTCCGTGAAGTTTCCTTGGTTATACCAATACAGGCGTCGGCTGATGGAGCCGGGCCCGTCGCGCTCCATGCCCAGGATGATGGGAATCATCATCTGCACGGCCTGCAAGACGCGCGTGTCCTCTATGGGATACGCCAAGAGCACGTGGCGGTGCGGTATGCCCAGAAGCGCGCCGAAAGCGCCGATCGTTTCCGGGTGCTCCTCCAATAAGAGCGCGTGGCTGGCGACAAAAAAACTCTCGTCGGCGAACAGCGTCAAGCGCACGCCTTCGCCCAGTTCCTCCTCCGAGATGTTCGGAATGCAATTCTCCTTTACGTTGGCCAGTCCGATAGTGAACAACTCGTCCGTGCTTTTGCCCCACGACTCCGCTTCCTCCGGCGTGACGTTGCGCACGGACGAAGGCAAGTCGAATACGAGCGCGGATATCGTCCCCGGCAGGTCCTGGCGATGCAGCAACTTGTCGCGATCCAGGCTGTCGAGATAGTCCTCGGGCCAAATCCGCACCGCCAAGAGCTCTTCCACGCGGCTGAAATCGTCGATCCGCTGTTCCAGGACTTTCTGCTCTTTTTGGCTCTTCTCCATCGTGCGGAAATGGTCGGCGATGATCTCGGCCCATTCCGCCTCGTCGTTGCGGTGGCACATCTGCGCCAAGTTCATGAGGCCGTATTGCTGCTTGGCGCCGTCGTCGCCGTCCTCGACCTTGATCACGCCGTCGCCGAAATCGAAGGCCCGGTTTTGCTGCGTGAAGTAGTCCGACACGAGCTGTCGAAAGCGTTGATACTGCGCCGCCGTGAAAAAATCCGCCCAAGCAGGTTGTGACATGTGGCGTCCTAACAAATAAGTTCGCTTCACTTACAATAATGCAAAGTCCGGGGAGGAAGCAATGTCCAAGAACCGTTATGTCATTGGCGTGCCCAAGGAAGTCAAGACCGATGAGTATCGCGTGGCCATGATTCCCGTGGGCGTGGATGAGCTCACGCGCGCCGGCCACCAGGTGCTTATCCAGTCCGGCGCGGGCACGGGCAGCGGCATCAGCGACGAGCAATACGCCGCCAACGGCGCCCAGATGACGGTTTCCGCCGCGGAAATCTGGAAACGGGCCGACCTCATCGTCAAGGTGAAGGAGCCGCTGCCGGACGAATGGCCCTTGTTGCGTTCGGGACAAATCGTCTTCACCTATTTTCATTTCGCGGCAGACCGGGAACTGACCGACGCCGTGCTAAGATCCGGGATCAGCGCCATCGCCTATGAAACGATCCGCGACAAGAACGGCACGCTGCCGCTTTTGACGCCGATGAGCGAGGTGGCGGGCCGCATGAGCATCCAGGAAGGGGCGAAGTATCTGGAACGGCCGCAAGAGGGCAGGGGCATCCTCCTGGGCGGCGTGGCCGGCGTTTTGCCAGCCAACGTCCTCATTTTGGGCGGCGGCGTGGTCGGCGCCAACGCCGCCAAGGTCGCCGCGGGCCTGGGCGCCAACGTCATTCTCATGGACATAAACGTCGATCGGCTGCGTTACATCGACGACGTCATGCCGCCCAACGTGACCACGCTCTATTCGGACCGGCACAACATCCTCGATTCGCTGACCCGCGCCGATTTGCTCATCGGCGCCGTGCTGATTCCGGGCGCGAAAGCGCCTTTTCTGGTGAAACACCAAGACTTGAAGCGCATGCCGAAGCGCGCGGTGATTATCGACGTCGCCATCGATCAAGGCGGCTGCGTCGAGAGCTCGCGGCCCACGACGCACAGTGAGCCGACCTATATTGAAGAAGACATTCTGCATTACTGCGTGACCAACATGCCGGGCGCTGTGGGCCGCACCAGCACTTATGCGCTGACCAACGTGACGCTGCCCTATGTCCTGCAACTGGCAAACAAAGGCTATGACAAGGCGGTCGCCGACAGCCCGGCGCTGGCGCACGGCGTCAACATCCGCGCGGGCAAAGTGACTAACCCCGCGGTGGCGGAAACCTTTGGATTGCCCTGCGCCGGTTTTGTTTAGCGTTCGCAGGTGCCTTGCAACGGAATGATACTAACAACGCTAAACAATGGGTGGCATGCCTTGGCGGCTCCTGTGCAAGGACGTCGACCCTGGACTAGCACCGCCAAGGCATGCAAAAGCGCCACGCAACCCGGCGCTTCGCATGCTTTCGCCGTGCTGGTTCAGGGTTCGCTCGCATTGCAAAGGATCGGCGAAAGCATGCCACCCAGCGTGAACGACCAATTGTATCCCTGAAGACCAATGTTTGGGCTTTTACTGATTCCATCCATGCCCACACCGAATACACAGTCCCTGTTTGACAGAGTCGAGGAACCGCAGGCATGCACGGTCAGCCAATTGACCGCGCGCCTGAAGTCAGTGATCGAATCGGGCTTTGCCTCCGTCTGGGTCGTCGGCGAAATCTCCTCGCTCAAAGTGCACACCTCCGGCCACGTTTACCTGACGTTGAAGGATGCCCGCGCCAGCTTGTCCTGCGTGATCTGGCGCAGCACCGCGCAACGACTACAGCCCGATTTGAGCGACGGCATGGAGGTCTTCGCGCGCGGTCAGGTCAGCGTTTATGAAGCACAAGGGAAGTACCAGCTTTACATCGACCAGATTCAGCCCAAAGGCCTGGGGGCGCGCGACATCGCCCTGCGGAAACTGAAGGGAAAACTCGCCAAGCAGGGTTACTTCGATCCGCAACGAAAAAAGCCGCTGCCGCGTTTTCCGCGCCGACTGGCATTGGTCACCAGCCCGAGCGGGGCCGC
>JAKEHV010000015.1 GCA_022614915.1 Gemmataceae bacterium | reverse complement strand
TACCTGGGTTCCGAGGCTTCGCACAATCGCTTCCACATCGTACACGCAGCCGCCCCACGTCCCGCCGCCGACGCGCTGCAGCGCCGCCCATAGCCGCGTGTCGTCCGGCAGGTTGGGATCGGGCGCCAAATCGGGGCGGGGCGGGCGTTGCGCCAGGACGCGGGCGCCTTCGTCGGGGGTGAAGTCCCTTGCTGGCGCTGCGGGCTCGCCAATCAAGTCAATCGTGCCTTCGAGTTTGTTGCGGTCGATGATGATCTGGATCTTGTCGCCGTCGCGCACTTTGCCGATGGGGCCGCCGGCGAGAGCTTCGGGGCCGACGTGGCCGATGCAGGCGCCGGTCGAGACGCCGGAGAAGCGAGCATCCGTCAAAAGCGCGACGTGCTTGCCGAAGGACAGATGCCGGAGGGCCGACGTGACCTGGTAGATTTCTTCCATGCCCGCGCCCATCGGCCCGCGGCAAATGAGTACGAGGATGTCGCCGGCCTTGATTCTATCGGCGCCTTGGCTTTTGATTGCGGCAATTGCCGCGCGCTCGGTGGTGAAGACGCGCGCCGGGCCGGTCTTGCGATAAACACCGTCCGCATCGACCACGCTGAGATCGATCGCAGTGCTTTTGATGACCGAGCCTTCCGGAGCGAGGTTGCCGCGCGGAAACGTCACGGTGGATGTCAGTCCTCTTTCTTTCGCGCGGTTCGGGCTCATGATCACGTCGTCGGGATCGACGTGATCGTTCTTCATCAAGACGTCGCGCAGTTGGCGGCGGCGCTCGGATGTCTTCCACCAGTCGAGCACTTCGCCGAGCGTGGCGCCCGTGACCGTGAGGACCGTTTCGTCCAGGAGGCCGAGGTCGCGCAAATGCAGCATGACTTCGGGCACGCCGCCCGCAAGGAAGACGCGCACGGTGGGATGGCCGATCGGGCCGTTGGGCAGGGCATCGACAAGGCGCGGCACGCGCAGGTTGAGGGCGTGCCATTCCTCCACCGTGGGCCGTTCCAAGCCGGCCATGTAAGCCACGGCGGGAATGTGCAATAGCAGATTCGTGGAGCCGCCGAACGCCGCGTGCACGGCCATGGCGTTGCGCAAGGCTGCGGGCGTCAGGATACGGCGCATGCTCACGCCGCGGCGATATTGCTCCAAGAGCGCGCGGGCCGAGCGCGTCGCCAGGTCGAGCCAGATTGGCTGCCCGGACGGCGCCAGCGCTGAGTGCGGCAACGCCATGCCGAGCGCCTCGGCGACGACCTGCGAAGTTGCCGCGGTGCCGAGGAACTGACAGCCGCCGCCGGGCGAGGCGCAGGCCCGGCAGCCGAGCTCGGCGGCTTTCTCCAAGGTGATTTCGCCGTGCGCAAAGCGTGCGCCGATAGTCTGCACTTTGCCGGCGTCTTCGCCTTCCGACGGGGGCAGCGTCACGCCGCCGGGCACGATGACGCACGGCAAATCGCGCATGGCCGCCAGCGCCATCATCATCGCCGGCAGGCCTTTGTCGCAGGTTGCGACGCCAAGAACGCCTTTGCGCGTCGGCAGCGAGCGAATCAGCCGGCGCAATACCATTGAGGCGTCGTTGCGATAGGGCAGGCTGTCCATCATGCCGACGGTGCCTTGCGTGCGGCCGTCGCACGGATCGGTGCAATAGCCTGCGAACGGGATGGCGCCCAGCCGGCGCAATTCTTCGGCCGCGGCTTTCATCAAGAGGCCGACTTCCCAGTGCCCGGTGTGATAGCCGAGCGCCACCGGCGTGCCGTCGGGGCCGCGCAGGCCGCCTTGGGTGCTCAGGATCAGAAACTCAGGGCGATTGAGCTCGGCGGGGTTCCAGCCCATGCCGACGTCCATCGACAGACCGAAGATATCGCCGCTTGGCGCTTCGCGCAACAACTCCGGTGTGAGCGGCAAACTGCCGGCGGGCCCGGCGGCCGAGGTGCGGACGTCGTATAGAGTTGGCTGCGCGTAAAGCAGGTCGTGCAGTGTAGCCATGGAAAACCGTCGAACCTTGAAATGGAAGGGAGCTTAATTCATGCCAATTCGGGCACGGATTCGATCACCGGCTCGATTAGACGTGAACCTTGCGGCGGAGCTATTCCCTTGATTCTTACACGAACAATGGGCCATCCCGAATCACGAATTTGTTTTTCGGCCATTTCCCGACTGTAACGATTAAACGCGTCTTCCCCTTCAATTTCAAAGTAAATGTGCGATTCCGGTGGAAGAACATCGTCAACCTCGGGATGTTCGAAAACGTATTTGCCAAACTCGGCCGTGAGTTCTAACTGTTTTTGCGCAAACTCGTGTGGATCGATCATTGCGAGATCTCCTCTAGATACCGGGTAACCTGGACCTGCCAATTAGCTTTCAAATCATCAATGGCGTGCGTGAAAGTAGTGCTGATATCACCCACAAACACACCAGTCTTGTCTTGGGTACCGTCGGCATGAATGGTATCGCGATGCCAGAAACCGTGTGCATTGTCGTAGCGCACCACAGGCCGCCAACGGTCTTGACAAAATGCCTCCTCCAATTGGACAGTGAATCGAAGAACCTGCTTACCACGCCGCCCGAAACTACATCGCAATCGGACCTCGCCTACAATCAGGTCTTCCGTCCATTGCCGTTGGACCAATGTGGGCCCAGCCATGGCGTCCCCTGTGTTTCCATCATATCCGCAATGGCTTATTGTGCCGACTGGGAGATTTTTCCGCAAAGAGAATCTCGTCCTATTGAAACTGCATCGCCGCGCCAGTATTCTTGCAAACCGGGGAAAATACAGACCCTTGCTCGCGCGTCGGGCTCATCATTTCGCGCGATTTCCAATCTTGAAGGAGCAATCGATGCCGCGCAACGACTGGGAAGACGACGATTACGACCGCCCGAGACGGCGTCGTCGTTACGAGGAACGGAGCGGCGCGGTCACGGGCGTCGGTGTCTTCGGCATTGTGGTCGGTAGCCTGGACTTGCTGCTCGGCATGTGTTTGCTGATGGCGGTGGTCATCGCCGGTTCGCACGGCGGACCCCAGGGCGCTTTTATCGGCGTCCCCTTTTTCGGCGAGGTTTTCGCCCTTATTGTCATTTTCACGTTGATTGTCTTGGTCTGGGGATCGTTGGCGATCACCGCGAGCATCGGTGTCTTGAACCGGAGCAGTTGGGGACGCATCATGACCTTGATCGTCGCCGGGTTTGGCGGCGGCGCCAGCATACTTTTTCTCATCGGCTCGTTCGTGGCCTTGTCGCGTCCCGTGCCGATGGGATTTGGCAATCCGCGCGTGCTCGATTTCTTCATCAACTTCCTCATCTTCGCGTTGCTCTTGACCTATTGCGTTTGGGCGTTTGTGGCGTTGCTCAATAGACGCAATGCAGAAGAGTTCCGCTAACGCATGCACTTCCTTGATTTGACGCTGTCCGATTTGCCCAGCAATCTCGCGTTGGACGAAGCGCTGCTGCTGTGGGCGGAAGACGCGGAGGGGCGCGGCGAGCACGCTCCCTTGTTGCGCTTTTGGGAGTTTCCCATGCCCGCGCTGGTTCTAGGCGCCGGCTGCCGGCTGGCCGACGACGTGCACGAAGCGCGATGTCTTAGCGACGGCGTGCCGATTGCGCGCCGCGCCAGCGGCGGCGGGACGGTGCTTTTGGGGGCGGGCTGCTTGCTCTATTCGCTGATCCTTCCCTATTCGGAGCACGCGGCCCTTGGCGACGTGCGCGCTTCGTATCGATTCCTGCTCGGCAAGCTTACGGCTTCCCTCGAAGATGTCCTGCCCGGCATCGAGCCGTCAGGCGTCAGTGACGTGGCGTGCCGTGGGCACAAGCTTTCCGGCAATTCGCAACAACGCAAGCGCCATAATCTCTTGCATCACGGCACGCTGCTTTATGATTTTGACCTCGCGTTGGTGGAGCGCTACTTGAAGCTGCCTGCAAGGCAACCGGAGTATCGCGGCGGCCGGGCACATCGCGATTTCTTGATGAATGTGCCGGCGAGCGCGCAAGATCTCAAGCGCAGACTGCGCCAGGGTTGGAACGCGCAGCAAGAGCTCACGGTGTGGCCGACGGACCTTGTGGTCAAGTTGGCGGCGGAGAAGTACGGCCAAGAAACCTGGACCAAGCGGCGCTAGCTTGGCGTCCACTAGGGCTTATCGCGTCGAGGAATGTGGCAAACACTAAACGGCACTAACGTTTCGGCAACCGAAATACAATGTCGCCGTGATTCTTGGCGGCGTCCCAAGACTGGCCGCCATCGTCCAAGAGATTGCGGCCGACGCTGTAGAGCACCAAGCCGCCGTCTGCCTGTTTCAGGCGCAGCGATAAAGCGATAAGCCATAGCGGTCGTAGAGCGCGGCGAAAGCCTCCTCGCGCCCTTCGGCAAGACCCTCGATCAGCGGGTCATACACCGGCTCGCCCATCCTTTGCCCCACGCCTGAAGTAGAAGACGCGCATTCACTCGGAATTTGTCTATCAATATTCCAATCAAGGAATCGTTGCCCGTTTGCAATGATAAGTCAGCGAGGATTTCATTGGAAGGACACGACCCGTACGCCGCCCTGCGTTATCGCGATTATCGCTGTCTCTTGGCCGGCGGCGTGACGGCCAGCATCGGCAGCGAAATCCAGGCGGTCGTGGTCGGCTGGGAGTTGTATGAGCGAACGGGATCAGCGTGGAACTTGGGTCTGGCCTACTTGGCCCAATTCTTGCCGGTACTGCTTTTGGCATTGCCGGCAGGGCAGGCCGCGGACCGCTATAGCCGCAAACTCGTGTTTCAACTTGCGCAGACAGCGGCGGCCCTGGCGTCGCTCGCGTTGGCGGCGCTGTCCGCGCTCGAAGGCCCGGTGGAGCTGGTCTACGTCTGTCTTCTCTTGGCCGGCACGGCACGGGCCTTCACGGCGCCGGCCCGCGCTTCCCTCTTGGCACAAGTAGTGCCGCTCGACACGCTGGCGAACGCCGTTACGTGGAACAGCACCGGCTGGCAAATCGCCAACGTCACCGGCCCGGCGTTGGGCGGCTTGGTCATTGGCGCCACCGGACATGCACTTCTCGCCTACTATCTCGCCGCCGCCTGCGCGCTGGCTTGCGTCAGTGTGCTTACGCCCATTCAGCCGCACGTCGCCAAGCGCATAGCGGTAGCACGATCGTTCGAATCCCTCTTGGCCGGCTTGCGCTTTGTCTGGCGGACCAAGCTTTTGCTCGCAGCCATCACACTGGATTTGTTTGCCGTGCTCTTCGGCGGCGCGGTGGCGTTGTTGCCGATCTTTGCCAAGGACATCCTGGACGTCGGCCCGACCGGTCTGGGTTGGCTGCGGGCCGCTCCCGCCATCGGCGCAGTCGTCATGGCCATTTTGCTGTCGCACCGACCGCCCTTGCGCCGCCCGGGCCGCGCTTTGCTTTTGGCAGTGGCCGGCTTCGGCGCCGCCACCGTGGTCTTCGGTTTGTCGGAAAACTTTGCGCTCTCGTTCGCGATGCTCGGCTTGACCGGCGCGCTCGACAACATCAGCGTCGTGGTGCGCGGCACGCTCATGCAAACGCTCACGCCTGACCACATGCGCGGCCGGGTGGCGGCGGTCAACACCGTATTCATCAGTTCGTCGAATGAGCTGGGCGGCTTTGAGTCGGGCGTTGCCGCCCGTCTATTCGGACCCATCGTGGCGGTGGTCGGCGGCGGGGCGGCGACGATGCTCGTCGTCGTCACCGTGCTGTGGCGCTGGCCGCAGCTTTATGGGCTTGGTCCGCTGCACAAATTGCATTCGGCGCAGGTTGAAGATCCTACTTAGTACGGGATGGACTTTCCTGGGAGGTCAGGTAGACTGGCTGCAAGGAGCGAACTATGTCAACGAAAGCGCCCCCAACCTTGCCACCTTCCGGCCCCCCGCCGCCGCCCATGCGCCGACTCACGGTTGCGGAATACCATCACATGATCGACACCGGCATCTTGTCCGAAAACGACAACGTCGAACTACTCGAAGGATGGATCGTTCCCAAAATGCCGCGCAAACCCCCACACGACGGCGTCATTCAAATGACCAGCAAAGCGCTGGGCCAGCGGCTTCCTTCGGGCTGGGAAATTCGCATTCAATCGGCTATTACCACGGCGGACAGCGAACCCGAGCCGGATATCGGCGTCGTGCGTGGCGATGAACGGACTTACTTGCATCGCCATCCCCAGCCGCAAGACGTTGGCCTGCTCGTCGAAGTGGCGGAAACCTCCTTAACGCAAGACCGGCAGGAAAAGGGCCGGATCTACGCCCGCGCCGGCATCGCGCATTATTGGATCATTAACCTCGTCGACAACCAAGTCGAATGCTACTCAAATCATTCCATGACCTCCGGGTATAAGCAACGCATCGACTATCGCGCGCTAGACCAGATCCCGTTTGTTCTGGATGGGCAGCTTGTCGCGATGATTCCCGCGTCTGAGTTCTTGCCGTAATTGTGGATCGAATGTGGTTTTCGCTTGACCCCTTATACATAACCACCAAAAATGACACGGCCCCGACAACCGCGTTTCAGGTGCCGCCGTGCTCAAGGATTTCGCCGACTTCCTCGTCAACGTCGCCACCAACTGGACCGGCGAGCGCATCGCCGCGCTCGTGATCGGCGTGCTCATTGGCGGCGTGGGATTGCTTGTCGTTGGCCGCTGGCTGCGCTGGTTCATCTTTCCATGGAATATGAAAGACTGGCAAAGAGAAAAGGAGCGTTTAACAAACGACTTGGAGCGCGCTCAAGAAAAGTGCAGCGAAGAGCAGAGCAAGAACAAGAGTCTTCTGGGGCTCTTGGACGCGCAGAAAATAGACCGTGAAACGGACCGGTCACGCGCACTGGAAAAGATACGAGCGCTCAGCCGTGACAATGACAAAGGAAAAGTGGAAGCCGCGTCGCAGGCGGCGCTGCTCGCCAAGTACAAAACGCGCCACCAAAAATTGGCCTGCGCCGACTTTGTTCTAATCCCCGTGCTGCTGGACAAACCATCCGCCGATGCCGTTCCTCTCTTGCTCGGTTGGCTTAAGCTGCTCAAGCGCCAAGGCGTCTGTTCGCAGCTTGCCATCCTCGGTGTTTTGGGCAATCGCGTCTACCGTCAGACGAAGCTCACCGGGCGCGAAACCAACCTATGGCACAATTTGCAGACCTATTGCCAAGAAGTCTGGCAAGAGCCTGTCTATCTATTCCAGGAGACTGTGCCAAACAAGAATGCTTTTGCCGACGCCGCCGAGAAACGCGCGCTGGCCGCTTTCGACCTGGAACTCAAGCCCGTTTTTACCGACATTGTCAACGAAGTGCTTTCCCGCATGGTGATCCATGATCGTCGCCAACCTGCAAGCCTTCTTGCGTAACCTCGCCGGCTTCGTCAGCGACGCCGGCGGCGGCAAACACATCGTCAAGGAGTTCGACGGCTTGATCCAAAGCCTTGAGCCATTTCAGTCCATGAAGCTGACGGATTGGTGTGCGCTCCTGCAGCAAGCCCAGAATTATCGGCAGACGGGAATCCTGCCAGTCAAAGTCGCGCGTGCGCGCAAAGCGGCGCAGCCGGCCAAGTCCAACGAAGAATTGATTCGGGAAGCGACCCAGCTCGTCACGTCCCTTTACCAAAGCGCTCTTGATGCCGGGTTCCGCTACGAGACCGTCGATTCGGCATTAGCCGGACTCTTGCAGCTGCGAGCAGCCGATCTTAAGAAAATAGCTGTAGAATTCGGACTAGTGAAGGTGCCGCGTTTGAGAATAGACATCCTCGACGCCATCGCGCAGAAAATCAAAGGCCGCCGTGCGTTCCACGAGCGAACGCAAGTCGGCGTTGCCGGCGGCTAGCGCTGCCTACCAGCGAAAGCTGTACTGCACGTAGAACAGCTCCGGCGACTGCCCCGGCCCTGTGCCGCGGATGAAATCGCCCGCGAACAGCTTGCTGTAGCCCACCAATATGTCCTGGTGCGGGCTCAGGTGGAAATTGAGAAACAGGTCCAGCTCGTTGCCCACGTCCGTGCCCGCGCGGCCGGTCGGGTCGCGGCGTATCGCCGCGCCCGCCGCGTTGTAGAGCGCGTCAAAGCGGCTGTCCAAATGAAACATGTAATATTCGCGCTTGCCGGGTTGAGCAAAAAAGTATGGAAAAAGAGGGCGGGAACGCGGTGGCGATGGAATACTCGCCATTCCACCATGGAGAATCTCATGCGCCTCTTTGCCTTGGTTTGTTGGTTGTGCCTTGCCACCCTTGGCCTTGCCCAATACACGCCCGGGGTACTCACACTTGTCGCCGGCACGGGCGAAAAGGGTTTCACCGGCGACGGCGGGCTCGCGGCAAAGGCAACTCTCGCACAGCCTTTTCATTGCGAAAGCGCCGGCGACGAACTCTACATCGCTGAGGCGGAAAACCACTGCATCCGCAAAGTGGATTTGAAGACCGGAGTCATTACCACCGTCGCCGGCTCGGGCAAGAAAGGCTATTCGGGCGACGAAGGGCCGGCGAAAGACGCCGCGTTCAACGAACCCTATGCCGTCGTCCGCGACCAGTCCGGACATCTATACATCGTCGATCGGCTCAACGCCGTTGTGCGCAAAGTGGACGGCAAGACCGGCGTCGTCAGCACCGTCGCCGGCAACGGCAAGAAAGGCTACTCCGGCGACGGCGGACCCGCGACCGAAGCCATGCTGCGCGAACCCAACGACTGCTGCCTCGACCAGAAAGGCGGGCTGTTAATTGCCGACGTGGCCGACTGGCGCATCCGCCGGGTCAATCTCGCCACCGGCAAGATCGCGACCTTCGCGGGTACCGGCAAAGTCGCCGGCCTGAAGCTAAGGACCGTGTTGCCGCGTGACAAGCTTGGCGACGGCGGCCCAGCGGACAAAGCCATCGTCCCCGGCGCCCGCGCGGTCTGCGTCGACGCCAACGGCAACATCTACATCTGCGAGCGCGAAGGCAGCTCCATCCGCAAGGTCGATGCGCGCGGCGTCATCTCCACCATCGGCGGCAACGGGGAATGGGGTTACTCCGGCGACGGCGGCGACGCCAAGAACGCCGTCTTTCAGGGTCCGAAAGGAATTCGCTGCGATGCGAAAGGAAACATCTATGTTGTCGACTGCGAAAACCACGCCATTCGCAAGATCGATGCCAAAACCAACGCGGTCGCCACGGTAGCCGGCGGCCGTAAAGGCGCGGGCCCCGCCGGCGCACGCGCCGCGGAGGCCGGCTTCGACCGCCCGCACGGCTGCATCGTCGACGCCGCCGGCCGGCTCTTCATCGCGGACAGCAATAATAATCGGGTTTGGAGCGTGTTGCTCCGGTAGTGCTTGCGCTTTTTTGTAGCCGAAGCTGCTCGCATCAACACTAGCCCGACGCGCTAGCGAGGGCGGACGGGTGGCCCGCGTGCACGTCCATTTCCTCTGGGGATCCACGCAGAATCATTGCAGCGGGATACTTTTCCCCCGGGCCACCCGTCCGCCCTCGCTAGCGCGTCGGGCTAGTGTCGAGTCCTCACAGAAAGGCGCTAAGGCGCAAAGAATACAAATTACGAGGCGTCTCGTTCGTCGAAATTCTTGCGTTCTTCGCCGTCGACGATCCAGTAACCGAGCTGTTCGCGGAGTTGTTCCAGCAAGGCCTGGCGGAAGCGTTTGCCGGCATCCTCTTGAGCATGGTCGAGAAACGTGTCCATAAAGTCGCCCGGCAGGGCGCGCCGATAGGCTGCTTGAAATTCAATGGGCGACGGTCCGGGATAGTAGGTGACGCAGGCGACATAAAAAGCCGTCCGCGGCTTGTTGGTCAGGATCTGCACTTTCTTGTTGTTCTGTTTGCCGATGTTGTGCAACGATTTGTTGATCTCATCGATTTCTTTGACGCCGGTTTCGATCGGCTTCTTGAAATCCTTCATGCTCAAAAGATGGGTCACCATGTCGTCGCGTGGAAACAGGAACTTCCCCTTGGGCAGCGTATACGTGGAATAGTGGCGTTGACCCAATTTATGGCGCGGCGTGCTCGCATACAAAGTCGCAAGCGCTTCCAGCTTGATCAGCTCGACACCCAGCTTCTTGGCCTTCTCGTTCAACAGGCGATCGCGCTCGAAGTCGTCCACTTTTTGCATCTCCTCGGCGATTTTTTTCGCCTCAGGCAGCGCCAGCTTGTCGCGCGCCTTGAGAAACTTCCAAGCCTCAACGACGCGATCTTGCACTTGCTCCAACTTGTCCGGATAAGAGCCGGGCTCGTCCTCGGTCCGCCAAAACAGGAACGGCTTTTCCGCCTTCTCGAACAGCGAAACAGCGGGCAGCGGCTTGGTGGGATCCTGGTTCTGCACCATCTGGCCGATGTCCATGAGGAGCCGCGGACCCAAGAGATTGACCGCATTCTGGTGCATCAGTCGCCCCGGGTTCTTCGGCTCGACCACCGGCGGCCAGGGCCGCGCCCGGTACTTGGCGCCGGCCACCGAAAACGTCTCCGTGCCGTCGAAGAACAGCTTCCAAAACTCATCCTCTTTCAGAATCCGCTCGGGCGATAGGTCACGGCCTTCGATGAAATTGACGTGCACATGATAGCGCTCGAACGATTCCTTGAGCGCCTGCAATTCTTTGGCGCCCTGGATCGTGAAGCGGTTGAAGAACTCTTTGGTCGCGCCGCGTTCCAGGCCGTATTGCTCCTGGTGCTTCTTGAGCAAGCGCTCGACGGCGGCTTTCTTGCCCACCACCTTCGACTCCTCCATTTCCTTCTTCAAGAGCGCCATGTTCTTCGTGACCCATTCCGCAGCCAGCTGGCGCTCCATCGATTCGCGCAGGTCATTCTGGATCACTTCGATCGGCAAGTACTGCCGCGGCGCATCGATGGTCCGATACTGCACGGTGGTCGCAAAGTGCGTGCCGGCCAGGCTGCTGCCCACCAGCGTCGCATACATGGGGGAGCGGCGCTTGGACTCGACCGCCAATCCAGCTTTCAGTTCGTCGCCGTGCTTGCGCGTGCCCATGGCCAGGTAGCCCAGCGGCGCGAGCGGCACGTTGAACGGCTCGGCCAACGCCGCCACGCACGAGGCCGCCGCAACCGGGTCGCTCTGGGAAAAGTAGTAGGCGGTGTGCAAATAGATGTTGGCTTCGGTCAGATAGCCGGTCTCGTATTTCTTGCGGTTGACCTGCTCGTAGATTCTCTCGAGCGCCGCGCGTTCGGCCGCCGGACCCACGCCGTAGCGGCATACCATCGAAATAGGCGATAACGGCGGCCAAAAAGGCGGCGCGATCTCAAGAGCCAGCGCCGTCTTGGCGATCTTCTTGAAGAACGGCGCATTCGCGTCCGCCGTCACGAATTCCACTTTGATCTTCGGCGGAATCTCAAAGCCCGGCTCCGGCGACGACGGGTCATAGCGGTCCTTGTAATGCTTGTCAAACAGCGCTTGCAGCTCTTGTTTGGTCGGCTCGTCTTGTTTGCTCGGCTCGTCCACTTGCGCTAAGAGATCTTTCACGTTGACCGGCAGCACCGTCACGTCGAATTCCGAACGGGCTTCTCTGAAGAAGTCCCAAAGCATGGCCGGGCTCATGACCACGCGGGTATTGAGCGGGAAATCGACTTTGAAATCCAATGAATCGTTGGTGTTGCGAATACGCATGGCCTCCGGATTCGCCTGCAAGAGAGCGAGCTGGGCGATGCGGGCGCGGTACTCGTCGGTGATCGATTGGAAGAGCAGGTTTTGGGTCACCTGATTGTGCCGCCGGATCTCCCAATAGATCTCTTGAGCCGCCTGGGAATGCCAGGCAAACCCCGAGTACTTCGCGAACATCTCCGCGTCGACCATGTATTGCACGATTTCGGGAGCAAGCTGAATATTGAGCCGGTCCGCCTCATGCAGCCAAATCTTGAAATCCATCAGTTCTTCGAGCTTGACCCCTGATCCGAAATAGCGCGGGTTGCGCAGTCTAGTTTCCAAGAGCTGCTGAATCGCCTCGAAACGCGCGAGCAGGAACGCGCGCTTCTGCGGATCCTTTTCATTCAGTTCGCGCTTTTGAAAGTTGATGTTGTCGATCGTGCGTTTGCAGGCGAGCTTCATGAAGTCGTTCGCCATGTTGCGTTGCAGCTTGAGCGCGTTCATCTCCTTGGAGTAGAGGCGTCGGCCGTCGAGCCGCGCCAATTCCGTGCCGCGCTGGCCGCCGAACCACTTTAGAATCACGTCGCTCAGGTCGCCGCTCACGCCTGTGCACAAGACAAACGTGACCATGCACAGGAGCAGCACCATCGCCATCCAGAACTTCTGGTTTTTTCGGAAACTGGCAAATGGGTTGTAAGCCATGGCAAACCTCGACTTAGGAGATCCTTTCCGCGCTCACGTTGCATCCAACTACTTGACACCCGGCGAATCGATGTAGTAAAGGTGTTTGGGTCGCTCAACCAAAATAGCGATTGTAGCGAATTTGCGGTTTTACACAATAGGAGCGACTTTCCCGTCCATACACTGTACGGATGAGAACAG
>JAKEHV010000568.1 GCA_022614915.1 Gemmataceae bacterium | reverse complement strand
TATAGTGCATCAAAAAACGGAACCGACTGCGCGGACCAACATCATGCCATTCCTATCACAACGACAATGCTCGGCTTTTCTCATGGGCGTGCTGGCCGTGCTGTGTGCACTGGCCGTTCACGGTTGCAGCCGAAGCAATTCCGTGAAACCGGGCAACGTGAAGGTCAATCCTCAAAACGACGATGTGCTCAAGCCTGCGATCGACTTGATGCGCCAGGCCACGGGGATTCCGCAGTATCGCGACGCGCTCTTGCTGTTGAACCGGCATTTGGAAAAGACGGACGTAAAAAAGCCGGCCGCGCTCACGAAAGAAGAACGCGCGCTTTTGGATCGGTCGTTTGCTCTTGATCCGGACGAAATGGAGGAAGTGGAATCGCCCACGTTTAGGACTGCCTCGGACGCCTATCATCTGGACAGTGCGTTTCTGTTTCGCGACGCTGCACGCTTCCTCGAAGCGACAGGCAGCACTCCGCTGGAGCAAGCCAAGACGTGCTTTGAATGGGTCATGCGCCGGATCCGTCTTTTCGATCAGTCCGACGAATGGCTGCCGCCCGCCCAGGTGCTGCGGCGCGGCTTTGGCAATCACCGCGACCGCGCCTTGGTGTTCATCGAGTTGATGCGGCAATTCCAAGTCGAGGGCTGCGTGATTGCCGCGGAATACCCCAAGGAATGGCACAGTCCGCTGCTCGTAGGCTTGCTGCTCACCGAGGCGGACAAGCAGGAGATTTTCCTATTTGACCCTCGGCTGGGAACGCCCATTGCGGCCGCGAAAGCTCAAGTTCCAAAGGAAAAAGAGGACGGCCGCCGCGCAGAGAAGTCCGGTGTCGCCACTTTGGCGCAAGCGAACGCGAACCACGAATTGCTGACAGCTTCCGGGTTCCCTGCGGATGCCGCCCAGAAGCTGCAGGTCTTTCTCGCACCGCCGCTCGCCGCGCTGGCGCCGCGCATGCGCTATCTCGAAGGCGTATTAAGTGCGATGGATCAAATCTCTCTCCATCAGGATTTCGCAAAGACGTGGCGGAGCTTCGAGCTCCACGGGCCCGTCGCCGTCTGGAACGAGCGCGGCGAGCCGAAAGCGCCGCCGCCGTCCCCGGTGCGGGCGTTGCGTTTGATTCTCCCCGCCGACGACGGCGGCATAGACAAAACCGGGCGCATACAGCGCTATCTCTTGAATCAGTTTCCATTGGGCAGCATTGTCGGCCACTACAACGACATGAAGATCTACCGCGAGCTTTCCGATCAGCCGCGCACCATGCTCCTGCAAAAGACCATGGAGTTGTTCGGAGTATTTTACATTCAGCCGGAGGAACACTTGCTGCGCGGTCAATTCACGGAGGCGCTCAAGCGCTTGGAACGCATTCGCACCGTCGCCGAGATGGAGGAAGCCGCGCACCAGCCGGACAATGCCGCCGTGCAAAAGCGTATTGCGGAATGGCGCGAGCGCGTCAGGGGGGCGTACCTTGAATTGGCGCGCAAAGAGTCCGGCGCACAAGCCAAGGTGAATCAACTCTGGAACGAAGACCAATACCTCTTGCACTTGTTCCAAGTGGATAGCGAAATTCCCTTGGCGAAATTCGAGAAGAAAACGCTGAGCTTCATTTTGTTGCACGCTTGCAGAGAAGCGCTGGGCCAGCAGGTCGCCGAATTGGAGGCCGCGCGTTGGCATGAAAAGGCGGCGCATGCCCAAGCCCTTGCCGACGCGTTGGCCGCACAAGGCAAAGACAACGATCGCTTCCAGAGGGAAGCCAAGAGCGGCTGGGTCAACGCCCGCGGCTCCTGGAGCAAGTATCTGGATCGCTATCCTCTGAACGCCGTCGCGGTGTCCAGGCGTCTCGAAGCCATCCATCGCAAGTGGATTGCGGATGAATACGAAGGCGCGGTTGCGCTGTGGGAGCTTTTGCACGCGGACATGCATGCTTTGCTCGACGCCCGGTTGCGGCTGGCGGAATCTCAAACGCGACTCGGTTCCGAGGCCTTGGCTCAATCCACCTACAATACGCTGCTGGATGATATCGCTCAGCTTAAGAAGTCGGACATTCAAAAAGGACTGGCTGCATCACAGGAGGGAACGGGCGATAGGGTGCACGCGGCGCGTTTGGAGCTGTTGGCCCGTTCGTGGGCGCCGCAAGGACATCTCGCCTGGCTGGAGCGCGAGGTTAGAGCGCGGATCAAGTAGCAGTTAAACGGCCGCCAACGCTTCCCACGAGACGATGTCCTCGCGGCTATGCAAAGCGCCCGGCTCCACCGACATTTTCCGATACATCTCTTCGTACTTGGGACCCAGAAGCTCCAAATCCGCCTCGCTGAATTGCAGCTTTTCGCGATAAAACACGATCTCGTCGCAACGCTCGGAGAAAACCACCAAAGCCTGAGGAAAGATGTCTTTGACGGCATGCTCCAGCGTGTGCCCGGCATCGTCATTGGGCACGAGGGCAAC
Source organism: Gemmataceae bacterium (assembly GCA_022614915.1). GTDB lineage: Bacteria > Planctomycetota > Planctomycetia > Gemmatales > Gemmataceae > JAKEFD01. The sequence continues at coordinate 7,977 of JAKEHV010000568.1, read as the reverse complement.
GAGAAAGTCCTTGGTTTCCGGATTACCCAATTCCGGGCAGGCTTTCTTGAAAGCTTGGTAGATTTCGTCGCGCAGCTCGGTCTCGTTTTTGCCTTTGAGCCGCAACATCAGCTCCGAAACGCTGCCTCCGGAAATACGAGGTTCCAAAAACGACTCGGCATGCCGAAAGAGCTGCGGCATGAGTTTCTTGACAATGTGCGACGGGCCTAGGCACACCTCCACCAAAGCGCGATAATCCTTGCGCACGAAATCCTGTATGTGCTGATCGAACGTGAGCAGGTCCGCCGGGGTCACACTCTCTTCGAGTTGCTTGCCGGCGTCCTCGATCTTGGCGCAGCCTTCGGGCAAAAGCGATTGCACGGACGTGTAGGCGTGGCGCGACGGCGTGACGACAGGCGCCGACGCGGCCTTGTCCGCAATCAGACCGGCCAGTTCGGTCAGCCGTTGCCGGCAGAAGCCGACTTCACGAATCTGGTCCGACAAATGACCGCGCAGGGCTACGTACAGCCGGCTGATGTTGTGCAAGACCAAGTTTTGGAATCGAGTCTTGGCATACGTCTTCAGATGCTCGATCAGCTCTTTGCAGATGCTCAGCGCTTTCGGAGCTGATTTGCGCGAAAACGACCAGAGCGTGGACTTCGTTTCCGGCGGCAACGGTTTCTCCATGATGGCAAGAATGCGCTGAAACGTGGCGATACAGCGCTCGTTCACTTCCTTGGACAAGGGCTCCAAGGCCACGAGCGCTTGTTCCAACGTACTTCCCATTTGCTTGAGCGCTTCTTCGGCCCCTGCCAAGCGATACGCGGGCTTCTCAATCAGCTTGACGATCACCTCCGCCAGTTTCTGTTCGGACTCTTGAGTCACCCTCTCGGCGATCTCACTCAGCAGGCTTTCCAATTGCCCGGGCCCAGGCTGCTTCGGTCCTTGCGGCCGGAATTCTTCGGGGATGCCGAGCAGTCCCTCCAGGTCGTTGAGCACCTTGACGGCCGGGCCCCATTGCATCTCGATGTTGCGATCCGTCCGCGTCAGGGCTTCTTCCAGCGGATGGATTACTTGCAGATACGTCTTCTCCGCGATTTCCCCGCGTTTCAATTCGACGCGATCCTGGAAACTGGCAATCAAGGACTCCGCGCGCATGCCCATGTCTTCCCATTGTCGATGGGACCATTGCCGCAATTCTTCGGTCAGTGCGCGGGCGTCCTTGTTCATCCAGCGCTCGACTAGGCGCTTGCACAGAGAGCGGGCGGCTTGCTGCAAAAGGCGGCGCCGTGGCCATTCCAGCCGAAACATCCCGAACGAGGTCGGGATCGGCTGCGACCACCGGCCCGCGCCGGTTTCGGCCTTGCGTTTCTGATCCGTTCCCGTGCCGACCATGGTCGCTAGATCGCGATATAGAAACTGACTGGCGCTTTCGATGGCTTGCGTGGAGTCTTCCGAGGCGGTGCGCCGAAACGGCAGCGGCGTCAGAAAGCAGCGCGCGAAGGGGGGCCCGACCTCGGAGAACCGAAGTTCTTTCTGACCTTCTCCGGAAGTGTAATTGGCCGAGAACTTCTTGGTGGCGCTGAAAAACCTAAGCTCTGTTAATGCGGCGTAGGCGTTGGCGAAGCCGGACGAGGACTGCCCGCCTCCCTCGGTCGGCGGCACGAACAAGAGGCCGACGATATCCGGATGTACGAATCCCTGTTTGCGAAGCACTTGTCGGACGACATAAGCAACGTCGAGGAACATGCCGCTGCCGGTGTTGCCGGCCAGATTGGCCACGACGTAGACGCGCGGCAATCGACAGCGCGGGGCAACCCGGCGCTTGGACGCGTCGGCTTGGGGCGGATTCAGGCAGGCTTCGATCTCGCCTTGGAAGCGCTTCGAAAGCAGCCGGTAATTGTCGACAAACGCCAGCCGTCCCAAAACGCGCAAGCCGGCGGAGTTTTGCTGGCGCGGCATGCGGTAGAGCCATTTCGAGTTGAGCCAGCTGTCCATGGGAAACTTGCCGTCGCGCGCCTTGAGATAATATGCGGGCCGGTGCAAGCGCGCGACTTGCGCCTCGAAAGGCTGCAAAAACCCGCCGTCGCCGCCGTGGTGGGCCGCTTGAAGCGCTTCGGCATCAATATCCACAGCCAAGAGTCGTATCCACGGCACGTATTCAGCGGGGCCAAGATCGCGCGACAAGAGCTTGCGCAAGGCCAAAACCGTTTGCACCCCGTACGTGCCCAAACCAATGACCACGGAAGGCTGCACCCCATTGGGCGATTCCAGCTCGAGATCCGGGCTAGTCGCGGGCTGCGCCAATACAGACGAGTGCGTGTCGCCGATTTCTTGCGGCGGTGTGGTGACCGCGGCCTGGTCCGTGTAGCGGTCGCGCGGCGGCATACCTTGGGGACGGTCGAGCAGAGCGCCCTGGTCGTTTGTCAGCCCGACGATTTGGCTCAGTTTGCCGCGCGCGTTTTGCGTCTTCTGAAGGTCGTCTTCGTCGCTGGCCGGAAACGCGTTGCGGACCGACGGCGGCGGCGACTGCGGCAGCAGTTTCACGGGCGCCGCCGGCACTTTGGGCGCGCCCGCGTCTTTGAGCGTTCGTATGAAGTCCTGGCAAGTCGGAAAACGGTCTTCGGGGTTCTTCGCCAACGCGCGCGACACGGCGCTCCGGTCGGCAACCGGCAGCGATCCCAATTCCGGCTTCTCTTGCAAGTGCTGCAAAACAAGCTGCCGCAGCGACGTCCCTGTGAACGGCCGCTGCCCGGTGAGCAGTTCTTGATAAACGATCGCCAGACTATATTGATCGCTGTAGCGGCTGAGCCAGCCGTCGAACGTCTCAGGCGCCGCGTAAACCGGCGTGACACCCCCCGTGACGGTCGCCGCCGCCTTTTCGCCCATGTCCTTCGCCAGACCGAAATCCGCCACCTTGATGTGTTGGTGAATCAAGAAGAGGTTTTGCGGCTTGATGTCCAAGTGCTGGAGCTGGTATTCCTCGTTCATGAGGTCCAGTGCTTCCGCGCTTTCACGCATGTATTCCAGCAGTTCCGTGCGCGGAATCCCCGGCAGGCCCTGGGCGCGGCACTCTCGAAACCGGTCCCACAACGTCCGGTCCGCCAACTCCATCACGATCACGAGTTGGCCGTCGATAATGTCGAAGCGTTCGATCGACAGGATGTAAGGATGCCGGACCGACTTGACGCGGCTGAGCGCTTTAAGCTCCTGCTCCGCGCGTGAGCCGTCTTCGCAATCGGGCTTTTTCAGGTCGCCAAAGACGAACTTGATCGCCTTATGCAATCCGCCCGGCGCTTCGCATTTCCAGACTTCACCGAAACCGCCGCCGCCCAACCGTTCGATCAAACGGTAGCCCGGAATCGGTTCCGCATGAGTTTCTATTCGAACTGCCATGGGGACTAACCGCCGCAACACAGGCTGAAGAAACTCCACAATCCTGCAGCGTGTGCATCCTCCGCATAGGCTCTGTATGTTTGAGCACTATGTCGATATTCCTTCACTTATAACCTAGCTCTAACTTTGCCTTACCGCAAGTCGGCCCTCGCGACACCAGGACCACGCGCGAGCGAGGATTTATGGCAAAAGACCGGCAATTCGCGTTGTCGCTCAAACAGCCCTGGGCCTGTCTGCTCGTACATGGCCTCAAGACCATCGAAGTGCGCCGCTGGCCGACCGCTCGCCTGGGCCGCATTCTGATCCACGCCGCGCGTCTGCCCGACGAACGGCGCGAGGCTTGGCAATATGTGCCAGAGGAATTGCAAGAACATGCCAGCCTCCGCGGCGGTTTTGTCGGCGCCGCTCAGCTCGTCGGCTGCCGCCCGTATCGAAATCGGCAGGCATTCGCGGCCGACAAAGCCGCCCACTTGAACGAGAACAGCTGGTTTGAGCCTGCCGGCTTGTACGGCTTCGTCTTCGAAAGCCCGGAAGTGCTGCCGTTTCAGTCGTATCCCGGTTGGGTCCGCTTTTTCACCGTGACAAGCGACCCCATTGTTCGCAAATCGAAAAAACCGTCATGACCGCTACGACCGGAAAAACCGGATTGCTCGTCAGCGTGCGCTCCGCCGAGGAAGCGATCGCCGCCCTCGCGGGGGGCGCCGACATCATCGACGTCAAGGAACCGGCGCGGGGCGCGCTAGGCCGGGCCGATGGCGCGGTGATCGCCGACGTGCTTCGCGTCGTCGCCGGTCGAAGCCCCGTCAGCGCCGCCATGGGCGAAATAGTAGACCCCACGCTCCGTGTGGGGAGAGAGCACCGCTTCCGTCCGAGCCGCGACCGTGAGGGAGCGGAGAACCCGCGGAGACCTGCGCACACGGAACAACTCCCCACGCGGAGCGTGGGGTTTACGCTTGCCTTCGTCAAATGGGGCCTGGCCAATGCCCGCGGCAAACCGTGGCGCGAGCTTCTTCGCGCCGAAATGCAGCGACTCACTGCGGAGCGGCTCGTTGTCGTTGCCTATGCCGACGCCGAGCTTTGCAATGCCCCAAGCCCGAGCGAAACTCTGGAGTTCGTCTGCAAAGAACGAACCGTCCTCTTGGTGGACACGTTTGAGAAGTCCGGGCAATCGCTCCTGCATTGGCTGCCACTGTCGCGCATGCGCGCACTCGTCCGGCGTTGCCATGAAGCGAACGTCCGCGTTGCTTTGGCTGGATCACTGGGAGTTGCCCAGATAGAAAAAGTGATGGCAGTCGAGCCCGATTGGATTGGCGTGCGCGGCGCGGCCTGCGCTGGCTGTAATCGCCAAGGCGCGATCTCGGCGAGCAAAGTGCGTGAACTTGCAGCCCTAATCCGACGGTCAGCCAAATAGGGGAAAAAGTGAAAGTGACTTCGCATTGAATTAACAATGTATCAACTTGATGTCAAACTCGGCAGATTGTATCTCAAGAACCCCATCCTGGCGGCCTCGGGCACCTTCGGCTACGCCCGCGAGATGGAGGGCATTGTCGATTTCGCCAAGCTCGGCGGAATCATCCCCAAGACCGTCACCAAACGGGCACGCATCGGCAATCCGCCGCCGCGCACCGTCGAAACACCCTCCGGCATGCTCAATGCCATTGGGCTGGATAACGACGGCATCGATCATTTCATCGCGCACCACTTGCCCTACCTGGGCACCTTGCCCACTGCGATCATCGCCAACATCGCCGGCAAGACCGAGGATGAGTTTCTCGAAATGGCGGAACAAATCGGCAAGGCATCTCTTCAAACTCCCCTCGCCCCAGAGGGGGAGGGGGCGGGCGGCTTTAACTCCCCTCGCCCACTGGGAGAGGGGTCGGGGGTGAGGGGGTTCGCCGGCTTGGAACTAAACCTCTCGTGTCCGAACGTATCGGGCGGGGTGGACTTCGCGACCGATCCGCACGTGACCGCGCGCGTGGTGGCTGGGGCGCGCCGAGTTTGTCCATTGCCGATCATCGCGAAGTTGACTCCGAACGTGACCAACATCGTGCCGATCGCCCAGGCCGCCGCCGATGCAGGGGCCGACGCGGTCTCGCTCGTCAATACGTTCATCGGCATGGCGATCGATTGGAAAAAGCGCCGGCCGATTCTGGGCAATGTCACGGGAGGACTCAGCGGCCCGGCTATCAAGCCCTTGGCTTTGCGCCTCGTGTACCAAGTCGCCCGCGCCGTAAAGATTCCGATCATCGGCGTCGGCGGCATCAGCACTATCGACGATGTGATGGAGTTTCTGCTCGCGGGGGCGAGCGCGGTGCAAATCGGCACGGCCAATTTCTTCGACCCCACGGTGTGCGGGCGGCTGGCGGATGAATTGCCGAAGGCCCTCGAACAATTGGGTGCCACCAAAGTGCAAGAAGTCACAAGAAAGCTCAATTGAAGTCGGTGATCCGAGCGGCGATTCTTTTCTAAGGTTCCGACTATGGTTGCGGAAGTTCCAGTTGTCCGAGTGTTCGTCGCATGTGAAGAATTGGAATACGATCCGGGCACCCGGAAAGGCGTTACACTGCGCAACCTCTTCCATCGGATCGTACGCTTGCCAGGGGAACCGTTTCCTTGCATCCGCGAGCAAATGGCCCTATATGCTTTGCTGACCAATGGACGTGGCAAGCACCAATTCGGGATCGGTTTGTTCTTCTTGGATCATGGCGTGGAACATACAATAAAAGAACCGGTTTACAAAGAGATCGATCTGGGACAAGACCCGACCGTGGTACATGGGTTGCCTGTCCCGCACGTTAAGGCCGCATTCGACAAGCCCGGCCAATACACTTTTAGCTTGTTTTGCGATGGCCAGCGCATCGCGGAATGCCACGTTGAGGTACAATGAGGCAATGAGCACCGATCCCAAACTCGTCCCAGCACTTCCGGAAGCGGTCAACGTCTTGCCCGAATTGACGTTCGACATGCTTGCAGGCCAACGGAATCCCGAAGCGCTTGGCAAGACCCACACGCCCGTAAATGTTCTACAGTCTATGACCTTGGACGTGCTGTCCGAGCGCGGTAGACCGGTTTTGCAGCTAATGATCGCTTTTCGCCCCGAGGCCACGGCAGCTCAGATCGGTCGTGACTATCACCGGCTCTATGTCCTCCTTAATGAATACGACTTGGCCCAAGGCGGCAGCGGCTTGCGACCGATTGAAAACGCGAGCGAAGGGATTTCGGGCAACGATGAAGTGCAGTTGGAGTTTTGGCCCATTGATCCGAGCAACGCAGCCCAGCGCTTTGAGACAATGATTGGCACAATCGAAAGTGTGACTAGCGAGTTCGAATCGATCCGCGCTTGCAAGATACGAGTCGCGGCGTAAGGAAGTTTGTCTTGCCGAAAAAACAATTCCAACCACAGTCTCCTCAGACAAAGGCACCGCCTTAACGGCCGAGACCGTCGCCAGATTGGCCGAGTCCGCCGCTCAAACGCTATCAACATTCTAACGCTCAGGCAGCCTTTTCCAGCAATTGCGGCACGGGCGACGCCGGCGCCTCCAGTAGCGAGCGGGCGATGTGTTCGATTTCTTCGGTCAGGCGCGCGGCTTGGACCTGCGCAACGTTCTTCTGGGCCTGCGCGGACTGCAAATCTTCCTGCAAGCGCGTGTGCTTAAGCGCGGCCAGCGCCTGCTGATGTTCCCAGGCGGACGTCCGATCCGCCAATTCCTGTTCGGCGACTGCCAATTTCTCACCGCGCCGGCTCAGAGCTTCCAGGCGCGCGTTGACGATTGCCAAGTCCTTCTCCAGCGCCGCGCGTTCCTCTTTGGCGGCCCGCAGCGCCACCGTGTTCTCGATCAGCCAGCGCCGCCGCAACCGCTCGATCCGCCGCAGCGCGCCGGCGTGCTCCGTCTTGTTGAGCCACTCCGCCCGGTATTGCTCGAACGTCAGTTGCTTCTCCAGGAACTGCCGGCGCTCTTCTTCCAACGCGACGGCCCGCTCTGCCGCCAGCGCGCGCAGCCGGCGGAATTCCTGGCCGAGCGCGTCCACGGCCGCGCGGTCCGTGCGGAACGTCTCCAGTTCCTGGCGGCGGCGCTGGACCCACTTGCGGCGCAGCTCGACCAGAACGTGAAACTGTTTGTCGGCCAATTCCTCGCGACGCCGGACTTGTTCCAGCAATTGCCGCCGCTCGCTATCCCAGTTTTTTTCGCGCAGCCGCAGCCGCGCGCGCACGCCGATGAGCTGCTGGCGGATGCGCTCAAGCTCCTGATGCCGGCGTTCCGCGCTTTCCTCGGACTCGCCTTGGCGCGCCTCGCGCTGGGCAAGCGCTTCGCCTTTGCCGATCAGCACGCGCGCGACGTCTTCTAATTCCCGCGCCGCGGCTGCGCGCTCGGCGTCCCAGGTCGCCTGCAACAAGGTCACGCGCTGCCATTGCTCCAAAAGATGCGCCCGCTGATCGGCCAATTCCTCGGCCAGGCGCACTGTCGGCGGCTGATCATTCGTGTCCGTCAACGCCTCCGTGGGGCAGACATTCCTGTCTGCCTCGGGACGGCAGGCTGGAAAGCCTGCCCCACCGGCATTATTTGGCAACTGGCCGCGCAGACTGCGCACGCGCGTTTCCAG
>JAKEHV010000100.1 GCA_022614915.1 Gemmataceae bacterium | reverse complement strand
GGCGCGCAAGTCATCAAGCTCAAGGGCGGCGCCGGATTCGCCGTCGGCTTGTCCATTCGCGACGTGATCGACTCGATCATTCTCGACAAGCGTCGCATCCTGCCGGTGAGCACGCTTTTGCACGGCGCTTACGGTCTGCATGACGTGTGCTTGTCGGTGCCGACGGAAGTCGGCTGCGGCGGGGCGCGCAAGCACATCGAGCTGGCGCTAACGCCAAAAGAGCGCATGGGATTGCAGAATTCGGCACGAGTGCTGCGCGAAACGATTGATACAGTCGAGGCGCGCCTAGCAGGTGGCCCGAAGATGCCATCGACGATGTCAAGCCCGGTGCAGGGGAGAGTCATACCTCGAGCGGCGTGGGCATTGAAGAAATGAAGAGCGCAGAATGAACAAGTCTCTCGACCAAAAGCTGTCCCGCATTCACGCCGATCCAGTTCGCGCGAAGGATTTCATCCTCGCGGACGCCAAGGACGCGGACATGGCGCTTTCCATCGGCGCACCGGGCAGATCGCCTGAAGCGCATGCCGGCGAGACACGCTATCGCAGCTTGCAAGAATTTCGCGACGTTATCGAACAAATCGTTGAGCAAGGTCTTGTCGATATCATGCTGATGTCGGCCCACACCAATGAAATCCTGACGATTCAAAAGCGCATCTTTGACAAAAGCCATGTGACTCCCGCGGCCAGAGCCAACGACACCACGGACATCCACATCGTCCGTGGCGGCCGCTATGCGACGCAGCCGTCCCTGCCATTCCGCACCGCCACTCTCGACCACATCCAATGCGGGCATATCGAGTGTAAGCCTGAAGAACGCCAACAGGGCGCCGATCTCGGCCTCTACAGCATCACTTTCAACAATGACGCGGCGCTCGATCGCCAGGCCTTACAAGAGTACAAGGATTTTCGGCTGGAAGCGGAGCGAAAAAGTTTTCGGCATTTTCTAGAAGTGTTCGATCCCAATCGCCCCGAAGCAGTCGAAGCAAGCAAGGTCCCCGAGTTCATCAACGACGCCATCGTGCGGACTTTGGGCGGCATCACCTCGAAAGGACGGCCGCTGTTTCTGAAAATGGTGTACCACGGCCCCAAGGCGATGGAGGAGCTTGTTCATTACGATCCGCATTTGGTGGTCGGCGTTCTGGGCGGCTCGGCGGGCACGACCTACGACGCGTTCAAGCTTTTGGCCGAAGCGAAAAAGTACGGCGGCCGGGTGGCGCTCTTTGGCCGCAAGATCAACAATGCTGAGAATCAACTCGCGTTCATCCGCTTCCTGCGCTGGATCGCGGATGGCGAGATTAGCCCGGAGGAAGCGGTCGAAGCCTACCACGGCGTCTTGCATCAGCTTGGCATCAAGCCGCAGCGTTCTTTAGCTGACGATATGGTGTTGCAGACCAACATCATGAGTTACGGCGGCGACGGCGTGGCGCGCAGCATCCCTCAAGCGCCGGCCGTTACGACCGTGAAGACGGCCGCTTCCCAATGCGCGTGCGCTACAGAAATGGACCATGCCTGTCAGTGCGAGCCGGATTTCAGCAAGATGAGCGCGGCGGAAAAGGTTGCCTACCAGCGGGCGCGTTGGAATCGGATTCTAGGATGAAGACGCGCAATTCGCAGCCATACGACGAGCGCGAAACGCAAGCAATTGGAGTTGGTGGTTGTTAGCCGCTTTTTTCTTCCGCGCTGGCCGCCGCCTCGTTCTGTTGGGCGGCTTCGGCCATCGATCCGACCACGTTGAGCAGGTGGCTGAGCTGTCCGATGCGCATGCCGTAGCGATCGAGGAATTCCTGCACGGCGAAATCGTTGCCGAGCGCGTCGTCTTCTTGCTCGGCCAATTCTTCCACCATAGTGGAAAGGATGTGGACGTAGGCCTTTTCCAAGACCGGATAGGCGAGCCGGCAGTGCTCGGGCAGCATCGGCATAGTCTCCTGCCAGCGGCCGAGCAGAGTGCGCCAGCGCCCCAAGTTATCCTGGGCGACGGCGCGGGCTTGCGTCAGCTGTTCGCGTTGCACTTGGACGGATTCGCGCTGCACTTCGAGAAGTTGGCGAAGAAACTCGGTGTTGAGGTCGCCGCCGGCTGGCACAACTGGGGCGGCGGCGGGATGGGTAGCTATATCAAATTGAAACTGCATGGATGCCTCGGCAAACAAAAAGACGGCGCACGCAAGGCGCCACCTTTTCCGTTTTATACCAAGGTGGCTGGCGAAAAGAAAGCACTCGTTCTCTCGATTCCCCTTTGGCGAAAAAGTGCGGCCCAAACCGCACGTCAAATCAGCAGCTCCAATTCCGAATCGGTCAGCTGCTTGACGAACTCGCAGCCCACATGCCACATGCCGTCGGCCTGATCGCGGGCGTGCACGACGCGCGTGAGCAAAATGCCGCGCGTACCCTTGGGAATTTGCAAATCCACCGCCAAGTAAGTGCCCGCCTTGAACGGATAACACAACGACAGCCCGATGCCCTTGGCGGAAATGTCGCGCACCGTTGCCCCCCACCACAGCGCGTCCTGGACGTCCATCGGCCGCGAGAGCGCTTCCAAGGTCACCGGACGACGCTCGGCGGCGCGGCGTTCCGCGTCCGCCAAAGCGGCATGTGCGGAGATGGGTTGCACGAGGGCGCAGTGCTCAGACATAGGCTTGTCTTTGTAGAATTCGTAAGTTGCATACCATTTCAACCCTAGGTCATCGCCGCCGCACTGTCAAATGCGGCGTGCGGGGACCAAAAGACGGTTGTAGGCCGGCCCTTCCGGACCGATGTGGCGGGGTAGAATTCCGCCCTGCAATCTGAGCTCTCATCGAATGCTCATTCTTCTACTCGTAGATGAAAAAGCGCTTCGTTTTTCGGAAATTCCTTTTGCAACCTCGCTCCGGCGCATACAATCGTAGCGCGTTTCGTTTCCAACTACTTCCTACTTCCAGGGAGATTCCATCATGCTGCGCTGGACCCTTTGTCTTGCGGCGGCCGTGTGCATGTTAGCCCCCGTCGCCGCCTCGGCCGACACCGGCAACCCCGGACTCAAATCCATCCAAGCCCTCGCCTTTGGGCCCGATGGATTGCTCATCATCGGCGACGGCGCGGGCGCCCAAATCGTCAGCGTGGAAACCGGCGACAAAACCGCGACCCAGTGGACCAAGAGCCAACCCGGCGACATCAAAGAACAGCTCGCGGGCCGGCTCGGCACCAACGCCAACGGCATCAACATTCTCAAGCTTGCCGTCAACCCCGCCAGCCAAACCGCCTATTTCGCCGTCCGCAAACTCGACGGCAAACAGGACCTTATTCTCACCGTGAATGGCCAAGGAAAGGTCAACGAATTCTCACTGGAAAACGTCAACTACACGCGCTACACGCTGCCTGCCGGCAAGACGCTGCTGACCGACATCGCCTGGGCTGACGGCCAAATCCTCGTCGCTGCCCAAGCCGGTGAAACCTTCAAATCGACGATCTTCACCATCAATCCGAAACAGCCCAAGAGCGTGGCCGTGGTCAACACCGACACCTACCACGTCGCCCACGGCAAGTGGGAAACCAACGCCCCGCTGCGGACGGTCATGCCCTATTTCGACCAAGGTAAGAAGTACCTGGTTGGCGCCTTCACGTGCACGCCGATCGTCAAGTATCCGATTGACGACCTCAAAGCCGACAGCCGGGTCAAGGGCACGAGCGTCATCGAATTAGGCAACGGCAACACGCCGCTCGATATGTTCACGTACGAAAAGGACGGCAAGACCTACATCCTCATGAACACGATTCGCATGTTCCACAAGAAGTCTCCGGTCGGCCCCAGCCAATACTGGACGGCGAAAGTGGATTACACGATCCTGCAAGAAACGGAAAAGATCAACGAGGACGCGCTCCGGCGCGTCGGCAAAGACGTGAACAAACCGCTGACAGAGCGGGCGGTCGTCGCCGCGGATTATCACGGCGTCGTGCACTTGGACCGCCTCGATAAGAGCCGCGCGTTGGTGGTTCGCTCCGACGACAAAGGCGGCTTCACCCTGGAAGTCCTGCCGCTGCCGTAGAGGATTGGAACCGCAGATGGACGCGGATGAACGCAGATAGTCATCTATCTGCGTCGATTGTCCGCGTCCATCTGCGTTAGTCCGCGGTTCCTTGTAGGTGCTCTATGAACACACTACTTCTGGTCGCGTCATTTCTTGTGCTTCAACCCGCAGACGAGTTGCGCTTTCGCAAGCTGGAAAAAGGGCAGGTCGAGGTCACGGCGGTTTTGCCCAAGGATTTGGCCGCGAAGTTTCCAGTGGGGCTGGTGTCCGTGAACGCCGGCGAGGCCTTGCTGCGCCTTTGTCTTCTCGATCCCAAATCGAAAAAACCCGGCCCGCCCATGCTGGGCCGCTACGAGCGCCGCGGCAACGAGCTTGTCTTTCGTCCGCGCGTCGCCCTGGAGGCGGGCCGGCACTATCGCGCTTACTTCGGGCCGACCGACGCGGCGAGCAACGTCGCCGACTATCGCCCTATCCGGCCGACCCCTGGTGAACCGGTGCGCGTGGTCAAAGTTTATCCGACCGCCGAGGTGTTGCCGGCCAATGTGCTCAAGTTTTACATCTACTTCTCCGGCCCGATGCTCGGCGGCCAAGACATTTTCGAGCAGATTCAATTGCTGGACGACAAAGGCAACGTGCTCGAAAGCACCTGGCTTCTCGACGAGATTTGGGACGAAACCGGTCAGGTGCTCATCATCTATATCCACCCGGGCCGGATCAAATGGGGCCTGGTGCTGCGCGAAATCTTCGGCCCGGTCCTCTACGAACACCGCCAATATAGTCTCGTCATTCGTGGCGAGATGCTGGCTCTAGGCGGCGACAAGATCGGCAAGGACTACATCAAGAAATTCAGCACCACGCCCGAGGACCGTGTCCGTGTCGAGTTGTCGGACTGGAAGTTGCAAGCGCCCAAGCCCGGCGGCCGCGCTCCATTAGTCGCGCAATTGCCCAAGAGCATCGATCACAAGTCGCTCGAGCGTTTCTTGAGCGTCATTGACGCCAAGGGCCAAAAAGTGGCGGGCGCCAGTGTGGTCGGCAAAGACGAGAAAAGCTGGTCGTTCGCGCCGAACGACGCCTGGCAAAACGCGGAGTATCGTCTGACGGTAAACGGGCGCATGGAAGACGTGGCGGGCAACACGCCGACGCGGCCGTTCGATCTCGACCTCACGTCGAAGCAACCGCCGCCGCAATCGCTGGAATTGCAGTTTCACCCCTAGCCCCTTTGGAGTGCGGCGCTATTCCGCCGCTTTGGTTTTTTGGAGTGCGGCGAAACGGAGTTTCGCGGTGGTACGTTCCCAAACGGGAGTTTGGACAGACAACCGCCGCAACGGCGGCCAGGGCCGCGCCGCAGCGCTGACACTTGCCCGGCTCACGGGTGACATGCAGCGCCACGGCCTTGGCATCGGGCAGGCCGAGTCCCGTCTCCTCGCGCAAGCGGCGGATGGCGGCGATGGGGTTGCCGCTGCGGAGCAGGGACGCAACCTCTTGACTCACAGCCGGAGCGATAACCGTGGGGCTGAGCCAACTGACGCCGTATCTTTCACAGCGAACCTCTGCCATCGACGCTCCGAAATCCCCCGACGTTGCGCTTCGCGCTCGGCGCTTCGCGCTTCACTCAACTCTTGCCTTCCTTGAAGCGGTAGCCGACGCCGCGGACGGTTTCGATGAAATCCTGCTCGCCGCCGAGTTTGCGGCGCAGGGTTTTGATGTGCACGTCGATAGTGCGCTCGAGCACGATCGCGCCTTCGCCGATGGCCACGTCCATGAGTTGGGGCCGGGTGAAGGCGCGTCCGGGTTGGCGCAGCATGCATTCCAAGAGGCGAAACTCGGTCGGGGTCAGGTCGAGGTCTTTGCCCTTGATGCTGGCTTTGTGGCGTACGCGGTCGATGCGGACGCCGAGGTGTTCGATGACGTCGCTGGGTTCGGCGGATTGCTCGACGCGCCTTAAGAGCGCCTTGATCCGTTGCATCAGCACTTTGACATTAAACGGCTTGGTCACATAGTCGTCGGCGCCCATGGTGAAGCCGACGACCTGATCGGTTTCCTCGGCTTTGGCGGTGAGCATCAGGATGGGGACGGTGCGGGTGCGCTCGCCGCCGCGCAGCTCGCGGCAGACTTCCAGGCCGTCCATCTTCGGGAGCATGAGATCGAGGAGGATCAAGTCGGGGATTTGCATTTGCGCTTTGCGCAAGCCTTCTTGACCGTCGTAGGCGACGATGACTTCGTAGCCTTCGCGCTGGAGGTTGTAGGACAGCACGCTCGTCATGTCGCGCTCGTCCTCGATGATCAGCACGCGTGGTCGGGCCATGGCGGTATGAATCCCCGTGGGTGCGGGCAGCGTTGCAACAGCGGACATGGATGCCTCCTCTTTGATCTCTGCTAATCCTTGTTCACGGCGGCCGGGCGATGGCGGATGATCTCGCCTTCCACGAGGTAAACCACGTCCTCGGCAATGTTGGTGGCGTGGTCGGCGATGCGCTCCAGGTGCCGGGTGGCGGAAAAGAAGGACAGCCCGGGTTCCACCATTTCCGGCGACTTGCGCATGGTTTCGATCAGCTCTTCAATAATGTCGTGATTGAAGCGATCCACTTCGTCGTCAAGCCGGCAGACCATACGGGCCAGGCGCGCGTCGAGGTTGACGAACGCATCCAGGCTTTGGCGAACCATGGAGGTAGTAAGGTCGGTCATGCGTTGCAGCTTGGGCGGCAAGGGGATGGCGGGCAGCTTGGCCAGGTGCAAGGCGCGCTCGGCGATGTCTTCGGCCAGATCGGCCATCCGCTCGAGCTCGGCGTTGATCTTCAGCGCCGAGGCGATGCGGCGCAAGTCGATGGCCACGGGCTGGTGCAGGGCCAGCAGCTTGAGACATTCCTCCTCAATGTGGTTTTCCTCGGCGTCGATGATGCTGTCGCCTTCAATGACTTGCTTGGCCAAGGTCCCTTGCTTTTGCTGCAGGGACTGAATGGCCTTGTGTATCGCTTCCTCGACGGACGAAGCGAGCGCCAACAAATCGCGCTGCATGTTGTCGAGATCGCGCTGCAAATGTTTGGACATGCGAAAGCCTCTACCCGAATCGGCCGGTGATGTAGTCTTCCGTCTGCGGCACCGTGGGCCGCGTGAACATCTGGTCCGTGCTGCCGACTTCGATCAGTTTGCCCTGGAAAAAGAAGGCCGTCTGATCGGATACGCGCGCGGCCTGCTGCATGTTGTGGGTGACGATGACAATGGTGTAATTCCGCTTGAGCTCAAAAATCAGATCTTCGATGCGCGCGGTCGAGGCCGGATCGAGCGCGGAGGCGGGCTCGTCCATGAGCAGCACTTCCGGGTCGGTGGCCAAGGCGCGGGCAATGCACAAGCGCTGCTGTTGGCCGCCGGAAAGATCCAGTGCCGAATCGTGCAAGCGATCCTTGATCTCGTCCCACAAGGCCGCCTGCTTTAGGCAGCGTTCCACGGTTTCTTGGAGGAACGCTTTGTCACGCACGCCGGCGACACGTGGGCCGAATACGACGTTTTCGTAAACGGTTTTCGGGAAGGGATTCGACTTTTGAAACACCATGCCCACCCGGCGGCGCAAATCCACCAGGTCGATGCCGCGCCGATAGATGTCAAAGCCGTCGAGGAGGATGTCGCCCGTGTGCCGGGTGTTGTCGATCAGATCGTTCATACGATTGAACGAGCGCAGAAAGGTGGACTTGCCGCAACCGGACGGTCCGATCAGCGCCAGCACCGAACGTTCGGGGACAATGAGATGAATGTCGAAGAGGGCCTGATTCGGTCCATACCAGAAGTTTAGGTCATGCACTTCGAACTTGGCCTTCACTCCGTTGGCGGTCAACTCACGGCCATTCAGCGTCCGTTCCGAAAAAATGGCCTGGTACGAGAGAGTGGACACAAGATCACCTCGGTGCGACGCGCAGTTTCGTCCGTTGGTTGGTCGGAGAGATTGTAGAGGCGGGGTGTGTAGATCATATGAAGAAATAGCGAAGATTGCGACCTGGCGACGCGTTAGTGCAAGGCATTATGCAGTAGCCTCTTACAACGATCCATCATAAGTAGCGGAACTCGCAAGAGTTCCGGTCCGATCGAATTCGGCCACGATTTAAGATGCGGTGACAGGCGTCGCCAGCGCGGTGGGTAAAAACACGGAAAACGTGCTGCCCTTATTCAACTGGCTGGTTGCTTTGACACTGCCTTGCATCGCCTGGGCAAGGTGTTTGACGATGGACAATCCCAGGCCGGTGCCGCCCATTTCGCGCGATCGTGCTTTGTCAACGCGGTAGAAACGTTCGAAAATCCGCGACAGGTCATGCTCCGCGATGCCGATGCCGGAGTCGGAAATCTCTAGAAAGACCTGGTCCTTTTCCCGCCCCCAGCGCACGCGCACCAATCCGCCTTCCGGTGTGTATTTGAGTGCGTTGTCCACAAGATTGTCGAGGATTTGCTGCACCGCCTCTTCATCCGCCCAAGCAACCGCCGGGGCATCTCCCGGCGGCGGCGCCGATTCCAAGCGCTGTCTCTTTCCTTCCGCCAACGTGCGATGCTTCTCCAGGCATTCCCGAACGATGACTTCCAGGTCCAGCGCTTCCTTCGTAAAGGCTTCCGTTTCCGACTCGATGCGCGCCAGCCGCAACAAGTCGATAATCAGGTTGTGCAAGCGATGGGCCTGGTCGGCAATGCGTTCGAGGAATTGGCCACGGACGCTCGGGTCGTCCACCGCGCCGTCGATCAGGGTTTCCACACACGCTTGGATGATCGCCAGCGGGGTCTTGAGTTCATGCGAGACGTTGGCGACGAATTCTCGCCGCAATCGCTCCAAGCGGCGCAACTCGGTGTTGTCGCGAAACACCAGGACGGCGCCGCGCGGATGCGCCCCCGGCAGCTTGGCCACGTGCACCGACAGCGAACGGCCCAGCGGTCCTTCCCAGTTGAGCTCGGGGCACGGACGCTCGCTGTCGACCATGGCGTAGCGGACAATCTCCAAGACCGGCCGCTGCCGCACGATTTCCCAAAGCGGTCTGCCCAGCGCCGTCCGATTGGAAAACTCGAGCAGCTGGCCGGCCCGGTCGTTGGCGACCAGGACGCGCTCGTTGGCGTCGATGGCGACGACGCCCTCTTCCATGCTGGAAAGGACGGTGCGCAGCTGTTGGCGGTCCTCGTCGAGCTGGGCAAACTGGCCCGCCAGATGTTCGCTCATGTGATTGAACGTGCGCGCCAGTTTGCCGACTTCATCGACCCCTTCCGAGTACACCTTGTTCCCAAAAGCGCCGGCGGCGATTTGTTCAGCGCTGGCACTCAGCTCTTGCAAGGGCCGCGTGATGCGCCGCGCCAGCCAAAAGCCGACCAGCAGGGCGACCGCGGCGGTCAAGCCCACCGCCGGCCAAACCAGCCGCCGCACGCCGGCGACCTTCGAATAGACCCCTTCCAGAGGCAAACTGACGCGCACGACCGCCGCCGGCGAGTTGCTCAAGTTCGTGCGCAGCGCGAAGTACATCATTTCTTTGTTGACGCTGTTGCTGAAGCGCACCGACTTGCCCTCGCCGACGCGCAGTGCCTCTACGATTTCAGGCCTGAGTCCGTGATTGTCCAACTCATCCTCGTTGCGCGACGAATCGGCCAACACTTTGCCGTTTTCGGCGATGTAGGTGACGCGCAGGGGGAATTCGGGGACCACTTTGGCCAGTTCGGGCAGCCAATGCTCATCCTTGGTGAAATCACGGCCCCGAATCACTTCCCGAAGGAGGTACGCTTGATTGCGCAGGCGGGCGTCAATCTCCGCGAGTTCGTTCCTCTCCACCTGGCTGGCGATGAGATAGCCGAGCAAGCCTACGGCAACGACAATCAAAACGCCGTAGGCTACGAACAGCTGCCAGAGCATGCGCGAACGGAACATGCCGTCAGATTAAAGGAGCGCGCTCCCGGAGTAAAGACGAGGAATCGAGAGGAAGCGGTTGAGTTAGAGCATGCTCATGATCCACACGGCGACGGCGGCCATGAACGCCGAGCCGGGAATGGTCAGCACCCACGCCCAGACTACTTGTCCGGCGACGCCCCAGCGGATGGCGGACAGCCGCTTGAGGGAACCGACGCCGAGGATGGCGCCTGTGATCGTGTGCGTGGTGCTGATTGGAATTCCTTTGAATATCGTGGTGAGCGCCAGCGTCATGGCCGCGCCGGTCTCCGCGCAGAAACCGTCCACGGGGCGCAGTTTGATGATCCGCTGTCCCATCGTTTTCACTATGCGCCAGCCGCCGCAGAGCGTGCCTAGTCCCATTGCCAGGTGGCAGGCGAGGACCACCTCAGTCGGCGGAATGATGCGCGTGGAAGAAGCGCCTTGCACCGCCAGCGCCCCCGAAGCTAGCAGCAACACATTGATGATGCCCATGGTTTTCTGGGCGTCGTTGCCGCCGTGACCGAGGCTGAAGAAAGCAGCCGAGAAGAACTGGCCAATGCGGAAAACACGATCGACGCGGTAAGGCGAGGAATGCCGGCAAATCCAGACGACGGCGATGGCAATGGTCGAACCAAGCACCATGCCGATCAAGGGTGCGAGCACGATGAACAGCAAGATCCAGCCGAGGCCGCCGAAGTGAAGGGAGTCGAGCGTGCCCGTGAGCGCCAGCGCCGCGCCCACCAGGCCGCCGATGAGCGCGTGCGACGAACTTGTGGGCAGGCCGAGCCACCAGGTGAAAAGGTTCCAACCGCAAGCCGCGAACAGCGTCGCCGCGATAAGCGTGTTGGCGTCCGCCCCGGTCACCAGATCTTGATGGACGATGTCGGCTTGAATGGTGGTGGCGACCTTGAGGGGGAATACGACGAAGGCGATGAAGTTGAAGAAGGCAGCCCAAACGACGGCGATAGTCGGACTGAGCACGCGCGTCGAGACGATGGTGGCAATGGAGTTGGCCGCGTCGTGCAAGCCGTTGAGAAAATCAAACACCAGTGCGAGCAGGATCAACAGCCAAACGGTGAGGGCGAGCTGGCTGTAGTCGATGACGCCGAAATTATCCGCCGCCGAGCGAAAAAACTCGAACATGCTCAGGTCCCCTTGATGACGATCTCGGAGATGACCTGAGCCACGTCTTTGCAAGCGTCCACTGTTTCTTCGAGCCAGGCGTACAGCTCGCGCCACTTGATCAGGGTGAGAATGTCGGCGGGCGCGTTGGCGAACAGGGCGGCGTCGACTTCGCGATACAGTTGATCGGCCTCGTTTTCCAAGCGCGTGATCTCCTGCAAGCGCGCTTGAATCTCCTCCGGCTTCTTCAAGTTCCGCAACAAGCGAATCGCTTGCTCCAAGTGCAGACAGCAATCCTTGATGATGGCGGCGAGCTTGATGGCCGCGGTGGTGGGCTTGTCGATGCGGAAAACTTCGAAGCGGTGCGAGGTCTCCTCCATATTGTCGAGAATGTCGTCGAGCGAAGTCGCCAGCGTGTGAATGTCCTCGCGGTCAATTGGAGTGATGAATGTGCGATCGAGTGCCTTGATGATTCTCTCGACGATCACGTCGCAGGCGTTTTCCTCTTGTTTGAGGTCGTGGCCGCGCAGGGCGAGATTGTCGAAGTTCATGATCATGTCGAGGAACTTCTGTGCGGCGCGAGTGATGACCGCGGCGGCATCGTCGAACAGATCGAAAAAACGCATTTCACGGGGGATGAGGCTGAAGCGCATGTGAAGATTTCTTAACGTGTTCTTCTTGAAAGTTTCACAGAGATTCTATGACCGGTGGCGGAATCGGCTTGGGAATAGTGGCAGACGTGTCGCTTGTCAGCGGCGACGCGTGTACTGCTCGGCGTCGCCGTAACCGACGAACTCCGGCTCCAGCCAGAAGGGTCGGCCGCCGCTGTCTAGCAACCGTTCCAAGAGTTCCGTGAACGAGAGGGCGACAACGGGGTTCGCACCGGGGCGGCCTATTGTGTCCTTATGGCAGTGACAAATGGCAACCATGGTATCCCACCGACGGATGTCTAATTCCCGGCAATCGCGGAGATACTGTTCGCGCAACGCCTCGGGCAATTCCGGCGCCGTGTTGATGGCCAGCCAACTCCCGTCCGCCAACCAGGCCAGGCGATACCAGATGTGGCCATTGGGGTAGTCATTGTCGCGGAGCTTTTCGGACACCTCTCCCCAGTCCAGCCGTTCGAGGTCGCACACGGGCATGATGCGAAACGCCGCCGCAGTCCCGCGCCCGAAAAGCTCCGCCCCTTCTGTGTGGTGATAGAACCTGGCCAAGTCCGACGGCAGGTAATTCCGCCTATCATCTTTCCTTTTGCCACGAAATGTCCTGTGCTCCGCCAGGCGCGCCAACAGCACATCCATTTTCCCCGCCGCGCGCACCGCCCAGCCAACTTTCGGCCGCAATGCCAAAGTCTCCGGGTCTTGCGTGACGCCGAGCAGGCCGCCCATTGCTTCCATTCGCCTTTCGACGCCCGTCGTCGCGTTACGCCACGTGAACGGAACGCGCGACAGGCCCGGCGGCGCATCCGACGTCGTGAAGCCTTGGCCCGTATCAAAGATCGGGTTGCGCCGATTACACGGACCGTTGGTGAATGCCCGCAGATACGGAAACAGTTTGGCGACCCAGCCGTTGATGATGTCTCCCCCGTATTCCTCTCGGAGTTTGCAGATATTCTGCCAGTGCTCTAAATCGACGTCGCCGCGACTTGCCCGGACGAACTGAGCGCAAATCGGCAGAAGATGCTCCAGCCACCAGTAGAGGTTGAAAACGCGCAGGGCCGCGGCTTTGTCCGCCAAGCGCTGCCAGTCAGCCGGTGTCCCTTCGAGCGTCACCGTGGGAATGCCGCAGATACCAAGGGCGACGTAGTGGAAGTAGCGCTCGAAGACATCCATCATCACGATTTGGCTCGCGGCCCGCTCGAGGGGCCCGGTCGTGCTAAAGTCGCAGACAAGCGCGTCGTGCACCTGCGCGCCGACGTGATCGCGGATTTGCCCGGCCCACGTAGCGAATGCATCCGGCCACGGGTTCTCAGGCGATCCTTCCACCCAGTCGCGACATTGAAACACGAGGTCCAATCTGCCCTGGTGCGCTACGAAGCGCGACCGGAGCCGCTCGCTGTGGATGGTCATATGGTGGGCGACGCCCTGCGTGATGGTGAGCCACACCGCGTCGGGTGAAAGCGTCAGCGGCCGGTGCTCGCTGAACGCGGTGTAGACCGCCGCCAAGAGCGGCTGATAGCGAAGGCCCTTGACCACCATGCCGTGGTAGTCGCAACAGCTTTCGATGGCGCCGAGCATGTCCCGAACGGCCTCGTGCGTCCGGCATTCCGGCAACGGTTTGGTCGCCGGCGTCACCTCGTCAACGCGGAACGTGACCCCTGGCTGATGCAAGGTTTGCTGCACCGTATCTTCCTCCGGCTATTTAGTTATTCGACGGATTTGGGATGACCCGGCGACCGTGTGATTCGATACCAGATGCCCCCGTGATTCTAACTCGACCATTAGCGTCGGGCAAGCATTCACGCGCCCCGCCTCGTCAAGCAATCGCTGCCGCTGGGCGTTGCAGCGCCGCATTTCTTGCGTCTTTTTTGC
>JAKEHV010000567.1 GCA_022614915.1 Gemmataceae bacterium | reverse complement strand
GCACGCTCACCAGCGTCTGCATGTCGTTCCCGACGCTGAGCGCCCTGGTCGCCGGCTACAAGGTCTTTTGCATCATCGACGCCTCGGGAAACTGGTCGAAGATGGCCACCGATCTTACGCAGGCCCGCGTCGTCCAGGCCGGCGCGATGCCGATCGACACCTATGCGGTGCTGTGCGAGCTCATGAGCACGTGGAACCGGCCCGACGCGATGGACTTCGCTCAGATCATGGTGGATCACATCGTGCCGCCGTATCGGTGCCTGATCGAAAGCTATGACAAGGCCCAGAACGTGCAAAAGTCCGGACGGGAGACCAAGCTGGAACGATTGGAAGCCTCGCAAGCGAAGAGGTGACCCGCGTTTTGGTAAACGCGGCTACGGTAGCCGCACTCGCCAGAGTGCGGGTGACCGGCATCCTTGAAGTGAAAAGCGTTGCCATAGTCCCAAGATAAGGTCAGAATGAGCCCAGTTCAGTGTCTTTCGCTTTCGGCAACGCATCTTTCGACAAGGAGAACGCCGGATGAAAAAGTACGTGGTGGAGTTCATTGGCACGTTTTTCCTGGTCACCACTATTGGCTGCGTGGTGATTTCGCCTGGCGACGCTGGCCGACTAGCGCCGCTCGCCATCGGCTCAGTGCTGATGGTGATGGTCTTCGCGGGCGGCCATGTCTCGGGGGCCCATTACAACCCCGCGGTCACTTTGGCGGTCTTTCTGCGCGGCCGCTGCCCCGCCGCCGATGTCGCGCCGTACATGATCGCCCAGGTGCTTGGCGCCGCGGCCGCCGCCGTCGTTGTCTTATTCCTGAAAGGCAATCGGAGCGTGCCAACCGATCAGGCAGACATCGCCGGCGCGCTCATCGCGGAATTGTTGTTCACGTTTGCCCTGTGCTACGTCGTACTCAACGTGGCCACCGCCAAGGGGACGAGTGGGAACTCCTTCTATGGGCTGGCGATCGGCTTTACGGTCCTGGCCGGGGCCTTCGCCGTGGGCCCAATCTCTCAAGGTGTTTTCAACCCGGCGGTGGCGGTGGGCATCACGGTGATGGGGTTGTCGAGCGTCGTCGACATTTGGATCTATCTGGCGGCGAATTTCGCGGGCGGGGCTGCGGCCGCTGTGGCGTTTGGGTTCATCAACCCCGACGACAAGTAGACCTCCCACGTGGAGGCGGATTCAGAAACGAGACACGTTACAAATCGAGAAAAAGTGAAACGTGCTATCGAAAGACGTAAAGTTCCTACGAATAGAAGTTTATGTCTAGCAACAAGGAGTCATATTTCAAATAGCGTGATAGGCAGGGATTGTAATCCTCAAATAAGACATTCGACCTCGGGCGTATACTGATCCTCGTCGATCACCTACAGTGCGGAAGGCTCGAATGTACAAAGAGAACGCTGACCGAGGATCTGACATGAATCGTTGGCGTCGGCATCTTGGTTGGGCCCTATTCGTCGTTGGGATTTCGACGCTGCACATCCTTTCGCTGCCGCAGTCGAATGCCCAAGAGGATCAGAACTTCGACAGGCTTACCGCCGAGGATCGTCAGGCTTTGCAGAAACGCTTCGCGAAGGAACTCTGGCCGCTCTTGACCCGGCACGAGCGCGACGGCTGCGTCGGCTGCCATGCGGGGGCCAAGATCGTGTCGGCGCTGCGCATGACCGGGGACATCGACAAGGATTTTCCCATGCTGATCAAACAGGGTTTCTTCATCCCTGACGATGCCGGCAGCCTGCTTGGCCGCATGCTCGATAAGGATCCCAAGCGCATCATGCCGCCGCCGGCGAAGGATCCCAAATTCAAGCGGCCGCACTGGACCGCGAAGGAACTGGCCCTCTTGCGGGCCTTCGTCATCGACCTGGACAAGCGGCAGAAAAAATGAATGACCGTAGCCGAACTCGTTAGAGTTTGGAGCGGCAGCCGAAGTCTCACGACTTCGGCTACGGCTCAACGCGAGATCGAGGACGCAATGGCCAAGACAGACTTCAAGTCCGTGGACGAGTACATTGCGGCGCAGCCCGAGGAAGTACAAGGCATCCTCGAGCGCGTGCGGGGCGTCATCCAGAAGGCTTTGCCCGACGCCGAGGAAGTGATCTCGTACCAGATTCCCGCGTTCAAACAGTACGGCCGTGACGTGATCTATTTCGCCGGGTGGAAGAAGCATTTCTCGCTCTACCCAGCCACCGGTAAGGCCGTCGCGGCGCTCAAGGACGAGCTGGCGCCATACGAGCGCAGCAAGGGCACGATTCGTTTTCCACTCACAGAGCCCGTCCCCATGGAATTGATCGCGCGCATCGCCAAGTTGCGCGCAAAGGAAGTCGCCGACCGCGTCAAAGCGAAGAAGGTTGCGCCCAAAAAGCGCTAGCCCGGGATTTGAACAACAGAGACACTAACCCGACGCGTGAGCGAGGGAATAACCACAGACATTAGCCCGACGCGTGAGCGAGGGAATAACCACAGACACTAGCCCGAAGCGTGAGCGAGGGAATAACCACAGACATTAGCCCGACGCGCGAGCGAGGGAATAACTACAAAGACAAGGGATCATAGAGAAGGCAAAAGAATGGAATCAATAGATGGGCAGGACACCATGGAACTGCATGGGGGGTACTTTTCAAGGAGTACTGTCATGAGAAAGCTCATGGGAATCGGGGCGTTTGTTGGCTGCGCACTGCTTTTGAGCGGTTGCGGCGGACAGGCCAAAAAGGATCCGGTGAAGGATGCGGCCGCCCAGGCTAAGAACCAGCTCGAAAAAGCCGGCAAAGTCATTCAGGAGGGCGTCGCGGAAGCCAAGGCGAAGATCAACGACGCTGCCAGCAAGGCGTCCGAAGCACTGGGGGAACAGTTCACCAAGGCCACTGAACAAGCCACGAAGTCGTTGCAAAGTGTCAAGGGTGGGCCGGAGCTGGTCCAGAAGCTCGGCGACGTCATCCCCTCGTTGCAAAAGACAGTGGCGGGAATCACCGACCAGGAGTCCGCGCAAAAGGCCCTACCGAAGTTGGAGGAGTTGGAGGGCACGGTGAGCAAGCTCTCGGGGCAGTTCGACCAGCTTCCCGATGCAGCAAAGAAAACCGTCGGCGAGGTGATTCAGAAAGGGACCGACAGCCTGCAACCTCTCGTGGATACCGTCCTCGCCCAGCCCGCGGTCCAGGCTGTTCGGCCCAAGCTGGAAGGGATCATGAAACAATTGAAGGGGCTGAATGATTGATCGGCATCTCGTTCGGGACGATGCGAGTGCTGGCGCGGCCGCCTCGAAATGGCCGCGCCATTCATTCGGTTGCTCGGTGTGCTTAGCCGTGGGTCATTTGAAGGGATCGACAACTTTGACGCCCGCTTTCTTGAAATCCTTCGAATTGCGGGTGGCCAAAGTAAGATCGTGAACAAGGGCGGTGGCCGCGATCAAGCTGTCTTTGACGGACATGGCCAGGCGGGCGCGGCGCAAGTCGGCAAGGAGTTCCGCCCAGCGCAGTCCCGTGGCGGCGTCCCAAGGCAGGCAAACCAAGGTGGCGACGCCGCGTTCGAACCAGCGTT
>JAKEHV010000099.1 GCA_022614915.1 Gemmataceae bacterium | reverse complement strand
TGAAGATGAATGCGGACCACATTGGCGCCGAGGTCTTTCATGGCATGAAAGTGCTTTTTGACCATGGGCCACTCTTCGTCCCAATAGTCTTCCAGCAGCCGGCCCTTGACGTCGTGATCGTAATTGAAGCCCCAAGGGACAAAGGGCTTGCCGGATTGCGTGAGCACGAATCCCTTGCGGTCCGCGCTGACGGCGATGTGCTCGAGCTCTTGCGCGAGCGCGGTCGATGAAGCAAGTGCCAACAGCACGGCCAGAAAGCTAGTGGACGACCAAGTTGCAGTCATGGAATCTCCGCTTGGCCCAAAGGGATTTCTCGTTCCGACTTCCGCATCGAAGCACCAGTTTCTATTATGGTAGTATGCAAGGATGGGAAGTGGTCTTCTGGTGCTGCGCCGGAGTGGTCGGCTACGCCTCTGTAGGATATCCGCTTCTCTTAGCACTCTTCTCGCTGGTCCTTAGGGACAAGCGCCGGCTGGCGCCTTTTTCGGGCACGGTCAGCATCGTGTTGGCGGCGCGCAACGAAGAAGCGAACATCGAGCGCCGCATCAGTGAGCTCTTGGAGCTTTTGAACGCCGGCAACATCGCCGGCGAAATCATCGTCGTCTCGGACGGTTCGACCGATCAAACGGTAGCGCTCGCCGAACAGGCGGCGCGCTCCGGGCAAGTGCGCGTCGTGGCCCGCGCGGAGCCGGCGGGAAAAGCCGCGGCGTTGACCGCGGGGTGTCATTTGTCCGAGGCCGATGTGCTGGTGTTTGCCGACGCGCGTCAGCATTGGGCAAAAGACGCGCTGTCTTTGCTCCTGGAGAATTTCGCCGACCCCAAGATCGGCGCGGTCAGCGGCGACCTGGTGCTGGAGAGCGCGCCGGGAGTGAGCGCCGGCGTGGGCCTGTACTGGCGACTGGAAAAATGGCTGCGCAAGAAGGAGAGCAGCAACTACGCCCAGGTCGGCGTGACCGGCGCCATCAGCGCCGTGCGCCGTTCCTTGTTTCGGCCCATTCCGCCCGGCACCCTGCTCGACGATGTCTATTGGCCGCTCCAGGTTGTCATGCAAGGTTATCGCGTCGTGCACGACGATCGGGCCGTGGCCTACGACCGGCTGCCGGAAAAGTCGGGCGATGAGTTTCGCCGCAAGATTCGCACGCTGGCCGGCAATTACCAGCTCTTGACGCGCCTGCCGGCCGCGCTTTTGCCGTGGCGCAATCCGGTTTGGTTTTCGTTTCTGTCCCATAAGCTCGTGCGGCTGGCGGTGCCCTGGGCCCTTGCCGGTATGCTCGTGTCGTCGTTCTTGGCGTGGGAAGGCATCATGCAGCCCTTGTTTTGGGCGCAGGTGGCCGGCTATGCTCTTGGACTCCTTGGCCTGCATCCTGCTATCGGCCCGAAAATCCCGCTGACCGCGACGGCAGCGTCTTTTCTCGTGCTCAACGCCGCCGCGTTCTTTGCGTTCTGGGTGTGGATTCGCGGCCGCGCCGGCCAAACCTGGCAAAAGATTGACTATTCCCAGGCACAGGTCACGTAGGTAGATGGGCCACGGATGAACACGGATGGAACACGGCAAAAGCGCATCGGGTGGCATGCCTTGGCGGCTCGTGTGCAACGACAGCGAACCCCGGACCAGCACCGCCAAGGCATGCAAAGCGCCATGCAACTTGGCGCTTCCGCATGCTTTCGCCGTGCTGATCCAGGGTGCGCATTCATTGCAAAGGATCGGCGAAAGCATGCCACCCAGCGTAATCGAGCGTTAGATACCTGAAGATCAACAAACGATTTGGCGAGCCGCGTTGCGAAAGCAACCCGTTGCATACGCAACTCGCCTCGCCAAACCGGAAGCGATGAACGAAGGAGGCAATGCACGTCATCTGGATTGTTCTGCTAGTTCTGTTGCTGCTTTTTCTCGGCGCGAGCGCTGCGCTCTATTGGGCCTTGCGCCGGCGCGGCTACCAGCGCTGGCTGCCGGCTTACTGTCGCGACCGCGCGCGGCGACGCCCGCCCGACCCGGGACAAAACACCCATCTTTTCTTGTGTTTTGCCGATCACTACGAACCCAAGTACCACGCGGACAAGGAGATTGGACTCGCGCGCGTGCGGCATTGGGTCGAGACTTTTCCACGCAACCTCGGTCGTTTCCGCGACAGCGACGGCCGGCCGCCGCGCTACACCTTCTTCTTTCCGATCGAGGAATATGAGCCGGAGTATCTCGATCTGTTGGCGGAGTTCTGCCGCCAAGGCTATGGTGAAGTCGAAGTACATCTGCACCATGACGACGACACGGCGGAGGGATTTCGCGACAAGCTCACGGCATTCATCGACCTCTTGGACAAGCGGCATGGGTTGTTGGCCCGACGCCGCGACGATGGAAAACTGGTCTACGGCTTCATCCACGGCAATTGGGCTTTGTGCAATGCCCGCCCGGACGGCAAATGCTGCGGCGTGAACAATGAGTTGGCCATTCTGCACGAGACCGGCTGTTATGCGGACTTCACGTTTCCTTCAGCGCCGCACTTCACGCAACCGCCGATCATCAACCGGCTGTACTACGCATGGGACCGGCCCGGCCAGCCGTGCTCGCATGAGCACGGCTTGGAAACGGGAACAGGATCCCCGCCCAAAGACGCGCTGCTCATGGTGCAAGGGCCGTTGCTGCTTCAGTGGCGCAAGCGAAAATGGGGAGTGCTGCCGAAGCTGGAGAATGGCTGCTTGCAAGGCACGCAGCCGCCGCATCCGGAGCGTCTGGACGCCTGGCTGCGGGCGCGCATTCAAGTGCCGCAGCGGCCCGATTGGTTCTTCGTCAAGCTGCACGCGCACGGGGCGCCCGAGGACGCCCATGAAGTGCTTTTGGGCGAACCGATGATTCGATTTCACGAAGCGCTCGCCGAACGGGCCAAGGACGACCCGCGTTTTCACTATCATTACGTCACGGCCCGCGAGCTCTACAATCTGGTCAAAGCCGCCGAAGCAGGCTTTCAAGGTACGGTGGAAAAGGCACGCGACTTTCTCCTTGTGTCCAACCTGAATGCACCTCCCGCATGATCGCTCACACTTCACGTCCGCCCGCTTGGAAATGGATCGTCTGCGTCATTTTGTTCTTCGCGACGACTCTCATGTACATGGATCGGCTAACGCTGACGCAGATGTCGGCGCGCATGATCGGCTATTTCGAGATGGACCCGCTCGAATACGCGTGGCTCGATTCAGGTTTCTCCGTCGCTTTCGCAGCTGGGGCTATCATCTTTGGGTTTTTGGTGGATCGGTACAGCGTCTGGTTCATTTATCCGGCCGTGGTGCTGCTTTGGTCGTTGGCGGGCACGGTCACCGGCTTCGTCGATTATTATTGGGTGCTGCTTTTGTGCCGGATTTGGCTTGGTTTCACCGAATCGGGCCACTGGCCATGCTCGCTGAAGACAACGCAAAAGATTCTGACTCCCGAACAGCGTACCCTTGGGAACAGCATTCTGCAGAGCGGCGCCGCCATCAGCTCAGTGGTCACGCCGCTCATCATCCTTTACATGTTGCACCTTTACAATTCTTGGCGGCCGCCTTTTATCGTTATCGGCAGCCTCGGACTCGCCTGGGTGTTCCTCTGGTTCACTTGGGTCCACCCGCGCGACGTGGCACTGGAAACCCCTCTCCCTCAGGGCCAGGGGAGTTCTTCGCACCCAACCCCTCTCCCTCCAGGGCGAGGGGCGTCGGTGGAGCCAAGCCGATTCGCGGATGTTTTTGCCGATCGCCGTTTCTGGATTCTGGTCGTGGTCGTCGTGTGCATCAACAGCTCGTGGCATTTCTTTCGCGTGTGGATGCCGTACTTCTTGCAGACCAAACACGGTTACTCGGAAACCGACACGCAATGGGTCACGTCGGCCTATTACCTGGTCACCGACGTGGGCTCGCTGATCGCCGGGGTTTTCACGTACTTATTCGCCCGCGCCGGCATGTCGGTGCACGGCAGCCGTATGCTGGTTTTCTCGGTTTGCGCCAGTCTGACCACCGCAAGCCTGGCCATGATTTTTCTTTCCAAGGGTCCAGGCCTCATCGGTGCGCTCTTGATCGTCAGCTTGGGCGCGCTCGGATTGTTCCCACCCTTCTACTCCTTTTCGCAGGAATTATCGGTGCACCATCAGGGTAAGGTGACCGGCATGCTCGGCTGTCTCAATTGGCTGGCGATGGCGCCGATGCGGCTGCTGGAAGGCAAGTACATCAAAGACACCGGAAACTATGACTTGGGGCTGAGCTTGGCCGGCATCATGCCGCTCGTGGCGGTGGCGGTCCTGTTTTTCTTTTGGCCCACGTCTCAAAAGAGCATTTCAAATTGAGAATTGCAAAGTTTTGATGCGATTGTAGCCGCGTTCTCAAAAAAGGCGGGGCGCTGCAGGTCGCCCGCATTCTTGCGAATGCGGCTACGGCGACAAGTTCGCGCCAGGCAATAATTGCTGACACATCATAAAACATGATGTGTCAGGAAATTAACTTTAGGCGAAGTATGGACTTACGTCAAAAAATGGGTCGAAAAATTGCTGACACATCACTCATTTTGGGGGTCATGACAGTCATTTTTGTTACTCCTTTATTTCCAAGCAGTTGTGGAAAACGAATTGATGACACATTGCTGACAGCAATTCGAAATGACTTGCTTGACTCCGTCCTGCGGCGGAAAAGCACATCCGCAGCGCCGACATCTGCCATTAACGTCGACTCGTGATTTGTCCCGGTTGACGCGGCGCTCCGCCTGGAATGCACGCGCGGAATGGGTCTTCCACCGGCGTGACAGGCTCGGGCTGTACTGCCGTCGCCGTTGGCGCGTCGTCTTCTGGTGGCGGTTGCCGTGACTGCCGCCATTTCAAGAAGAGAATGATGCTCCAGATGCCGATCACGCCGGCTGCGAATCCGCCGATGTGATCCCAGTAGGCAGTGCCGCCCGTGTTCAGCGTGCCGTCACTAAGGGAAGCGAACGCGGCGATGTATTGAAACAGAAACCAAATGCCCACCACGACGATCGCCGGCAACTGCACAACGCCGAAATAGACGCCGAACCAGAGCGAGATCCTATTCATGGGGAATATGGCGACATAGGCGCCCATGATGCCAGAGATGGCGCCGCTCGCGCCGAGGCAAGGAATGACTGATTGCGCGTCGCTCAGCGTATAGGCGATGCCGCCGACCAGACCGCATCCCAGGTAAAAGAGCAGGAACCTCCCGTGGTCGAGAGCGCATTCGACGTTGCGGCCAAAGACGGCGAGGAACCAGAGGTTGCCGATCAAGTGAATCCAGTCGCCGTGCATGAACATGGAGGTGAAGAGCGTCAAGAAGATGGGGAACGGCCCGCGCGCTTGCGGCACGCTCACATAGGTCTCGCTATAGATCGTTTGGCTTTTTCCGTTGGAATAATGGTAACGGGCGGAGGGATATCTGATCTTGACGCGCTCGTCGCGCGTCAGGTCGACGTTATTGGTGATTTCGTGCGGGATCAAGCTGAAGCCGACGGTGAAGGATTTGCCCAGCGCGATTTGCAGCAGGAAGACGAGGACGTTGATGAAAATGAGGCTGAATGTGACCCACGGGACCTTGCCGTTGTGTTTCCACTCGTCGCCGACGATGAGCATCTGCAACCTCCCCGCCGTTCGTAGAGCAAGCGCGCGCTTGTACGGACAAGCGAGGCCGCTTACGGACAAGCGAGGCCGCTTGTCGTACGGGCGTTTTTCAAGCATAGGTCACATTTTTCTTGAAAAATGTCCGGGAAATGGAAATTGTTAGGGGATAGAAACAAGGCCTGACTCAAGGAGATTTCACGATGCTGCCTCGTTTTCTGCTCGCAGCGGCGCTTCTTGCCGCGACGGCGTGCCCCGCTTTGGCGCAACGCATCGAGGTCAAGACCTCCGCGGACCACGTTGAGTTCTATGCCAACAAGGAGTTGGTGACGCGCTATCACATCGCCAAGACACTGTCCAAGCCGATCTTCTGGCCGGTGCACGCGCCGGGCCAAGTGCCGCTGACCCGCGCCTGGCCGATCGTTAAAGACATCCAGGGCGAATCGACCGACCATATCCACCAAAAATCAGTCTGGTTTTGCCATGGCGACGTCATTCCCGAAGGCATTGAAATCAAGGACAAGATCAGAGGCGTGGATGGCGTCGATTTCTGGTCGGAGGCGAAAGGGCATGGACGCATCGTGTGCACCAAAGTGGAAAAGCCGATAGTCGGCGGCTTTGGGGCTCGCGTCGCAACCGAAAATGAATGGCAGACAGGCGACGGCACGAAGATCATGGATGAAAAACGCATCATTGGGTTTTACGATTTCGGCAAGGCGCGACTGATCGTGCTCAACATCGACTTACATGCCAGCGTTGTGCCCATTACGTTCGGCGACACCAAAGAAGGCGCGCTGGGCATCCGCATTCTCGATCAACTGCGTGCGGACAAAGTGGGCAAAGGCAAACTGCAAAACGCGGAGGGCAAAGTCGGCGAGAAGGATTGCTGGGGCCAACTCTCTGCCTGGAGCGATTACTCCGGGCCGCAGGGCGACAGGATCGTGGGCCTGACCATCATGGCCGATCCGGACAACCCGCATCCCACGTGCTGGCACAGCCGCGGCTATGGCTTGAACGCGGCCAATCCGTTTGGCCGTAACAAAGCGGCATTTCCGGCGATGAAAGGACGTACCGATCTGGTGAAGCTAGCCAAGGGCGAACACCTGAAGCTGCGCTACGGCCTGTTGCTGCATGAGGGCGATGCGGAGAGCGGCCGGGTGGCCGATTACTTCCAACGCTTTGTGACGCTGCGCGGCAAGGAGTAGGGCTTAACGGACAGCGTTTTCCTCATAGAATCGAAGGTATGAAAAACCTCACCACGAAGCTGGCGATTGGTTTCGCCGCAATTAGCACGTTCCTGCGCCTTTTGCCGACGCTGCTTGTTTGGCCGTTCAATCTCGCTCCGGTCGGTGGACTGGCGTTGTTCAATGGTGCTCGGCTCCGTTCGTGGATGGCCTATGTTCTGCCATTGGCACTGATGGTGGTTACCGACTGCATCTTGTGGGCGCTTTTTGGACGTGAATACTCGCCGCTGCACTTTTCACGGCCCTTTGTTTACGGCAGCTTTTTGGTCTACGTCGTACTGGGCCGAGTGCTGTTGAGCACGACCAGCAGTCCACTGTCGATTGGCGGCGTTGCCGTGCTTGGAAGCTTGCAGTTTTATCTGTTAACGAATTTCGCCGCGTGGCTGGAATTATCTCGGGCGGCATTGCCGACATACACTCCTGACCTGCCGGGCCTTCTGCATTCTCTGGCGGCTGGATTGCCGTTTTACGACCGAAGTTTTCCGGTGGGCTTTTTGGGATTCACCATTCTGGGCGATCTAGCATTCACGGCCGCTTTCTTCGCGGTCCATGCCGTCGCTACGAGCACACAGCCCGCTTCCCAACCCTTGGCGGAACAACTGACGAGATGAACCATGAAGTTCGCCGCCGTCATCGAATACATCAAGGACAAGGCGAAGGTCGATCGGATTCGGCCGGAACATCGCCAATATCTGACGAGTCTGAAGGAAAAAGGACAACTGGCGATTTCCGGTCCCTTCACGGACGACTACGGCGCACTGATCGTCTACGAGGCGAATTCGCGCGAAGAGGCCGAGACGCTCTTAAAGGGCGATCCTTTTCACAAGAACGGCATCTTCGTGCAGTGGGTCATCCGCCCCTGGAACCCGGTCTTCGCGAACATGGACTTGTTTCCCAAATGAGCGCCGACCTTTACCGCGCCGTCGAGACCACGCTGGCCAGCAAGCGGCTGGGGACGCCGGTGTTCGTCCGCTACCATTTTCATGCCGTCGCCAAACAAGCGGTCACGCGTTTAGCGCAAATCTCAGCAACAATCGGCGCATGGCTTAATCAGCCACTGGAAAGGGTCTACGCACTGGGCAGCGTCAAAGAGCAGCGCATTCACCTCACGCTTGAGTTCCAGGGCGGCGCGACCGCGCTCGTGACTTGGGCCGGCGCTCCCGGACGCGGCAACGGCATCGACTTGACGGTGCTCGGTAACCACGGCGCAATCTATCACGACGCCGGCGCCGGCAATCTGTGGGAAGACGGCGCCCAACAAGTCGCGGCGGAACCGGACAAAGAGCGGGTCGCCTTGATTGAACGCGCACTTCGCAGCGGCCAACCGGAAGCAGCTACAACTCCCCTCGCCCCTCGGGGGAGAGGGGATGGGGGTGAGGGGACATGAATGGGGCACGCTTCGGCATCCTCCTGGTCACCGGAAGCCACACGCACCAAGAGAACTACGCGGCGGCCTTCGCGGCGGACAAGCGCTGCCGGCTCATCGCGCTTACGGACGAAGCCAACGTCGATCGCCGCCGACGTGAGTTGAACGAGCGCTTGGCAAAATCTCTGTCGATTGCCCACATTCCCGAACTGGACAAAGCACTCGCTCGCAAAGACGTGGACGTGGTCAGCATATGCGCTCCGCCCGAGCGCCGCGGCCGCATCGCCGTGCGCTGTGCCCAAGCCGGCAAACACCTGTATCTCGACAAATCGCTGTGCCCGCAGCTCCGCGAGGCGGACGACATCGTGGCCGCCGTTCAAAAAGCCGGCGTCAAAAGCCACATGTTCTCGTTCATCTCACAACCGTGGGCGCGCGAAGCCAAGCGCCTATTGGACGGCAATTGGCTAGGGCGCCTGCTGGCCGTACACGCCGACACCTACTTCGCCAAAGGGCGGCCCGGTTCGGCGAAGCTCGGCCGGCGCAAAGAAGAGTTCCCGCCGCAGCGCCATCAAGTCATCGAAGCGAAGCGCGAGGTGGACAACTGCGGCGTCTATCCCATCACGCTCCTCCGCTGGCTCACCGGCAAACGCTTTCGCTCCGTATACTGTGTAACTTCCAATTACTTCTTCCAAGAGCATCAAAAGCACAACGTCGAAGACTTCGGAGTACTTTCCTGCACGATGGACGAGGGCTTGCCAGTGACCATTTCGACCGGTCGCTATGGCTGGACCTCGCACCCGGCGGCGGGCGTCAACCGCCTCGTTCTGGTGGGGACGGAGCAAACCTTGGTCATCGACGCCAACCGGCCGCGCCTGGAGGTGTACACGGACGAAACGCCGTGGACGCCGCCGAACGTCCATCCGCAAGACCCGATGGGATTTTGGACCAGCACGCAGGACGAAGTGCATACCCGGCCGAAAACGACGTGGCCCGCGGCAGGGCCAAGGCCGCAATCGGATGCGTCCTACTTTCTTGACCGGCTGGCTGCCAATCGCGACAGTGAGATCAACGCCGCCGAAGCCGCGTTGGCGACCGAGCTCTTAGTCGCCGCGTATCGGTCGGCATCCCAGCGAGCGGTTGTGACCTTGCCCTTGCCGCGCTAATCTGCGGACAGGTTGAAAACCTGTCCTACTACCACAGCGTATAGCCGCCGTCGATGGTGAGCGTCGCGCCAGTCATGTAAGCGCTCGCCGCGCTTGCCAAGTAAACAGCTAACGGGCCAATCTCGTTCGGATCACCGAGCCGGCCCATGGGAATGTAGCTCTCCACTTCCTTTTGAAAATCCGGCCGTTCGCGAAACCAGCGGCGGTTGGCGTCGGTAAGAAACGGTCCAGGGGAAATGGCGTTGACGGTGACGCCGCGCGGCGCCCAGTCGGCGGCCAGCGCGCGGGTGAAGCCGACCACCGCGGCCTTCGCCGTTTCGTAATGCCGGCCGTGGATGTTGCGGCCGGCAATCTCGCCGCAGATGGAGGCGATGTTGATGACCCGCCCCCAGCCGCGCTCGAGCATCGGCTTGCCCAGAACGCGCGTGCAAACCACCAGGTTGGTCAAATTGAGGTCGAAGAGACGTCGCCACTCGGCGAGCGATTGACTCTCGAGCGCGATGTTTTCGCGCCGGCCGCCGACGTTATTGATCAAAATGTCCACCGGCCCGTGCTCGGCGAGGACCCGTTCGCAGGTCTTTTCGGCGATCTCCGGCAACTCGATGTCGGCGGCGACGCAGGCAATCTTGCGCCCGGTAGTCGTCAGTTCTTTCTTCGCCTGATCGAGCGACTCCTGATTCCGGCTGACTAGAATCAGGTCTGCACCAGCCTCGGCAAGCGCTTGCGCCATCGCCCGCCCTAATCCGCGGCTGCCGCCGGTGATCAAGGCGCGTTTGCCGTCGAGACGAAACCATTCGAAGGTGGTCATGGCAACTCCAGGATCTGTTTACGTTTCGCGCTCGCAGGATCACAAGCTATGGCATGGGATTCTGCGAGCGCGAAACGTAAACGGTTAAACGTAAACGCGCGAAACGTAAACGGTTCGTTCTGATAGAAAATCCTAGCCGACATTTGAATAAAGACACACAGAAAACCACCGAAATGCCTCCCGACAAGCCGCCTGCGCTTTCAAACTTCCTGGCCCTCAACCGCACAGTCGCCGTCGTGCTCGTCTCCGTACTGCTGTTCGGATTGGGCGAAGAACTATGGCGCTCGTTTCTGCCGGTGTATTTCGACGCGCAGCTCAAACAGACGACGGCTGAAGTGGGTTCCGCCGCCGCACTGCCTGCGGCCACGCTTTGGACCGTCGGGCTCTTTGCTTGTCTTCTGAATCTGTTCGAAGCATTGTGCTACGTGGGCGGCGGCCAGCTTACGGCGCGTCTGGGTGACCGCGGCTCGCTGCACCTCTTCGGCGTCTTGACGGTGACCGGTTACGCGCTGTTTCTTGCCGTGCCCACGACTTGGACCACGGTGCTGGCCGCCTTGCTCATTCTCGGTTGGGAACCGCTCTCCGTGCCGGTCACCTTCACCACCGTGGGCGGCACGGTGGCCAAGGAAAAACGCGGCATGGCATTCGCACTGCAGTCCATTCAAAAGCGGCTGCCGAAACTGCTCGGGCCGGCGCTCGCCGGCTTGGTGTTGGGCGCCCTGGCGGGCGCGCGTGGCCCAGAGGAAGGGACGCGCACTGGCATGCACGCGCTCGTCGGAATCGCCCTCGGACTCGCGGTAATCTCACTCCTCGTGCAATGGCGCGGGATGCCGCACCGCGCGGCGGCGGCCGCGGAGGTTCCCTTCGCAGAGATCTTTCGCCGCTATCCCGCGCCTTTGAAGCGGCTCTTGCTCGCGGAGGTTTTCACGCGCTGGTGCGATTGGCTCATCCGTGATTTCGTCATTCTCTATGTCGTCTTGATCCAGGATGCGCCGCCCCAAACCGCGTTTGCGGTTGCCGGTTTCTTATTCGCGCTGCAACATTTGGTCGCTCTCCTCACCTATCTTCCTATCGGCCGTATGACACAGGCCGTCGGTTTGCAGCCCTTCATCGGTCTCACGTTTTGCTTCTTCGCGCTGTTTCCCTTGGCGCTGGCGTCGATTCCCAACGCCGCTTGGCTGCCGTTCGCATTCATTATTTACGGCCTGCGCGAAATCGGCGAACCGGCCCGCAAAGCGCTCATCACTACGTCGCTGCCGGAGGACATCCGCGCCCGCGGCGTCGGCCTGTACTGGGGCCTGCGCAGCCTGGCGGTTTGCTGGGCGTCCTTGGTCGGGGCGGCGCTGTGGCTGGCGTACGGCCCCAAAGCGCTGCTCTATGTCGCGTTCGCCTTGGGTTGCGTCGGCGCGGGCATTTACTTCTTGCTGGTGAATGGCCAAAATATCCCCTCCGAAAAAAGAACGTCAGAGCCGCGCCCGTAAGGAAGCGGGGGCCGACGCAAACCGCTTCCTCACGGGCGCGGCTCTGAAATCCAACGGAGCGGCACTGCATGGAAAAACCGTTGCCCAAGAAGTTCAAGATCGAGCCGCTCTATTGGCTCTTGCTCGCGTTCCCCGTGGCCATCGTGCTGGAAAGGTGGCACCTGGGCGGTCCCGTGTGGATTTTCATCGCGTCGTGCATTGCCATCATTCCCCTCGCTGGGCTTATGGGTCGCGCAACCGAATACTTGGCCGACGCCATGGGCCCCGGCATCGGCGGCTTGCTCAACGCCACGTTCGGCAATGCGGCCGAATTGATCATTGCGCTCTTGGCATTACGACAAGGACAAATCGACTTGGTCAAGGCGAGCATCACCGGCTCCATCATCGGCAACGTGCTGCTCGTTCTTGGCCTGGCGATTCTGTGCGGCGGCCTCAGGCATCCGCGGCAGGTGTTCGATCGCACTGCGGCCGCCTTGGGCTCGACTTTGCTAGCACTCGCGTCGATCGGCTTGATATTTCCGACAATTCACTACGAATTGCTGAAAGCGGGGGGGCCCGAGCGCGTCGCCGATCCGTCGCTCAATTACCTCAGCGAAGAAATCGCCGTCATTCTGGCGCTCATGTACATCTTGAGCCTTGTCTTCACACTGAAGACGCATCAGCACCTGTTTGCCGGTCCGGAGTGCGGCCCCGAAGACAAGATTGAGCCGGAATGGAGCAAGAGAACGTCGCTGATTGTGCTTCTCGTGGCGACGGCGGGCGTGGCGCTCATGAGCGAGTTTCTCGTGGGCTCGGTCAACGCCGCGGCGGAGGCCATGGGCATGAACAAGGTCTTCGTCGGCGTCATCGTCGTCGCGGTCATCGGCAACGCCGCCGAACACTCGACCGCCGTGCTCGTCGCCATCAAGAACAAGATGGACTTAGCCGTCACCATCGCCATCGGCAGCAGTATTCAGGTGGCGCTGTTCGTGGCCCCCGTGCTGGTGTTCGCCGGCATGCTGATGGGTCAAAACATGGACCTGCATTTTTCGCTGATGGAAGTGGTCACCGTGTCGATGGCCATCGCGGTCTTAGCCCTAGTCGCGCAGGACGGCGAAAGCCACTGGATGGAAGGCGCGCTGCTCTTGGGAGTCTACGTGATCATCGCGCTGGCGTTTTATCATTTGCCTTCCTGAGAATCAACCGCCGAGGCGCAGAGGAACGCAGAGAGAAAAAACGGAACAAGCATTCTTACTTGACCTTACTCCGCGATTCTCTGCGCCTGGGCGGTTTTGTGAATTCACCACGCCAGGGTTGCGCCGCGTTCGGGAAACCCCAAATCCGAGAATCCCTTTTCCCGCAAGGTTTGCATGAGCGGCTCGGCCTGATCTTTCTCGCCGTGTACGAAGCGCAGCTTGGGAGCTTGCGCGGCTAAGGGCGTCAGCATTTCCAAAAGATCGTTGCGGTCGGCGTGGCAGGAGAAGCCGTTCATCACCACGACTTCGGCGTTGAGGGGTACGAATTGATCGTGAATGCGCAACTCGGGTCGTTTCTCGACGATGCGCCGCCCCAAGGTTTCCAGCGCTTGAAAGCCGATGATGAGGACCGTGTTGCGCGGATCGTGCACGTTGTACTTCAAATGGTGCAGGATGCGGCCCGATTCGCACATGCCGCTGGCCGCGATGACGACGCACGGCTCCTGGCGGCGATTGAGGTTCTTGCTTTCCTCCACCGTCCGGACATAGCGGATCAGGTTGGCGCCAAAGACATCCGGGTTCTCCTGAACCAAGAGCGCGGTTTCGTCGTCGAAGCACTCGGGATGCAATCGATAAACCTCAGTTGCCGCCGCGGCCAAGGGGCTATCCACGAAAATCGGAATCTCCTCCAACCGGCCCTCCTGAATCAGTTTGTGCAAGAAGTATGCAATCGTCTGCGTGCGGCCCAGGCTGAACGCGGGGATGAGCAGCTTGCCGCCGCGCTCGAACGTGCGGCGTATCAGCGCCGCCAGATTCTCGGCCAGGAGTTCGACCGGCGGGTGCGTGCGATTGCCATAGGTGCTTTCGCAAATCACCACGTCGGCGGCGGGAATGGGCGACGGATCGCGCAGAATCGGCAGGCCTTTGCGGCCGATGTCGCCAGTGAAGGTGAGCTTCTTGCCGGGCAGCTTCAAATGCACCATGGCCGAGCCGAGCAAGTGTCCCGCCTCGACGAATTGCAGCTGCCAGTCGGCATGCACGTCGTGCTCGCGCCAGTATGAAAACGACTGCACGAGCTTCAAGGTGCGCAACACATCGACGCGATGGTACAAAGGCTCAATGCGGGGCTCGCTTGGCTTGCGTTTCTTGTTGAGGAACTCGGCGTCTTCTTCTTGAATCTTGGCCGAGTCAGCGAGCATGACGGCCAAGAGATCGCGCGTCGCCGGCGTGCAATAGATCGGTCCGTTGAAGCCTTGCTTCATGAGGTTGGGTAAGTTGCCGCAGTGGTCAATGTGGGCGTGACTGAGGACAACGGCGGACAGCGACGCCGGATCGAAGGGGAATCGGCTGTTGCGCTCGCGCGCTTCCGAGCGGCGGCCCTGGAAGAAACCGCAATCCAAAAGGATTTTGTGCCGGCCGAACTCCAAAAGATGCATCGAGCCTGTAACGGTGCGGGCGGCGCCCCAAAAGGTAACGGCGGTCGCAGTCGAGTTATTGGCCATGATTGATCTCGAGTTCCTTTCCTCCGAAAAAATGTTGACCGACAGGGCTCACGCTGCCCAAGATAGGGCTTCTCCTTTTTCATTTCCCGGAGGTGATTGCCATGTCCGCCCTGGTCGCTTGTCCCAGGTGCGCCCGCCAGTTGAGCGTGCCGTCCGATGTGCACGGCAAACGAACGGTGCGCTGTCCGGGTTGTGACAAAACGTTCGAAATGGAGATCGGCAACGGCAAGCCCCAAGCGCCGCCAGTTCTGGAAGAGCAATTCGTCACATCCAAACCCAAGCCCGACGCGATGCAACGACGCCATAGTCCAACGTGGGCGGCAGACGACGAGAGCGACGCCATCCAGCAACGACAGGACGGCGCAAGCGGCCGCAATCCGGCCCTGTGGTGGGGCGTGATTGGCGGCGGCTCTTGTTTGCTTTTGTTCGCGGTCTTTCTGTTCATCATCCTGTTTGTCCCACTCGGCGACAACGAAACGCAAGTGCATGAGCCAAAACTGAAGTTTCCCGAGGCTGTGCCGCAGCTTGTGCCCGCGAAGCCGGGCATGGGGCAAGTGCCGGGTCCACCGCTGCAGCAGCCGCGCGACGAGCCACCCGATCCGCGCAAAAACGAGCGCGACCCGCGCGAACGATGAACGGCGCGTCTGGTCTGCCTCATGCCAGCAGTTCACGAAGAGTCGCTGCATGCTTCGGAACGGCGGTTTTCGGATCAGCCGCCGCTTCATACTCCAAGGCGACGTAACCCCGATAGTTGACGGCGCGTAGCATTGCAACCAGGCGCTTAAGGTCCGCTTCTTGGTTTCGCCCCGCCCTATGGATTTCGGTCTTGATTTGAACATTCACCGCGTAGGGGGCAATTAGGGCCAGGTCGGCGTAAGGATCGGCGGTGCGGAAATTGCCCGTGTCCCAGTTGACGCCGAACCACTCGCTCTTGACGGCCCGCACCAGCGCCAGCATTTGCTCCGGCGTGGCCGTGATGCCGCCGTGGTTTTCGAGCGCGACATAGACGCCGAACTGGGCCGCATGCTCGCACACCTCGTGAAACGCCTCCAGGCACCGGGCCCGCGCTTTCTCCTCCGTGTCGCCCTTTTCCACCGTGCCGGCGAACACGCGCAGCGTTTTGCCGCCGAGGCGCGCGGTGTGCTCGATCCAGCGTTTGACGTCGGCGATTTGCTCCTTCATGCGCGAAGCGTTGGTTACGCAGAAGTTGTTGCCCACCGCCGAGCCGCTGACGTCGAGACCCAAGCGCGTGCAGCGGCCCTTCAGGCGCGCCAGGTAGCGGGCCGATGTTTCCGGAAAGTAGTACGCGGTCAACTCGACGGCGTCGAACGGTTGTGCCGCCGCGAAGTCGATGAAGTCTTCGAGCGTCATTTCCGGCCTCGGCTTGCGGCGCAGGTCGAGGTATTGCCGAAAGCTGTAGGCCGCGAAACTCAGGCGCATGTGCGGCCGGCCGCTACGCTGGATGGGCTCAATGGCCGAAGCAGTCGAAGCCGCCGCCGCTCCTGCGCCAGCCAACGCCCCAGTCAGGAACTTTCGCCGTGTCGTTTGCCGCATGATTGCACCCCCTTCGCGCTGCGGGCTCGCGGTCGAGATAGTTGTACCGTGGTTGCAGCGGGAAATCCACAGGTTAGAATGGTTGTTTACCCAGCCGTTATTGCCTTGAGAATTGACATCCCTATGTCAGCACCCACGCTGCCCGCCGAGGCCCAAGCCGTTCGCGAACTGGCCGGCGCTTACCAAAGCATGATCGAGCAAATCGGCAAGGTCATCGTCGGCCAGAAAGAAGTGATCGAGCAGCTTTTGATGGCCCTTTTCAGCAAGGGCCATTGCTTGCTCGTGGGCGTGCCGGGCCTGGCCAAGACGTTGCTCGTCAGCACGGTCGCGCAAATCTTGCACCTGAGCTTTAAGCGCATCCAGTTCACGCCCGACCTCATGCCCGCCGACATCACAGGCACCGACATCCTGCAAGACGATGCGGAAACCGGCCGCCGCAAGTTCGTTTTTCTCAAAGGCCCGATCTTCGCCAACATGATCCTGGCCGACGAGATCAACCGCACGCCGCCCAAGACGCAGGCCGCTCTTTTGGAAGCAATGCAGGAACACCACGTTACCGCCGGGTCGCAGACCTATGCGCTGCCCGAGCCGTTTTTCGTGTTGGCCACGCAGAACCCGATCGAGCAGGAGGGCACGTATCCTTTG
Source organism: Gemmataceae bacterium (assembly GCA_022614915.1). Taxonomy (GTDB): domain Bacteria; phylum Planctomycetota; class Planctomycetia; order Gemmatales; family Gemmataceae; genus JAKEFD01. Next base: position 5,503 of record JAKEHV010000099.1, on the reverse strand, counting down.
CCCGAAGCCCAACTCGACCGCTTCATGTTCCACGTCAACGTCGGCTACCCGGGCCGCGACGAGGAATTGACGATCATGAAGCAAACGACCAGCACGTATCGCCCCGAGTTGACGGCAATCCTGACCGGCGAAAAGATTCTGCAGCTTCAGGAGGTGGTGCGCCAGGTCGTAGTCGCGGAGCACGTGTTTCAATACGCCGCCAACCTGGCGCGGGCGACGCGGCCCAAAGAACCCGGCGCACCCAAGTTCATCACGGAATTGGTGGCCTGGGGAGCGGGCCCGCGCGCCAGCCAGTACTTAATCCTCGGCGGCAAGGCCCGCGCGATACTCCATGGCCGGCTGCACGTGACCACCGACGATATCCGCGCCGTGGCTTTCCCGGTGCTGCGTCATCGCCTGGTTACCACGTTCCACGCCGACGCCGAAGGCATCACCACGGACGCGATCATTGAACGGTTGCTGAAGGAGATTACTGAAACCGCAGATGCACGCAGATAGACGCAGATAAGAAAAGAGTGAGTTTGAAATGCAAGAGATCTAATTCCAATCTGCGTTCATCTGCGGTTGCTTTCTAAACCCATGGGGCGCTTTGATCCCACAGCACTGGCGCGATTTGGCCGGCTGGCCCTGGTGGCCCGCACGGTCGTGGAGGGATTTTTGAGCGGCGTGCACAAGAGCCCGTACAAGGGTTTCAGCGTCGAGTTCGCCGAGCATCGCCAGTACTATCCGGGCGACGAGATTCGCCACATCGATTGGCGCGTCTTCGGCAAGACGGACCGCTATTACATCAAGGAATACGAAGAGGAAACAAACCTGCAGGCGCACCTGCTCGTGGATGCCAGCGGCAGTATGGGGTATCGAGGCACGCCCGATCGGGCTTCCGGACAAATCCCAATGTCCAAGTTCGAGTACGCGCAGGTTGTCGCCGCCTCGCTCGCGTATCTCATGCTGCACCAGCTCGACGCGGTCGGCCTGGTATTGCACGATCATCGCCTGCGCCACTTCTTGCGGCCGCATTCCAGCTCGAAGCATTTGTTGCGCGTACTGTCCGCGCTGGAAGCAACGCAGCCGGGGGGCGAGACGGCGCTGGCCCCGCTCTGGCACAACCTCGCGGGACAAATCCGCCGCCGCGGCATGATCGTTATCCTGTCCGACTGTTTCGAAGAGATCGACCCCTTGCTTTACGCGCTGCGGCATTTGCGGCATCGGGGCCACGAGATTCTGCTTTTCCACGTCTTGGCGCCGGAAGAAATCGAGTTCCCGTTCAGCCAATGGACGCAATTCCGCAACCTGGAAAACATGGGAGAGAAGCAGCTCGTCGATCCCCGGCAACTGCGCCAAGAGTACCGGAAAAACTTCGCCGCCTTTCGCGAGAAGCTGCAGACCCGCGCCCGCGACATGCGCATCGACTATCATCTCTTGCGTACGGACGAGCCAGTGGACAAGGCGCTGGGCGCGTATTTGACCAACCGGATGCAAAGAACATGAGCTACGGAAGGTGTCTGTCAAATACGCGAAGCTTCTCAGCGAAAAAGGAACGGGGAAAGGCTGTCTGCGTTGCAAAAAACCAAACGTGGATACCGTGAAGTTGCATGAAGGCTCTCTTGATTTTCGCAATTTGGCGCGGCCTCTATTGGGGACTGGTCGGCGCGTTTTTCTGGTCGATCGGCTATGTCGCCGGCCATTTCCTGGGCGGCGAAGACCTGCGCAGTTTCGGCGGAGTCGCGTCCTTGTCATTTTTCTCCGGCGTCGTTCTGGCAACGGCCGGCTTTGGGCGGATTCGCGCCGCGACCGTGCCCATGTTGGCCTCGGGTAACGCCGGCATCTTTGCCGGGATTCTCTTTGGGCTTTCGTGGCTCAACACGACGGTTGCCACGCTGGCGGCGTTTGTCGGGTTCTTCATAGGGCTGTACGCAAGCATACCGAAGTCACTTGTCGGCGTTCGCCGCCTTTGGGTCCGTTTTGTCGTCGGCGCGACGGCCGGGGCGGCGGCGGGCTTTTTGGGGCTGCTTTTTCCCGGCGGCTTGGGCTGGACGATCGGCGGCGCCGTCGGCGGGTTTGTCCTTGGCGGACTGCCTGCGTTGTTCGGCCCCAATGGCCTTGGTGGTTGGCGGCTGGCGCTCGAATGGACGCTGTGCGGCGCGATCGCCGGCGCACTGGCAGGCTACTCCGGCGAATGGCTGTCGGGCAAAGCGGGCCAGTTGCGGCAGCCGCCATTCCTCGGTTTGCATGCCGGCGACGCCGTGGTGCAGCTCATGTACTTGGCGCTTTTGTTGCCATTGACCGTGTTTTTTGCGACGACGGTTCCCCTCTTGTTCGGACGGCGTTGGCGGCAGCGAAGACCCTCCACGCGTAGGTCCGGACCTCAACCCGGCGGCGCAGACACCACGTCGAACCAGACCCAAGGCGCCGATCGCAGCGGTCCAACACGCTCCGCATGAGGAGGATAGACCGGCGCTCCGCTGCGACGCTATCCTAAACCCAGTTTTTTGAGCCGGCTGACCAGCGTGCTGCGCGCAATGCCCAGGGCGCGGGCCGCCTCGGCCTTATTGCCGTCGGCCGACGCCAGCGCGCGCACCAACTGCTCGCGCTCTTGCCGCTCGCGCTCGGCCCGCCAACTGGAAAACGCCGGCTTGGACACCAGGGCGGCTTCCTGTAGTCGCGGCGGGACCGGCGTCTTGTCCTCGTCTCTCGCGCCGTCCAAGACGTCTGGTGGAATTTCAGCGAGGGAGACTGTATTTCCTTCCGCGATCACCACGGCCCGCTCGATGACGTTTTCGAGCTGCCGAATGTTGCCTGGCCAAGAGAAGTCCTTGAACGCGCTCAGCACGTCATCGTCAATATCGCGAACATCTTTCTTGCAACGCTCCGCAGCCAAGCGCACAAAGTGCACGGCAAGCTCGGCGATGTCCTCCCGCCGCTCGCGGAGCGGCGGAACCCGAATGGGGAAAACATTGAGCCGATAGAAGAGGTCTTCGCGAAACTTCCCATGGCGAATGAGCCCTTCGAGTTCCTGGTGTGTGGCGGCGAGGATGCGCACGTCGACCTTGAGCGATTCACTGGAGCCGACGCGCTCGATGGTTTTTTCTTGCAAGACGCGCAATAGCTTGGTCTGCACTTCCAGGTTGATGTCGCCGATCTCGTCGAGGAAGAGCGTGCCGCCGTCGGCCAATTCGAAGCGGCCCACTTTGTCCTTGTGCGCGCCGGTGAAAGCGCCCTTGACATGACCGAACAACTCGCTCTCTAAGAGATTGGCGGACAAGGCGGCACAATGGACTTTGACAAACGGCTTGTCGGCGCGGCCGCTCTGGTCGTGGACGGCGCGCGCGACCAATTCCTTGCCGACGCCGCTTTCACCGCGGATCAAGACGACGGCGTCCGTAGCGGCGACTTTGCGGACCAGCCCATGCAGGTGTTGCAGGGCTGGTCCCGAGCCGAAAATTCCGCCCGCCTCAGGAACCATGCGTTCCGCGCGGGTCTCTTGGTCGCCAACGGCCGACGGCTCCACGTCGGTTTGCCGCCGCAGCTGACTTTGCAGGAGAAGGATGCGGCGCTGTTGTTCCGAAATCTTTTCCACCTTGGTTTGCAACTCGCGATTGAGTTGTTCGATGGTGCGATGGCCCTCGGCGCCTTCGAGCGCCAGCACCGTAAGCTGGGAAAAGGCCGCCAACAGGTGAAAGTCCTCCGACCGATAGGGGGAGCCCTTCGGTCCAAGCACGAGCAGTGCCAAAAGCCGGCCTTCGTGCAGGAGCGGATGTGCGATTTCCCCGCCGAGAAAGTGGAGCTGACGATGCGCCGGCGCATTGCCGTGCTCGTCGCGTCGCCGCGCGCCGATCAATTGGCCCTGTTGCGCGGCTTCGATGAGCGGACATCCCAGGGACAGTTCGTTCAGCTCCGGCGGCTCGCCCAATGATCCCGCCAGACGAAACAGCGGCGGGTCACCTTGGCGCAAGTACATGGCCCCACGGGTCACGCCCAATAGTTCCGATGTCGCCTGCATCAGCTTTTGCGCGTGCGCGACGGGGTCGACGAGGCGTTCGATGGCTTGCCCCATCCGCTGCAGTGTTCGGTCCAACTGCGATTTGTCGCGCGAGAATCGACGATCGAGTATTTTCTTGATGCGCGCGCGGGCCAGATCGAGCACAAGCATGAGCAGCAAGGCTGTGGTGCTGACCGCGATCGCCTCGAACCACGGCGGACTGGCGATCACCTGATTGAATATCAAGGTGCCGACAAAAACGACTCCGTAATACATGAGGCCGGCGAGGAAGCTGATGAGGAAATAGCCCATACCGGACGAAATGATCTTGTCCAACTCCATCATGCGATAACGCGTGATACTGACGGCGAAGGCCAAGGTGAGGCACGCGGAGGCGGCGAACATCGGCCAGGTGGCGCCGCCCGCGGCGAACATGTCCGGTCGCCACACCGCCAGGTACCACGAATACGCAATGGGGAACAGGGATGCCACGGCGCCATAGAGGATCCATTTCACCTGGTTGCGCTCCATACTGTCGGCGGCGGCGCGAAAACTATCGACCAAGGCGAACACGCAGCCCAGGTAGTACACGGCGGCGACGCCCAGGTACACATAGACTGTCTTGCGCACCAGCTCGAACGTATCGAGCGTCGAGGCCAATAGCGCCTGTGCCTGGACCGCATCGACATCGGAGTCCAAGGAGGCTTCCTGCACCAAGCCGCGCACGCGGAGGTAAAGAATCAACAACGCGGCCAGGAATGCCAACGGCGGGCCGTAAATGAGCGCCAAGTTCCAGCGCGGCCGGGTCGTGAGCCAGTGCTTCTTGCGCGGAAATAACAAATAAAAGTGCAAACTTGCGACCGGCAACAGCACGGCGCAAATCATGAAAACCAAGAGCAAAATGGGTTGCGTGGCAATGCGCGCCCAGTGATAGCCACCCATAAAGGCGCCGAGAGTCACTACGCACAAAAGAAAGAAATGAATGGCGGCGTCGTCCGTGGGGCGCTTCCACAACACCAACGTGCCGACCAGGAATAGACTCAGCATCAAAAAGAACCAGGCCACGGACGGAACCATTTCCTCAAGCGGCAACCGGCCTAAGACACACCAGCTTTCATAATCGGCTTGCGTCGCTGCACTGCGGAATTGCACCCTCACCACCGTGGCTTGTTCGCCATTGATCGTTACGGCCTTTGCCCAGTCCGGCAATGTGTCTTTCTCATTGAGTTGGCCGCGCAAGTGGAAGGGAGCGTGGAGCACGTCTGCCCAGGTGCGAATGTGGGTTTCCCCAATTCTCTTGACGACATCACCAACCTCGGGCCGAGGTCCGGCATAGGTATGGGGCGGCCCTTGAACGGCCGCACTGAATGCCGTTGTCAGTCCAATATCGGGAATACGCTGAACGTAAACGAGGACGGTGATTCCGTAAAGACAAGCCGCAACTCCAACGCTGATCAACAATCCGCGTCGGGAAAAAAAGCCATTCCACATGCCATCAACCTCGGCGATGCGCGCCGAAATCTC
>JAKEHV010000098.1 GCA_022614915.1 Gemmataceae bacterium | reverse complement strand
GGACAGTATCTCGATCGCGACGACATGATTGGCACAGTCAGTTACGCCTTTCTGAGCGCCACGGTGCAATGCGCCCGATGTCACGACCATAAGTTCGATCCCATCTCGCAAGACGAATACTATCAGCTGCAAGCGGTATTCGCGGGCGTCGATCGCGGCAACCGCACCTATGAGGCAGACCCGAAGGCCCGCGAAAATCGCATCCGGCTGAGCGCGAAGAAGGCGGAACTGCAAAGCGGCCCAAAAGCTGCGGAAAAATACGTCGAGGATCAAGCCGTCGTGGACGAGATGGCCGCCTGGGAAAAGTCACGCAAGGACGCAAAGCACACTTGGAAGATACTCGACCCGGACAAGTTCCTCTCGCAAGAGGGCGCTACGCCCACCAAGCTTGCGGACGCCTCGGTCCTCTATGGCGGCGCGCGGCCCGAAAAAGACACCTACGTCATCGAAGCGGTCACGGCATTGCCCCAAATCACCGCGCTGTGTCTGGAGGTATTGTGCGACGATTCTTTGCCGATGAAGGGGCCAGGCCGGCAGGACAACGGCAACTTCCACTTGAACGAGATTCGTGTTGAAGCAGGGCCGGCAACTGAGCCCGCACAGCGTCGAGCGTTGGCGCTGACGCGCGCGACGGCGGACTTCAATCAGCAAGGCTGGGAGATTCAACGGGCCATCGACGGCAATCGCGATTCCGCCTGGGGGATCTTTCCTGCCGTCGGGCAGCCGCACCGCGCCGTATTCGTCTTGAAGGAGCCGTTGAAAACCCACGGCAAAACGCGGCTGGTATTCACCTTGGAGCAAACGCATGGCCGGCAGCACCTCATTGGCCGGCTGCGCCTGTCCGCGAGCGCATTGCCGCCCGGCGCCGAATTCAGTCCTTTGCCCCCCGCAGTCGAGACCATACTTGCTAAATCTCCGGACGCGCGCTCGGCGGCGGAGACCACGGAATTGACTTGGCATTATCTCAAGTCGAAAGTGGAAGCCGATCTGGCCGCGCTGCCGCCGGCAAAACTGGTCTACGCCGCGGGCAACGACTTCCTGCCCGACGGCAGTTTCAAACCGCACAAGGGCTGCCGGCCCGTTCATCTCTTGCGGCGCGGCGACATCAAAAGGCCGGCGAAAGAAATCGGCCCGGGCGCCTTGTCGATGGTTTCGGGGCCTCTTTTCGAGCTGGCCCAGCCCGACGACGAAAGCGCACGCCGGCTGGCCTTGGCGAAGTGGATCAGCAGTCCAAAGAACCCGCTTACCTGGCGCTCGATCGCCAACCGCGTTTGGCATTATCACTTTGGCCGCGGTCTTGTTTCCACGCCCAGCGATTTTGGCCGCATGGGCGCCAAGCCGACCCATCCCGAATTGCTCGATTGGCTCGCGGCTACGCTGCTCGAAGACGGCGGTTCCCTGAAAAAGCTGCATCGTCGCATCGTCACGAGCGCAACCTATAAGCAGTCGTCGCGCCATCATCCCGAATTCGCCAAGCGCGACGCCGACAACGCGTATCTTTGGCGCATGCCGCGCAGCCGGCTTGACGCCGAAACGCTGCGCGACGCCGTCTTGCACCTAAGCGGCAAGCTCGACCTGACGATGGGTGGGCCGTCGGTGAAGCACTTTCTACAGAGTCCCGGCATCCACCGCACCCCCAAAGTGGATTATCAGAGCTTCGACCCGGACGGCCCGGGAGCGCACCGCCGCAGTATTTATCGCTTCGTGTTCCGCACCGTGCCCGATCCATTCCTAGACGCGCTCGACTGTCCGGACGCCTCGCAGTTCACAGCCATGCGGGCGACGTCGATCACCGCACAACAAGCCTTGTCGCTGCTGAACGACACATTCATGGTGCGCATGAGCGAACATTTGGCCAAGCGCCTGGAAAAGGCGGACGGCGCGCCGGAGCGAGTTCGCCAAGCGTATCGGCTAGTATTGCTGCGCGAGCCGACAGCGCGCGAGCTGGAATTGTTCGTGCAATACACCCAGCGGCACGGCTTGGCGAACGCTTGCCGAATGCTGCTGAATACCAACGAGTTTTTGTTCGTGGAGTAAGTGGTTTACCAACCGCTGAGGCGCAGAGTGACGCAAAGGTTAGTTAGGTTTTTCGTTCTTGATTTCGCTGCGTTCCTCTGCGCCACTGCGGTTCCATAACATGCCGAAAATCTCCATCGCCTGTCCTCAGGAAAAAGTAGCCATCGACCGCCGCCGCTTGCGCGAAATCGCCCAGCTCGTACTGGCCGGGGAAAACCACACCGACTACGAGATCAGTCTCGCCTTCGTGGACAATCCGACCATCCATCGCCTGAACAAACAATTCCTCGAGCATGACGAGCCGACGGACGTCTTGAGCTTCCCGCTTAGCGAGCCGAATGCGAAGAAACTGGCCGGCGAGCTTGTCATCGGCGTCGAAGTCGCGCAAGAGCATGCCCGCGAACGCGGCCACGATGTGCAAGCCGAGTTGGCGCTCTACGTCGTTCACGGACTCTTGCATCTGTGCGGATACGACGATAAATCGGAGAAGTCGGCCAAGGAAATGCGGCTGCGTGAAAGGCAGTATCTACGAGAGCTTGGGTTGCCTGCGATCGCTGATTCTTAGGTCCGCGCCGTTTACGTTTCGCGCTCATTTGTACCGGCGAGCGCGAAACGTAAACGGCGAGTCTTCACTACTCCCAACTGGACTTGACCCGATTACCCGCTCCATTATAGTTCTCGGCCGCGCTGGACTGTGGGGAAATCGTCTGGGCGCCGGCTGCCACCTTTTCTTGGGGAGTGTGGGACGTGATCAAGGCATCGTCGGCTCATCGCTGTCCGCCACGCCTGTTCACTCGGCTATTTTGCCGCGCTCGCTGCGCCCTCGGTTTGTCGTTGCTCTTAGCAGCAGGGTGCGTCTCCTTTCCGCAGTTTCCCTCTTTGCCCTCGATGCCTTGGAAAAAGCAGGACACCGGCAAAGGCCCCGTGGACAGTCTTGTCTGGCGCGGCGAAGGCATGGAAAAGGACAAGCTCCCGCTGGACGGCACGACTCGCGCCGAATTGGAAGGCGCGAAGCGCCTCTATCAGGAAAAAGAATACGCCCGCGCGGAATCCTTGTTCGCCGGGCTCGCCAAGAACACTAAGAACCCCGTACCCGTGCTCGACGATGCGCTTTATTTCGAAGCCGATTGCCAGTACCTGCAAGGCAACTTTCGCACCGCCGAGGGCACGCTCAAGAAATACTTGAAAGAATTCCGCACGGGCGCACATGCCGACAAAGCCAATCGCCGTCTGTTCGACATCGCCAATTATTGGCTCGACAACACCCGCGCTCAAATGCAGGCTTACGAAGAACAGCGCGAGGGCAAACGCTGGCTCGTCCTGCCGGCCTCGTTCGTCAGCCTCAGCAAGGACCGGCCCTTTGTCGACGCCGAAGGCCACGCCCTGCAATGCCTGGAGGAAGTGCGCCTCAACGACATCGGCGGCCCCTTGGGCGAGAAAGCACTGTTCTACATCGCTACCGTGAAGTTCTTCCGCGAGGATTATCGCGAGGCCGATTATTATTACTCCCAGCTCTATGAGCACTATCCCAACAGTCCGTTGGCGCCCAAAGCCATCAAGCAAGCGATCATCTGCAAACAGATTGGCACAGGCGGCACCGCCTATGACGGCCGCACCGTCGAAGAATCGCGCAAGCTGCTCGACGCCGCCGTGCGCGCCTATCCCGAGCTGGCAGGCAAGGACTATGAGTGGATTCAGCGGCAGCTTGTCGCAGTGAACTTGCAGCAAGCGGACCGCGATTTCAATATTGCGGAGTTCTACAAGCGCACCGGACATCCCGGCTCGGCGTATTTCTACTACGAATTGGTGCGGCGGCGTTACCCGAACACCGATTACGCGGACATGGCTTCGACGCGGATGGGCGAGCTGCGTGCTACGACGCTGTCCGCCGATGCATCCAGCTCGAATCCGGTACAGACATTGCAACGTTGGCTCAACCCAAGTGCCCCGCCGTCGCCCGAAAACACACCGCGTGTTTTGCCGCCGAGCTTCACGCCTGCCGCAAGGTAAGCGGCCCCGAGGGTTTCTCAAGACTCTCAAGGCCAGGGCAGTTCGTATGGAGTCCCGATGACCCACTCGTTGCTCCGTGTTCTCCTGCTGACATTGGCCTCTTCGCTCCTCGCCGGGTGCTCGAGCGACGGCCATCTCTGCATCCTCGGCTACACGACGCGGCCCAATTACGATCCCTGCATCCAAACCGTTTACGTGCCCATCTTTCAAAACGTCACGTTTGCACGCGGATTGGAATTTGACCTGACCCGGGCCGTCATTCGCGAGATCGAATCCAAGTCCACCATCAAAGTCGTGTCGAGCCGCGAAAACGCCGACTCGGAACTCATCGGCAAGATCTTCAGCACCAGCAAAAGCTTGATCACCATCAATCAACTCGGCGAAGTGCGCGAAGCAGAAGCGCTTATGGGCGTGGAAATCGTCTGGCGCGACTTGCGGGCCGGACAGTCGGGCCAGCTCCTGAGCGGCAACGGCAAGAAAGTCGGCCATCCCGAAGGCGCGCCTCCCGCGCCGGTTCTCGTTCAGCCGAATGCCTCGTTTGTGCCGGAACTGGGCGGTTCGCTCACCACCGCGCAAAAACAACTCGTGGACCGCACCGCCACGCAAATCGTTTCCATGATGGAGCAACCGTGGTAGAAAAGAAGCATGCTCCAATGGCGACTGCGCGACCGCACCCTCTGTTTCGAGCGTGCCCTGGTCATGGGCATCGTCAACGTCACGCCGGATAGCTTTTCCGACGGCGGCCAATTTGAAACCTCGGACTCTGCCATCGCACATGGTCTGCACCTCGCAGAAGAGGGCGCTGATATTCTCGACATCGGCGGTGAATCGACGCGGCCCGGCGCGACTCCAGTGCCTGCCGCCGAAGAGCTTTGTCGCGTCGTGCCCGTCGTGACCGGTCTTGCCAAACAAACCTCGTTGCCGCTTTCCATCGACACGTACAAGGCTGAGGTCGCGCGGGCCTGTCTCGACGCCGGCGCGCACATCATCAACGACGTCACGGCGCTGACCGGCGATTCACACATGACCGATGTGGCCCGTGCAACCGGCGCCGGCGTCGTCCTCATGCACATGCAAGGAACGCCCCAGACAATGCAGCTTGATCCAAAGTACGAAGATGTGGTAAACGACATTCTCCGATATTTGAAGGATCGCCTCGAAGCCGCCGTCGCTCATGGAATCGCCTGGGAAAACCTGGCCGTCGACCCCGGCGTCGGCTTCGGCAAGACGCACCAGCACAATATCGAGCTTGTTGCTCGCCTGGAAGAATTCCAAGCATTCGGCCGGCCGCTCTGTCTGGGAGTTTCGCGAAAGGGATTCATCGGCAAGATTACCGGCAAGACGCCGGACCAACGCTTGGCCGGCTCACTGGCTGTCGCGACTTACGCCTTGGCTCGCAACGCCGTCCAAATCCTCCGCGTGCACGACGTGGCTCAAACACGAGACGCCGTGCTAATGTGCGCGGCGTTGCGCAAAGCGAACTGCAGATGCACGCGGATGAACCCAGATGAAGAGACAACTGACAAAGGACAAGTGACGGAACAGGATGTTCACCCGCCTCGTTCAACTCTATGAATCGCTGGGCGCCCGCGACGCGGTGCAGATCGCCGTGCTCGCGGTGGTGCTGTTCGGCGTCTTGCGCTTTCTGGGGCGCACCTGCGGCGCCGGTTCGTCGATTGGCCGCGGGTTGGGCCTGGTGTTCGTCGGCTTGTTCCTGCTCTTGCAAATCGTGATGGCCAACCTCGACCTCACGGCATTGAGCACCGTGCTGGATTACTTGTTAACGACGGTGCTCTTCGGCTTGTTGGTCCTTTTTCAGCCGGAATTGCGGCGCGGCTTGATGATGCTCGGACAGACCAAGTTCTGGCGCGATCGGGTGCACGCCAAGCACGCGCTGGCCGATCCTTTGGCCGACGCCGCCGAAGCCATGTCGCGCGACGGCGTCGGCGCCTTGATTGCCGTCCAGCGCGAAGTGAGCCTGGCGCCCTATGCGGAAAGCGGCCAGCGCATCGACGCAATATTGTCGGCCGCGCTTATCCGCAATTTGTTCATGCCGAAGACCCCGTTGCACGACGGCGCCGTCATCATCGCACACGGACGCATCGTCGCCGCAGGCTGCCAGTTGCCGTTGCGCACCCATCAGGAGGAAGAAGACGGATTCGCACGGCTGCATTCGATGGGCATGCGACACCGCGCGGCGCTGTGTC
>JAKEHV010000097.1 GCA_022614915.1 Gemmataceae bacterium | reverse complement strand
GGTGTCGCCCCAAATCCAAAAGAGTTTGCCGCGATAAATGGTCGCGTGGGCGGAGTCCTGACCGGTGACCAGGCCGTTCAAGAGCGGTTCGTCCATGGGCGGCTTTTTGCCCAAGAGCACGCTGTCGCGATAGATGCCCGCGCCGGTGAGGCGATAGAGCCGCTCGGCGATGTTGAGCCGTTTGATCTTGAGCGTGGCCGATCCGCCGGGCGTGGGTTTCAGTTTGACGCCGCGGAAGCCGAAGCCGTCTTTGAGAAACTCGTAGCCGTGGCTTTTGACAGCAAAGTAGACTTCCTTGCCCATGAGGCCGGGCTCGGCGAATGCGACGAAGCCCGCGGAATCGGTGACATGGAGTATGTCGTTGGTGGTGCGCAGCTCGACGAGGGGCACGCCGCGGCCGGTCTGCTCATCAACGACGTGGATTGCAAAGTAATCAGCCGCCAACTTCTCCCCTCGCCCCTGGGGGGGAGAGGGGTTGGGGGTGAGGGGGCCCTCCGGGTCGGCGGCCTGCGCGAATAAGGAGAAAATCAGAAGCGAGGGACTAAGAAGCAAGAATCGCATCCGAAGATTCTAATCTTGCTTGGGCCGCCAGACCAGACCGAGGGCGGTGAGGTTTTCGCGCTGAGCCAGGATGGCCCACGGCGTCCCCTGGTTTTCTTCAGCGATGCGCTTCCAGGTGCGGCCGATGGTCTTGATCATGTCCTTGACCTTGGGCTCGTTGATTTGCACTTTTTTCTGCGAACCGACGCGCCAGCCGCTGTGGATCGGCTCGAGTTCGGGCAGGCTGTCGCCGCGGACCTGAGCGAGGATGTTGTTGTACTCATAGATGTAGACGATGCGTGAGAGCAGCCGCGCATAGGCATAGTCAAAGTTGGCGAGCCAGCGTTTGGACGTCTCCATGTCGCGCTTCTCAGCCAATTGATCGATCTCCGTCTTCAGTGTTTCGAGGTGGAAAATCATGAGGCCGGGCGCTTGTTGCTCTTTCAGGAAGCCATTCTTGACTTGCTGCGAGATTTGCGTGCCTGCGGCGCCGCCCAGCGTCTCGAGCATGGTGATCTTCTTACTTTCCCGGAGGGCTTCGACGATCTTGAACACCGCGGCGCGAATGGGGAACTTCTCGGCGTCTTTACCCATGGCCTCCAGCTCCACGAGCGTCTTGTAATCGGGCTTGTATTCGTCCAAAGCCTTGGCGCTGAAATAGGGGAGGCTGGCGATTTGCAATTGCTGTTGCGTCTCACGCACGGTCGGCAAACGGTTGATTTCATCGAGCACGTTCTTGACGACGGCCAAGCCGGCGGCTTTTTGACCGTCGGCCATCGGCGGCCGCAACACGAGCTTGGGCGCCAAGGGCAGCGTGCCGTCGTAGGCGGCGCCGCCGTCGGCTTCCTTGCCGCTCAGCCGTGACATTTGCTCCACTTTCTTGCGGCCGAGCAATTCCGCCAAACGCTGATTCACCTTGGGCACCAGTTGCTCCACGGGCAACACGTCGGTCGGCTCGGCGATGCCCGGCAAGCGCTCTTGCAACGTGTTGCACAGCGCTTGCAGAAACAGACTGCCTTGCTCGCCTTCGACAGACTGCTGGCCCTTAATGCAGGAACTCCAAACCTGCACACCGGGGGGCGGGGCCAAGAGCTGGGCGTCAAAGTCCTCGGTCATTTCGCCTGTGCCCGGCAACTCTTCGCCGCGCGCGGGCGGAAAGCGGAACACGTCGAGGATCAAGAGCTTTTGCCGCGCCCGGCAATTGGCAAGCTTGCTGTAGACCCACGCGAGCGGCACCAGCGTTTTGGGATCGTCGCGGTTGCCTTCGACCGGAACCAGGTACGCTTCTTTCTCGTGCTCCAGCGCGTGACCGGAGAACAAAAGGACCAGGCGATCCTGGTCGCGCGACGATTCGAGAAAATCAGCGACGGTCGTTTCGATGACCTGCTTCGATGTGGGGAATGGATCCTTCGCCCCGTCGGATAGCTCGGTGATTTGCGAGGCAGGTATGTTGAAAGGCGGCCGGTTGAACTGATCGGCGAGGACGGCGCTGCTGCTGCCCGGATATTTGCCGCTACGAGCGCTGCCGTAATGGAGCGGATTGAACAAAAGGTAGTTGCTCACGTTGATAAGCAACGCCCGGCGCGGAAACTGACCGGCGACTCCCTTGGGTGTCGTCGTCTCTTTCTTGCCGACCGGAGCCGTTTCCTTCTTTTTGGGCGGATCCACGATTTTCGGCGGATCGACTTTCTTTGGCTCTTCGTTCTTCGGCTCTTTCTTGGGCGTTTCGAGCTCACCTTTCTTGGCGCCGTTCACCTTTGTTGGGTTTTCGCTCTCCTTTTCCTTTTCAGGGCCGACCGCGACGCGGCTGTCGGGATCCTTGCTGTTGAAGAGGGCAGCAAGATGCGGGCCGGCGAAGACAGCGACCAAACCACCTATGACGAGTAAACATGCCGCAAGGACCAGGCCCTTGCCCCAACCCGATTTTGGCCGCCCCACAGCGGGCACGAGCGCCGGGCCGGTGCTGGGTGAATCGAATTGAAAGTGGCTGCCGCTAGGCGCGGTGAGCGAAGTGTGCGAGGAGGCGGCGACCAACGGCGCGGCATGCGCGGATTTTGGCTTTGAAAGGAATATACCCTGGCAAAACTTGCACTTCATCGGCTGCGACAACCAGTCGGCCGGGATGCGCAACGTGTTCTTGCAGGCAGGGCAAATTGCTTGAACCACTTGCGGCATGAGACTTTCCACCGATTCTTGAAGCATCGGGAGGCAGGTTGGCGATTCCTCACTTATGACGCCATTGTAAACGACGAAGTTCCCCCCGGAAAAGTGCAAACAAGTATCGTCCCGAAATGTCGTTAGCTCCCCGCAACTGAACTTGGTTGGGCGACGCGCTCGCGCGTTCTATGGGGCGGCTGCATCGCGGCGGGCTGCACGGCCGCAAGGTCCATGATCTGGATATTGCGGAAAGCGACACGGCCCGTGTGCGTTTGCAGCCCAATAAAGCGCGGCGCTTGCGGCGTGCTGGGCAGGCCGCGGTCGGGATGTTGCGCGTCGCTGCCGGGCGTGAAGTTAAAAGTCGTGATCAAGCTGCCGTTCAGGTGGACCTTGTACGTTTGCCCGTCGACGCGGATCTCGTACTCATTCCACTCGCCGAGCGGCCGCACCGGCAACGTGCCCGGGTTGCTCGGCGCTGCGAAATTGTAGATCGCGCCTGTCAGGTGGTTGGGCGCGCCGTCGGGCGCGGCTAGTTGATCGATCTGCACTTCGAAGCCGAAATCGACGGCTACAAACGCCGTGTTGTTGTAGTTCTTTTTCGTGGGATCCGGGAAACGAAGGACGACACCGGAGTTGTCCGACGCCTGCCAGCAGCGCCATTCGAGCTTCAAGACAAAGTTAGGCGGCGTCGGCTCCGTGCACCACAACAGGCCGATATCCGTGCCGGTGACCGCCTCCAGTGCGGCGTCCACGATCTGAAACCTCCCCGGATTGTCTCGGCCTGGCTGGTTGATGATCGTGGACATGCGCCATTTGTCCAAATGGACGCCGTCGAACAGCATCGTGAAGCCGGGGCTGGGCGTAGGCGGCGGTTGGAAGGCCAGGTGATCGCCAAGACGCCGGGCCAGGGCTGTGCCGGTCAGCATCGGGTTGGGCGAGCCGACAGTCGGGAAGACGGCCGGCCCGGCGACGAAGGCGTTGGCCACGTGATGAAAACGCGCGTTCGCGTCGGTGACCGAGGTGGTGGCATTGTCGCCCAGGCGCAACGTCCCCGCTTCGTGGTGCGTGGTGCCCAGGCCGTCGCGCCGCCCTCCCTGTTCCTTCGGCGTGTATGGCAAGACCAATTCCAAGTTGCTGGCGGGTGTGACTTGGACGAAACCACTCGCCGCCTGCACGTGGAAGTTTTGTCCATTGGCGAATGCTTTTGCAACGGCGTCCGAGGTCTCATCCATCGCCCGCCACAGGGCCATGTCCTTGGCGCTCGGTGTAATCTGCACCTGTGCCCGCGGCATGCCCATGCCGTCCAGTTCGCCGCCGAGGGTGACGCTGCTGGCCGGGTTGAGCGGCTCCATTTCGCCGATGCCGCGGATCGTGATGACCACGTGATCGTCGGTCATGGCCTTGAAAGCGTCGAGATTATCGACGTCGGGAATGAGCTTGAACAGCTCGGTCTCGGAATCGCCGGGCTTGGCCAATCCCGAGGCGGTGATCTGCAGATGAAAATAGCTGCCCTGATGCTTGCCTTTGACGAACAAGGCGGAGGAGGCGAGTTGGTTGGGCATCCCCGGCGGCAACGCGGCGCGTGGAATGCGAATGTTGACATTCGAGCGCAGATGGGCCATCAGGTTTTGCCCGATCAGATTCGTGTTGGGCAGGAGCGGGAACGAAATGCGCGCCAACCGTGCGCTCTCGATGGTGCCCAGTGCGATGATGACTTTGCCGTGCGGCGGCAGCGTGATCGGCCCCTGGTTGGTGATCAGCTCGGTGACGCGCGTCATGCCCTGGCTGATGGTGGTGACCAGCCGGGAGACGTAGCAAAACGGCACGATCATCAAGCGTTTTTTGACGTCGTCGTTGGCCGATTCGTTGTAAGCAGCCCGCGCCGCCGCCATCAAGAGCGGGACCGAGCTGAACTTGTTGCCCGCATACGCGCCGGGACGCGGCGGGTGGGACTGCACCGCCAGCGGCGCTTCCAGCTTGTGCAGATCCTCCTGACCGGCCGGCACGTCGTCCAGGAACAGGGGCAAGTCGCCGAGCGGAATCGCTCCGGCTACTTGGTTGGCGTTCAGCGCGTCGAAAAGCCGCTCGCGCAGCGCTTCGTGCAGCGGCCCAAAAACGAAATCGTTCGCCTGGTTGGTGCCGAGCTGCTCGCGCGCCTCCTTGAAGTACTTATCGTTGAGGTCAACCACGACTGCACTGGGCCAGCGCGCCGTCGGCAGCTCGGTGTCGGCGGTGGTGTCCAAAGGCTGCGGCGACCAGCCGCCGAAGAAGCACGAGCGCCCGCCCAGGCAATACGCCAGGCCGGGGAAGCTCAGCGCCGAGCGCCAGGGCGTGTCGGCCACCGCGGGAAAGATGTCGCTCATCATGGGCAGATTTTGCTGATGCTCGGTGAGCACAAAGCGGCCTGCTTCGAGAACCAGGATGCGGTGGCTGTGGGCGGCGTCCTTGAAGAACAAGTGTTGGGCGAGCACGCCGCCGAACGAGCCGCCGCCGAGGATGACGATGTCAAACGGCCTGGCGTCGGGGCGCTGGCTGGCATCCGCGCTTTTCAGGGCCTCGTCGAGGCCATTGCAGGTGTAGCGTCCCAGCACGTCGAACGTGAAATCGGTGAGCTGCGGAGTGGGACTGGTCGGCATGGCTGTCTCCTTACAGAGAAGTTGGAATAGAACGGGTTAGAGACACACGGAGAAGTGGCGACCTGGATATGAAACCACAAGTATCCGGTGAATGCCAGAGTTTTCCTGGATTCACGTACCGTGTAAAGATGCAACGATGTGAATAAGGCCTAGTTCGTGGGATTGTCCCTAAGCGCCGCATTGATAGGCGAGACTCCGACTTATTCCAAGGGACAATTAGAGAGCCTTCTTTGCTCGATTTGCCGGTTGGCGTCGGCGACGTCTTGGGACTTTTACTTCCACTACCTGCGCAAGCGCGTCGCGTAGCAAAAGCAGCGACCGAGATTCCTTCGTTGCCGGCTTGTTCTTGCAGAGTTCGCGAATCTTGCGGTCCAGCGATGCAATCGGATTTTTTTTCTCCCTGGCGAATGCAGCCCGAAGCTCTTTGCGAATCGTCGACAGTTTTTTGGCGCCGATCATAAGACCGCCTCCAGATAAGTGAGGACATCTTCCACGCGCTGTGACGCTTCCCCCAACGGCATGCCACTTTCGACTAATTCGGAAAGAGCCTTGAGGATAAGAATTTGGCCATCGCGGGGGTTTTCGGCGATGAGGGACCCAACGAGCGACGCCAAGACTTCTTCCGTGACCGTGGACATGCCCCTTGGGAGGTTCCGCCGCAAGCGCTCATGGCGACAAAGGAGCTGATGTCCGCGTTCATGGGCGATGATCGCTTCTAACGAGAAGTCATCGCCAGTGGCATCGCGTCGAAAGGCCTCCGCATCGACCACAAGTACGTCTTGCTCAATTGTCGCAGCCATGCCATATTGAGCACCGCCGAAGCGACTGTATGCGTGCCGGTATTCCACTCTCCCAACGAAGCCGAGGCGACGGGCAATCGTTTCCGCGCGTTCAAGTCGGGCTTGATGCTCCGACGCGGATATGGACTTAGGCGATTGCTCTTGCATTACAACTCTTCAGGATACGCGACAAACATTGTGCCTGCAATCAGGCTTGCTCGACCAAGCCCGGAGGTCTGGCACCCAAGCATTGTTGCCAAATCATTTGACTGCTGGAAATGTCGCCCGCATCTTCTCTAACCCCTTGACCGCGCGCGCCACATCCTCCGCGATGAAATACCGCTCCGTGGCCAGTTTCTCGCACGCCGCCGAAAACGCATTCTGGTACTTGTCGAAGCCGCCATAGCGTTCTTCCAGCGACAAGCGCGCGTCGCCCGCTTTTTCCCGTTCCGCCTTGCTCTTCGCGAACGGTATGTACGATCCCATCAAACTGGCGAGCTGGCCGTCCGCGCCCACGTCCTCACGGCGCAGGTTCCAGCCGGTGTAGGTCGCCAGCGGCACGGCGACTTCCGGCACCAGCAAACAGCCCAGGTCGTTGCCGTCCGCGTCGCTTTTCGCAACCAGCACCTTGTAATCGCCTTTCACGATCGGCGGCTCCTTGCCGATGATGCCCTTCGTCAAAAACTCCGGCCCCCAGTCGGCGAACACCGGCTGCTGGATCACCTGCGGATAGCGCACGCCGGGGAGATTTGGAAAACCAGTGCCCGCTTGCGACCAGTCCACCAGAGTCTTGTCGACAATTCGCGGATAGACGCTGGGCGGCGGGGATTTGCCGAGCCTCACCCAGGCGTCGAGCGCGTCCAAGAGCGCACGGAGGAAGGGGCGATAGTCGCCCGGATTGGCGAGGTTGTCGGCGACGCCGCGCGACGGCGGATCGGCGGCGGGCCCGTGCTGCGTGCCGCCGAACGCGTAGATGCGAACGTTGTCCGGGATATCCGCATCGGCCTTGCCCAAAGGATCGGTGTGCACGAGCGAGCCGGCGCGGTGCCAGTATTCCGCCGCGGACTGCGTGTGCATCACTTTGGGCTGTTGCTTCTTGTCGTAGATTTCGAGAATGCCGTCGCGCTTTTGCGTGAACGGGTTCACGCTTGGACCGTAGGTGAACGGAAACACGTCGGCGGGATAGAGATGGTCCTCGTGCTGGCCATTGTGCCGCGTCGGTTGCGCGAAGCGGTGATTGAAGAAACCAAGACCGCCGCCGGCCACGTGCGGGATCAGCCCCTCGAATACGATGCGGCCTTGCTCGTCGAGATTGAAGCCTTCCCACAACAGATGCCGCAAAAACCGTCCGGATTGCGAGACGCCGAACGCATAGGCGCGGGTGCAACCAGGTTTGCCGTCCGCTTTGCGCAGGGGATTGCTCTTGGATTCATCATGCCGCAGGAATGAGATGAGGTCGCGGACGGCGGCGAAACCGGTCCCTTGCACCAGCGAGCCTTCGCACTCGCAGATAAGCTCATAGAGCATGCCCGGCTCGAAACCGCGTTCCATTTCCACGCGCCACTGATCGAGAGCCGGCGGCAGATCGGTATCTTGGAGCTTGGGCGGCGGCGCTTTGACTAGATTCCATTTTTCGCGCGGCACGTTTTTGCGCTCATCGCGCTCCAAGGCTCGAACTGTCAAGGTCCCGTACGTCAATCCAGCCAAAGTGGGCGAGAAGGTGACGTGCCCTTCGCGGCGCGACAATGGCAGCGATTTCGACTTGCTGTCGGCGATCAACTCGAAGCGGACCATGCCGCGGATCGGCTTGCCGTCCTTGTGCGCGACAGGAGGCGCAAGACGCAAACGGCCGTCGCCGGCCAGCACTTCGCCGATCCAGCCACACCAGACGACGGTGTAGCCGCGGCGCATGAGGAAGCCGTCGCCCTCGCTGCCGGGCTTGTCCAGATCGTTACCGCCTGGTCCAAAGTTGAAGAAACGCAGGGCCAGCTTGTTGCCGCGATTGTTGACATCGTAGAAAATGGCGCCGTTGCCAAGCGCGACGTTTTCGGGCGCGAGGATGACGACGTCGGTCTGGAATTCGACCAAGCCCTTGGCATTGCGCGGGGCCAGGTCCAGATCGACGATCTTTTGATTGTGCGAATTCTTGGGATCGACGGCGAACTTGGCCACGCCGGCAATCTTCTCGTACGCGCCGGCCGCGCCGAATTCTTTGCCCTTGGCGAAGCGTTCACGCGCGTGAATCGTCAACGATAGGAGTTCCGCTTGGGCCACGGACGGCAGCAGAATGGACACGGCTAAAGCGAGCAGCGTTCGTTTCATGGTCGATCCTCGAATGGCATGGGTCTTGGTGTGAAGATAAAGGAGGAAGGGCTGCAATGATATCTTTTTTTGCGGGCCTGGGCCTGGTCTGCCTGTCATTACTCCCCTCGCCCTCAGGGAGAGGGGAGGGGAAGGAAACATTCACCTATCTGCGATCCGCGGGCAAAGGATTCGCAACGGAGGCGAAGATCTCCATTCAAAAGGACGAAGATGGTTGGAGAATAATCAGCGTGACCGGGGGCGGCAAAGGCCAGATGATCATCGATGCACGCTTTGACGTCCAAAACGCTCTTCTAGCCGCGAGCGCGACGACGCAAGGCGAAAAGATGAAATCCACGGCCAAAGTATCCGTATCGGCCGGCAAAGCGAAAGTGGAGCGCGAGGGGGGTATCTCACAAGAATTCAAACTGACCAGCGGGATGACCGTCGTCACCTCCGCGCCGGACTGGGCGGACATTTTCCTGTTGTGCCGGCACTACGACCGCAAGCGCGGCGGCAAGCAGTCCTTCACCGGACTTTGGATTCACCCGACGCAACCGGCTCAGGTCATCCCGTTCCATATTGAAGAGTCCGGAGCCGACTTTGTGAAGAATGATGGGAAAGATATCAGGCTGCATCGGTTTAGAATTCAAATCCGCGGCCCGAATCCGTACCTGGCCTGGGCCGATGAATCCGGGAAGCTGATTCGTCTCGTGCCGACTCCGCTGAAGAAAGACGCGCCGCCGGCAGGTTTGGTCTTGGCGGGATTCGAGGAATGCTTTAAGCAGCTTCCGTAGCGACGACGCCTTTCGAATTCAAGAGCCGCGCACGCAGTAAGCGGTCGAATTCACGGCTACAGTCCCAGCACCGGCACCGTGTCCAACAGCTCGCGCACTACCTCGGCGATGCTCTTGCCTTCCACTTCGGCTTCCGGCCTCAGGATGAGCCGGTGGCCCAGGACGCCGAGCGCCATGGCTTGCACGTCTTCGTGGGTGAAGTAGGTCCTGCCGTCGAGAAGGGCGCGGGCGCGGGCGCAGCGCAAGAGGCATAACGACGCGCGCGGGCTGGCGCCCAGCGAAATGTCGGGATGCTGCCGGCTTGCCTCAGCCAGGTCGACGATGTAGGTCAGAAGTTCATCCTTGCCGTAAACGTGGGACAGCTTGTCTTGAATCTCGAGGATTAGTTCCGGGCCGAAAAGCTGCTGCACTGGCACGAGTGGGTGGCTGTGCAGCTTCAGCATGGCGACTTCTTGCTTTGGGCCGGGGTAACCCATGTCGATGCGCAACAGAAAACGGTCGAGTTGGGCTTCGGGCAGGCGATAGACACCCTCCTGCTCGACAGGATTCTGAGTGGCCAAGACCATAAAGGGGTGTGGCAATGGCAGCGTCGTGCCTTCGATAGTGACCTGGTTTTCTTGCATCGCTTCCAAGAGAGCGGCCTGGGTCTTGGCCGGGGCGCGGTTCACTTCATCGGTGAGCAGGATTTGACAGAAGATCGGCCCTTTGCGCAGCACGAACTCGTTGGCTTTGCGATCGAAGATGTAGGTGCCGGTGACGTCCGAAGGCAACAGATCGGGCGTGAACTGCAAGCGCTGGTATTGGATGCCCAGGATTTGCGCGAGCGTTTTGGAAAGGGTGGTCTTGGCGACGCCGGGCACGCCTTCCAGAAGGACGTGGCCCCCCGCCAACAACGCGATGAGAAAACGCTGGGTCACGCGTTCCATGCCTACGACGACCCGGCCGACTTCCGTGATGGTGCTGTCGCGCAGCTCCTTGACGCGCTGGGCCCAGTCTTTCAGGTCGGAGCTGCCGACGTCGTTCATGGACATGAAGCGAAGCTCTCCCGGCGTGGCGGCGGTAGGATAGGATTCCGTTCCTGTCCATCGTGGCAATATTACGGGCGCTTTGTTCAGGAGCGGAATCCTGACCCACGCACTGTCGGACAGGACGGTCCGACCTACGCGTTGTATTCGTGTCTTATTGTAGAAGGATTTGCCTTTTGGAAACGGACCCGTCCGTCCAGAACAGCGGTGGTCATTTCGGCGAGGTCGTTCGTGAGTTTGCGGAAGGCACGCGGGGAGATGCGTCTTTTTTGCTGGGCTTGGGCAAGGTCCCACAAGTCGTCGAGACGTTTTTGCAAAGTGTGCCGCTGCCACCACGAACCGGCCAAGTCCGCGGCGGGAACAGGCTTGACGTCTTCTAACGGCGACGGCGCCTGCCCGGCGTGCTCGAGAAAGTAGTCGCGGGCCAATACTCGCGCCGCTTCCCATAGATTCTTACGCTTTAAGAGCGCTTGCTGCCTCTCTACCTCTACAGGCACGGGCGGCGGCGGCGACAAATCGTCGGCGATGAGCGCCGCCCAGTTGTCCCTGTGGAAACGGCTGAGGACGATGCGGCGCGCACCCAACAGCAGCAACAGCGCCGTCAACGCCAATAGGAAAACCCGCACCACCGGCTCTTTGCCGATCGTTTCCACAAGCAGGCGGTTGAAGATGTTCTCTTCTTCCAAGCCACGCAGCATTTGATTGATGACCCGCACCGGCGGAATGGGAATCGGCATGGGGCGGCTCAAAGGCAGATCGAACTTGGTCACCGGCGTTCCTTCGTTTAGGAACAGGGCATAGCGGCGCGGTCCTTTCGGGCCATCGGCGAGCCAGCGCACCGCGTTCCAGGCAACCAGAAAGTTATCGTTGTCCGGCTGGATCATCATACCGTTCATGAACATCCCCTGGCCGGCGACGACGAGTATGCGGCCGCCGGGCGGCGCGGCGCCGCGCGAACCGAAGATGTACGCGGCGTTTTCGGGCACGGGGACATTGCCGGACCGTTCGGTGATCCAGCACTCGGAAGTATCGTTGGGGTTCTTCGAATCTCTGGGAAACTCTGCGAGCAAATGTAAATCACTCTTTTCCCGCAGCAATAGGCGCGGCCGGTTTGTCGCAATGCCTTTCTTGGCCGGCTTAAAAACCGGATGCGCTGTATTGAGAAATTCGGAAATGAGCCAAGGACACTCGGAGTAAGCGCCCTGATAGGAAGACTGGCGCCGTTGTTTCACTTCCCAATTAGGCAGCCGCAGCCCCCAGCGCGCCAGGCTGCCGCCGTCGTCATGATCGCTGGCGAGCAGCAAGGCGCCGCCGGCCGCCAAATACGTGTCCCAATCGAAGCCTGCGGGAAGATCGTGCAGTGTCTTGAGCGGGCCAAAAATCACGGCGACCGTTTCATGAGCCGGTGTTTTGGCAAAGAGGTCGACGCCGCCGAGCGGTTTCAGGTCGTGCGTGTGCAAGATGTGCGCGAACGCTTCCACGCCTTCGAAGGGAACGTAAACCTGAGCGGGCTCGTCCTGGGCGTTGACGGGCGTGGACAGGGCCGCAATCAAAACGATGGACCAGATGAAACGATTTCTCGAAACGGTCATGCCTAGGTCATCCTACTCTCCTCGCCTTTTGGGAGAGAGGAGGGGGACAGTGTTACTCCCGCCAACAGGCACAGGTGCTGCCGCGCCGCTGCCTGCGCGGCATCGGTCAGCGTTTCCGCGCCGTGCGTGTAACGTGCTTCTTCGTACAACGCGCCCAACGTCGTAGCCGCGAGTTTTAGACCGGCGCCGCGTGCCGCTTCTTGAAGACTTTGGGCAATGGCGCGGTGGTTCCAACTGCGCACTTCCAGCCCCAAGCTCCGCAAGGAGAGATATTCGAATGCCAGGATCAGTTGGCCGCGCGTGGCCACTCGCGCGGGATCGACCGGCCAGGGACCGAGCCCGGCGTCGCGCGTTTTCGCGTTCTTGCGCACGCCCAAGTTCTTCATGATCTGCCAGCCCAGGACCAAGACGACCAGAATCACCAGGGTCCAAAGGACCAGCTCAATAAGATTGCCGCTCGAAGGACTGCCGAGGTTGGGCAGGGGCAGAGCAGGAATCTTCCAGCTGCCCAAGCCAAGTCGGGCGATGCGGAAACGCGGCAGATTCGGCACCGAGAAGTTGCGCAGCCGGTCCACGAGTCCCTCACCGACCTTGAGGCTCCAGCCTTCGCTAAAGCGCAAGTGGTCGGGTAAATCGCGCACGTTCCAAGCGGCGCTCATTTCGTCGAAATCGATCAGCTTGCGCAAGTCGGCCACGCCGCGTTGGAAAGCGGGTGAGTCGCGCAGCCATTCGGCGATCTGCGAGCGTTGAGCGTCGTTGAGCCGTTCGCTCAGCCAACGGTTCAGTTTTTCGCTGTTGAGCATCAGGCCTTTGCGCTCAGGCCCGCCCGGCGACGGCAGTGCCGGCCCATTCGAGCCCGGGTTCTTGCCCGGCCCTGATCCTATCGAACCAGGCAGAGTGCCCTTGGCGACCATCTCTTTCAGGTTTTTGACGTCGTCGATCGTGAGATGTCCGTGGCCGTTTTTGGCCAGCGCGTCCATCAAGAGCGTGCGAATGAGCGGATCGTCCAAGTCGATTTGTTTGAACAATTCCTCTGCTTGCCGGCGCGCGTCGCCGACTTGTTCGCTTTTCATCTTGCCAAGCAAGTCGGACAGATTGTCTTTTTCCCGCGCTGCACGCAGTTTGGACTTGAAGAGTTCCTCGAAGTCGCCGGTATAGGGGATGGCGATGTAGCGCCCGGACGGAGTTCGAGGCTTTTGAGCGGGGTCCGCGAACACGCGGATTTTCACCTGGGCAAAAGACGGGGCCGGCCACGCAACGGCCAAGAGCGCCGCGCAAGCCAAAACACCGAACCGCTTGAATGTAGTTGCCATGGCATTCCCCGCAACACTCTTCAACCGATTCTAAGTGCTGCCGGTGGATGTGACAACATTCATTCTGCATTCAGCCGTGACTCGTAGCCGCATTCGCCCGTAGCCGCATTCGCAAGAATGCAGGGTTGCCGTCGTGGCCGGAATTCTTGCGAATTCCGCTACGTTCGAGTGTCGTAGCCGCATTCGCAAGAATGCGGGGTGACCTACGGCGGCCGGAATTCTTGCGAATTCCGCTACTTTATCTGACATCAAGCGCAAAGGTCGGGTTGTTCGCCAGCGGCAACAGCGGCGCGAAGCGATTGCGCGGCTGGTCGCGCGCCGTACCGGGGTACCAGACCAGGCCGAGCGTGGCCGTGATCGAGCCGGTATCATTGGGCGTGATGAAGTGGGCCTCGCCAAAAAGGGCCAGGTTGTCGCTCAGGGGCACATAGAAGTCGCCGCCGAAGGTGAACGGATGCTGAAGGGGCGGGTCGCCCGGATTGATGAGCACGAATCGGCTGTGCTCATTGGCGATGCCGATCCAGCCGCGCGTGACAATGTTGTTCTCCCAAACGTGCCGCCAATAAAAGTTGATTTGGTTGATGGGTTGCAGGTCGAAAAAGACGCCGCCGATGCCCGCGCGGTCGCCGCGCTCGCGCAGCGTGCCCCACAGGCCGATCTCGTCGTTGGCGCCGATTTCATAGCCGACCTGGCCGCGCCATTGGCCTGTTTCGAAGTTGCCGTAGTAATCGTCGAAGCGAAAATCGTAGGCCACGCCCCAGTTGATGCCGCCGGCGCCGCGTTGGAAGATTCCGAGCGTCGTATAGCTTTGGATGTGCTCCTGCGTGCCGTCGATGACGCTCAAAATCCTCATCGCCGTGCGCGAATAGTTGAGCGCAGTGCCCACCTGCGCGCCGACGCCAAATTGCTCAAGGATGGCAAAGCCGGTATTGAAGCCAATGCGAAAGCCGAAATTGCTGTTGACGCCCAGGTCGGCGGGCTCCTTGTAGCCGTCGAGTCCGAAGAATACCGAGGTGTTGTCGAGCCAAGTTTCCGGGCACTGGCGACTATTGAAATAGGATCCGTCCGGGCAGAACACCGGGCCTTGGCAATGCGTGCACGGCTTAAGCCCTTCGCCCGCGGGTCGCTGCATGGCGGCGTAGCCTGCGGGCCAAGGCAACGTCGAATGGACGACTTGCACCGGCACCACATTGGAATCCATAATGAGCGGTAAAGACGAAGCCGCTCCGGACGCCGGCCGTTGCGGCATCTGCACCGGGATGGGCAGGGCGGGCGGCATGAGCGGAAACGGCGCGGGTGTTCTTAGTTGGTCCGGCGCTAATGGGAAGCCGCCGAGGCGCGGGTCGGCTTGGCCGGCGGGCAAAGGCATAGACGGCGGCTCGGTCGTAGGCGCGCCCAAGCTGGCCCGCGGCGGCGGACCGACGGGCGGCAATTGCTGCACGCCGGGAGACGATTGAGTCTGACGCTGCTCCGACTGTCCAGCCGCGGACTCCAATGCAGAAAGTTGAGCCTGGAACCAGGGAGGAAGCGGAGGAGGCTGCATGATCTCCGCGGTTCCGGCGGGTGCGAACTCCAACTTCGGCGCCTGTGCCGCCACGGGCATCGCCAACAGCACGCTCATCAATCCCGTCGCCAGTATCGCTTTGCCCATGGCTCGCCCCTTTTTATACTTCCCGGGTGGGAAATCCCATTCGTCCAAAAAAATCAGTGCGGTGTGCAACTTTAGTTAAAGAATTGCGAACCCAATACCGCAGCACGCCGGCGCTGTCAAGCGAGCGTCGCCCAGAGCTGCAAGCGGGCGAGGATGCGGAAATGGCGTAAGCTAGGCGAGTAGGCCCTTCCAACTCCGGGCCAAGTCGTGCGTTTGTAGCCTAAGTCGTGAGACTTCGGCGGCAGCGACGGATTCCGAAATCTCACGATTTCGGCTACCAAGTAATATGCTGACACTGTTCGCCACCTGCGCGCGCGGCTTGGAGCAGGTTCTTGCCGGCGAGTTGCGTTTCCTCAAGGCCCGCGACATTGTCCCAGGCCGGGGCGGCGTTCAGTTCCGCGGCGATCAGTCACTGCTCTACCGCGCCAACCTCTGGTTGCGCACCGCCGTCCGCGTCCTTTGGCAACTGCTCGAAGCCCCGGCCGCTTCGCCCGAAGAGTTGTACGACGCGGTGCAATCCATCGACTGGCAACGTTACATGACGCCGGACCACACGCTGGCCGTCGATTGTAACGTGCGCGATTCCAACATCACCCATTCGCAATACGCCGCCCGCAAAGTCAAAGACGCAATCTGCGATCAGTTTGTCAAGAAGTGCGGCCGCCGTCCCAGCGTCGACACGGAAGAGCCCATGGTGAAGATCAACCTGCACATCCACCAAAACCTGGCTACTCTTAGCCTCGACAGCTCCGGCGATTCATTGCACAAACGCGGCTACCGTTCCATTCAAACCAAGGCGCCGCTCAATGAGGCGCTCGCTGCCGGACTGATCTTGTTGACCGGCTGGAAGGGTGATGCGCCATTGGTCGATCCGTTGTGCGGCTCGGGGACGTTGTGCATCGAAGCGGCATGGATCGCAACAAAGCGGCCGCCGGGACTGACGCGCAAGCGCTTCGGCTTCCAGGGTTGGATGAACTACGACGTCGGGCTGTGGACCAGCCTGCGCGATCAGGCGCGCGGCGGCGTGCAGAAACAACTGCCGCAGCCGATTGTGGGCAGCGACCTGCGCAAGGACGCCATTCAGTTTGCCCAAACCAACGCCCGTGCCGCGGGGATCGGCCACTTATCGCGTTTCGAAGTGAAAAATCTGTGCGACTTCCCGCTGCCGCCCGGGCCGCCCGGCATTCTAGTTTGCAATCCGCCTTATGGCGAACGCTTGGGCGAGACGACAGAACTCTACCCACTATATGAAACGCTGGGCGAGGTTTTCCGCGCGCGCTGTCCCGGCTGGAGACTGTTCGTGTTCACCGGCAACGCCGCCTTGGCGCGGCGCATCGGCATGAAGCCGAAGAATCGCACTCACCTGTTCAACGGCAGGATTCCATGCCAGTTCTTGGAGTTCGAGGCGGAATCGCAATAAACTAAAGGAATCAACCGCAGAGGCGCGGAGGAACGCAGAGAGAAAACAGGAAGGGGCATGACAAATAGTATTGAAATCCCTTTTCTTTACTTCATCCTCTTTTCTCTGCGTTCCTCTGCGTCTCCGCGGTTTAGAAGTTAAGAGGTAAGCCATGGCGGAAGTCACCTTATCCCCGCAAGAGATCGCGCGCTATAGCCGGCACCTGATCATGCCGGAAGTGGGCATGGACGGTCAGAAAAAGCTGAAGGCATCGAGCATCTTGCTCATTGGCGCGGGCGGCTTGGGCTCGCCGCTGGCGCTCTATCTGGCCGCGGCAGGCGTGGGACGGTTGGGGTTGGTGGATTTCGACGTGGTCGATTTCAGCAACCTGCAGCGCCAGGTGCTGCACGGCACGCCCGACGTGGGCCGCCCCAAGCTGCAATCGGCCAAGGAACGCATCCAGGCCATCAACCCCGAAGTTCGCGTCGATCTTTACGAGACGCGCCTCACGTCCGCCAACGCCTTCGACATCCTGCGTCCTTACGACATCGTCATCGACGGCACCGACAACTTTCCCACGCGCTACCTGGTGAACGACGCCTGCGTACTTTTGAAAAAACCCAACGTCTACGGCAGCATCTTCCGGTTCGACGGCCAGGCGTCGGTGTTCCATCCGCCCGCGGGACCGTGCTATCGTTGCCTGTATCCGGAGCCGCCGCCGCCGGGCGAAGTTCCCAGTTGCGCGGAAGGCGGCGTCCTGGGCATCCTCCCCGGCCTCGTGGGCTGCATCCAGGCCACGGAGGCGGTGAAGCTAATCCTCGGCAACGGCGCGCCGCTCATTGGCCGCTTGCTCCTTTACGACGCGCTGCGCATGAGCTTTCAAGAGTTCAAGGTTCGCCGCAACCCGCACTGCCCCATGTGCGGCGACAACCCCACCATCAAACAGCTCATCGATTACGAACAGTTTTGCGGCGTGCGCGGTCAGGAGGCAGCGCCCGCGGCGGCGACGGGTGAAGAAATCACCGTCGAAGAATTGCAGCAACTGGCTCGGCAAGGCAACAACGTCTTCATCCTCGATGTCCGCAATCCGGAGGAGTTTCAGATTTGCCGGATACCGGGGAGCGTGCTCTTGCCGCTGCCGCAATTGCCGCAACGCTTCGGCGAATTGGACAAGAACAAGGACATGGTCGTGCACTGCAAAAGCGGCATGCGCAGCGCCAAGGCGATTCAATTCCTGAAGCAACAGGGCTTCACGAAACTGAAGAACCTCAAGGGCGGCATCCTCGCCTGGGCGGACAAGATCGACCGCACGATGGCGAAGTATTAGAGTTCTCGTTCCCAGGCTCCGCCTGGGAACGCATTCCTAGAGGCTCCGCCTCTGTGGCTTCAGCATCGAGGCAGAGCCTCGCGGACAGTACGCTCCCAGGCGGAGCCTGGGAGCGAGAAAATACAAAATACATGGCGACTCTGGCCCGCTACCTGCGCCTCTGGCTCTCCCTGGCCCGCTTCAGCCTCACGCGCGAGCTGTCCTTCCGCTCCAATTTCCTGGTCAAGATCTT
>JAKEHV010000566.1 GCA_022614915.1 Gemmataceae bacterium | reverse complement strand
TCCCCATGCGACGCCGGACAAACTCAGCAAGGACAAAAGCACGGCAGCTCGGCGAATCATCACGCGCTCCTTGGTTATTGTTTCAGAACGGCCAATGTGCAATGTACTTCCCTTTCGCGTTCGGCTCAAGATTGTGCTCGTTGCCGAAGCCACTTTATAATGAGCTAGGGATCCTTATTGCAAAAAGTGCAAGACATGGCTGACGCTTATCTTCTCTCCGCCGTGCGCACGCCCATCGGCAAATTCTTGGGCGCTTTGGCGGATGTTTCGGCGCCGGCGCTCGGCGCCTTGGCGTTGGGTGAAGCGCTCAGGCGCGGCCGCGCCCAGCCGGAACATATTGACGAAGTAATCGTTGGCAACGTAATCCAAGCGGGATTGGGGCAAAACCCTGCCCGGCAGGCGGCACTCAAAGCGGGATTGCCCGACTCGATCGCCGCAGTCACCGTCAACAAAGTCTGCGGCTCCGGGCTCAAGGCGGTCATGCTGGCGGCACAAGCCATTCGAGCGGGCGACGCCGAACTCGTGCTCGCGGGCGGCATGGAGAGCATGAGCCGGGCCCCACACCTTTTGTTCAATACGCGCACCGGTTGGAAATACGGCGACCAGAAAGCCGTCGATGCCATGATTCACGACGGCTTGTGGTGCGCGTTCGAGGGCTGGCACATGGGCGAAGCGGCCGTGCACATCGCGATAAAGTGTGGTGTCAGCAGGGCGGAACAAGATCGCTTCGCCGCGCAAAGCCAGCAGCGCGCGGCCGCCGCCTGGGACAAAGGCCTCTTCAACGCCGAAGTGGTGCCGGTAACGGTGGGCAGCGGGCCGAAAGCGAAAACCGTGAGCAGGGACGAAAGCTTCCGACCGGACACAACTATCGAAGGCCTTGCGAAACTGAAGCCGGCGTTCATAGTCGGCTCGGTGACGGCCGGCAATTCGTCGACTCTGTCGGACGGGGCGGCGGCCGTGCTGGTCGGCAGCGCCAAAGCGGCGGAAAAGCTGAGAGCGAAACCGTTGGCCCGCGTGGTCGCCTATGCAACGAGCGGCGTCGCCCCCAAGGACATCTTCATCGCGCCGGTGCTGGCGGTCCGGCAAGTGCTGGAAAAAGCGGGCCTCGCACTTAAGGACGTCGACCTTTTCGAACTGAACGAAGCGTTCGCCGCGCAGATGCTGGCCTGCGGCAAGGAACTGGGTCTGGACGAAAGCCGGGTCAACGTGCACGGCGGCGCGATCGCGCTTGGCCATCCCATCGGCGCCTCGGGCACGCGCGTGCTGGTCACGCTGTTGCACGCACTGGAAGAACGCGGCGCCAAGCGCGGCCTGGCTTCGCTCTGCTTGGGCGGCGGCAACGCGGTGGCGATGGTCGTAGAGCGCTAAGGAGCAAAGCATGCCGCGCTGGCTGAAAATGGCCTGCCTGTTGGTGCTGCCCTTCCTGGCTCTCTTCGCCGGCTTGGCCTGGTACAATCGCATCATGCTCGACAAGGACGTGGACTTCTTGTTTCAGCACGTGCTCGCCCAGGGCGACGCCGAGGTTGCCTATCGCCATGCCGATGTGCACTTTCGGGCACTGTATCCATACCGCGACTTCACAGATTTCGTGGAGAGCAACCCGAGCTTCTTCGAGCGCGACAAGGTGAACGGCAAGACGGTCGAGTGGCTGCGCGACTCCGGCGGCATGGTGGTGGTCTTGACGGCGCTTGTGGACGCCGCCGAAGTGAAGTATTTCTGCAGGCCGATGGAGCGCGGCGAATGGCGGCTGGTCGGCATCGCGCCGGGGTTGGAGCGGGC
This sequence comes from Gemmataceae bacterium, assembly GCA_022614915.1. Lineage (GTDB taxonomy): Bacteria > Planctomycetota > Planctomycetia > Gemmatales > Gemmataceae > JAKEFD01. Next base: position 3,480 of record JAKEHV010000566.1, on the reverse strand, counting down.
GGTGCCGAAGCTGCAGTCAGCAAGATAATAGGAGACAGACGATGCCTCTGCGCGATCATTTTCATCCGCCCCTTAGCGTGGAACGTTCCTGGCAAGGCATTCATGGCGCTTGGGCAGCCGGCATTGCTGGACGGCTCAATCAAGACTTATTGCCGCCAGTTTATTTTGCTTTACCGTTGGTAAGCGCAGGTAATGACAAGCACGAAATGACAACCGCGACCGTGGTAAATTCGCCGGCTAGGCCAACGCGCAGCGCACCTATCGATTTTTTGTCATTGCCAGCATATGAAGTTCAAGTCATTGAACAGACTGGCAGTCGGAAACTAAGGGCAGCGATCGAGATTGTCAGCCCGACGGACAAGGACCGGCCCGCTTGTCGATTGGCTTTCGCCACCAAGGTGGCGGCTTATTTGCAGGCTAGCGTCACCATCGTCCTAATTGACGTCGTTACGGACCGCACAGCCAACCTGCATGAAGACGTTCGCCTCGTCCTGAAACTCTCAGACGGGTTCGCATGGCAGTCCGCGACCAAGCTCTATACGGCAGCGTACCACTCGGTCAACTCGGAAGGCGGCGAATCGCTGGAGGCGTGGTTGGAGCAGCTTCAAATCGGCAGCGAACTTCCGGACGTTCCCTTGTGGCTGGCCGCTGATCTGTGTATGCCATTGCCGCTGGAAGAGACTTACGAGGCCACGTGTGCTTCGCTGCGCATTACCGTCTAAAGGAATCCCATGTCCATCGACCCTAATCGCACACTACGCGAACGTTGGCAATCCGAAAACGCCGCCGCCCCGCTCCGCCCGCAGCCGCCGGCCACCGTGAGCGGTGTGCCCATCGAGGCGCTGTACACGCCGGAGCATCTCGCCGGCTTCGACGCCGCCAAGGACCTCGGCTACCCGGGCCAGTATCCGTTCACGCGCGGCGTGCATGCCTCCATGTACCGCAGTCGGCTGTGGACGATGCGGCAGTTCGCCGGCTTCGGCACGGCTCGCCAGACCAACGAGCGCTTCAAGTTCCTTTTGGAAAAAGGGCAGACCGGCCTGTCCACCGCCTTCGACTTGCCCACGCTCATGGGCCTCGATTCGGACGACCCGCGTTCGCTCGGCGAGGTCGGCCGGCTCGGCGTCGCCGTCGATACGCTCGACGACGTCGAGCAGCTTTTCCGCGGCATCGACGTCAACGAAGTCTCGGTTTCCATGACCATCAACGCGCCGGCCATCGTGGTCATGGCGTTTTTCCTGGCCAACGCCAAAAACCATGGCGTCGATTGGAAGAACCTGCGCGGCACAGTGCAAAACGACATCTTGAAGGAGTTTCACGCGCAGAATGAGATTGTCTTTCCGCCGGTGCCGTCGGTCCGGCTGGTGTGCGACGTGATCGAATTCTGCGCGGAGCAGGTGCCGCAATGGAACACGGTATCCATCAGCGGCTATCACATCCGCGAAGCCGGCTCGACCGCGGTACAAGAGTTGGCGTTCACCCTGTCGGACGGGTTTCATTACGTCGAAACCTGCCTGGAGCGTGGCCTGGACGTGGACAGCTTCGCGCCGCGCCTGAGTTTCTTCTTCAATTCGCACAACGATCTATTCGAGGAAGTCGCCAAGTACCGCGCCGCCCGCGCCCTCTGGGCCCAGACGATGCGCGACAAGTATCGCGCCAAGAAGGAAGCCTCGTGGAAGCTGCGCTGTCATGCCCAGACTGCCGGCTGCTCACTGCAGGACAAGCAGCCGGAGGTCAATCTCATCCGTGTGGCCTACCAGGCGCTGGCGGCAGTATTGGGCGGCTGCCAATCGCTGCACACCAATAGCATGGATGAAACGCTGGCGCTGCCCTCCGAGCACGCCGCCACTTTGGCGCTGCGCACGCAGCAAGTTCTCGCATATGAAACCGGCGTGACCAACTCGGTCGACCCCTTGGGCGGCAGCTATTTCATCGAAACCCTGACGAAGCAGATGGAGCAAGATGCCCGCAAGTACTTCGAGCGCATCGGCGCGAAAGGCGGCATGATTCAGGCATTGGAAGCGGGCTTCTTCCGGCGCGAGATCGCTGAGGCCGCTTTCGGCTACCAGCGCGAGATAGATGCCCAGCGCAAGCTGATCGTCGGCGTCAACGCGTTTCAGGAAGCGGAGGAAAAGCCCATTGAGACGCTCATTGTTGACGAAAGCGTTGAGAAGGAGCAAGTCGCGACCCTGGCGCGGATCAAGAAGGAGCGGTCGCGCGCGGCGGTAGAACGGGCGCTAACCGAGATACGCAAGATCGCAAAGGGAAAGGGCAACTTGATGCCCGCACTCTTGGAAGCAGTGCAAATGCGCTGCTCCGTCGGCGAGATCATGAACGCGCTCGCAGACGTGTTCGGGCGTTACGACGGGGCGGCAAAATGGTAGCGACACTCTGCTCACCGGCTTGATAATCAAATAGAAATTGCATCATGACTTCCCTCCTCGACCGCTTCTGCCGCTACGTCCGCATCGACACCCAGGCGAACGAAAACGCCAAGTCCTATCCCAGCTCGCCGGGACAGCTCGAACTGGGCCGTTTGCTAATGGCAGAGCTGCAAGCCATGGGCCTTCGCGACGCCGAGCAGGACAATCATGGCATCGTCTGGGCGACCGTTCCGTCGAACGTGACGAAACCGACTCCCACCGTTGCCTTCGTCGCTCACTTGGACACGTCGCCCGAAACCAGCGGCAAGAACGTCAACCCGATTGTCCACCGCAAATACACCGGCGGCGACATCCCTCTTCCGGGCGATCCAACCAAAGTCATCCGCGCCGCGGAAAATCCCGAGCTCAGGACGCTGGTCGGCAAGTCGCTCATCACCACCGACGGCACGACGCTCCTGGGCGCGGACGACAAGGCCGGTATTGCGGTCATCATGGAAGCCGCGCAAACCTTTATGGCGCATCCCGAAATCCCGCACGGTCCGGTCCGCCTCTGCTTCACTTGCGACGAAGAGATCGGCCACGGCGTCGACCATGTCGATCTTAGGAAACTCGGCGCGGTGGCCGCCTACACGCTCGACGGCGCCGGTACGGGCGAAATCGACGTGGAAACCTTTTCCGCCGACCTGGCCGTCGTCACCGTCACCGGCGTCAACATCCACCCCGCGCTCGCCAAAGGCAAGATGGTCAATGCGATTCGCATCGCGGGCGCTTTCCTGTCGCGCATGCCTTGGCAAACGCTAGCGCCGGAAGCCACCGAGGGCCGTGAAGGTTTCTTGCATCCCTACCGCATCGACGGCGGCGTCGCTTCCACAACTTTGCGCATCCTCTTGCGCGATTTCGACATGCCTAAGCTGACTGACAAGGCCAATTTGTTGCGCGACCTCGCCAAGCAACTGGAAAAAGAGCATCCCGGCGCGAAGATCGACGTGCAGGTCTCGCCGCAGTATCGCAACATGGCCGAAGGATTGTCGAAAGAACCGCGGGCGGCGGCCTTCGCCGAGGAAGCGATGCGGCGCGTTGGCGTCGAGCCCAAACG
>JAKEHV010000565.1 GCA_022614915.1 Gemmataceae bacterium | reverse complement strand
GCGATGCCGGCGTGGTCGGTGCCGGGCATCCATTCCGCGTTGAACCCTTGCATGCGCCGCCAGCGGATGAGCACGTCTTGCAGCGTGTTGTTGAGCGCGTGCCCCATGTGCAACGCGCCCGTGACGTTCGGCGGCGGAATGACAATGGTGTACGGTTTACGCGCCTGATCGGGCCGGCTATGGAAGTAGCCGCGCTCCTGCCAGAGGGCGAGCCATTTCTTCTGTGCTTCCTGCGGATCGTAGGCTTTGGCAAGTTCAGTCGGCATGGGGCATCCGTGAGTGAACCTAAGAAATCTCTCAGTCGATTGTAGGAAGGGAGAAGGCTAATTGCCGAGAGGTTCACAGCGCCCACTTGATAGGAAATATCAAAAAACATAAGAGAATCATCATCATGCATCGACAAGTCGCAAAACTGGCTCTCGAAGACGGCACGGTCTACACCGGCCGCTCCTTTGGCGCGACCGGCGAAACCTTTGGCGAAGTCGTCTTCAACACCAGCATGACCGGCTACCAGGAAGTGCTCACCGATCCCTCATACAAGGGCCAGATCGTCACGATGACCTATCCGCACATCGGCAATTACGGCATCAACGCCGAAGACCGCGAATCGAAAAAACCGCAGGTGGAAGGCTTCATCGTCCGCGAAATGACGCGCGTGCCAAGCAACTTCCGCTCGGACACCTCCTTGGAAGCCTATCTCGCCGAAAACCGCATCCAGGGCATTGAGGGCATCGATACGCGCGCCCTCGTCTGCCGGCTGCGCGTGCGCGGGGCGATGACCGGCGTGCTCTCGACCACGAACCTTGACGACGCCGCGCTGGTGCACAAAGCCCGCACCAGCCCGAACATCGTCGGCCGCGATCTGGCCAAGTCGGTCATGCCGGAAAAAGCGTTTCCCTGGAACGAGGGGTTTATCAGTCCGTTCTCCACGCAAGAGCTGAAGCCGGGCAAGCGCCGGCAGCGCGTCGTCGCCCTTGACTTCGGCATGAAGTGGAACATCCTGCGCTGCTTGAGCGAAATCGGCTGCGACGTCACCGTCGTCCCCGGCACGGCTTCCGCGAAAGACATCCTCGCTCACCAACCCGACGGCTTCTTCATCTCGAACGGCCCCGGCGACCCCGAGCCGCTCACCTACGCCCAAGAGACCATCCGGCAGCTCGTCGGCAAGAAACCGATCTTCGGCATCTGCCTCGGCCATCAACTGCTCGGCCTGGCCCTGGGCGCGACGACGTTCAAACTCAAGTTCGGCCACCGCGGCGCTAACCAGCCGGTTTTGAACAAAGTCACCGGCAAGGTGGAAATCACCACGCAGAACCACGGCTTCGCGGTGAGCACGGAGTCGCTGCCCAAGGACATGGAGCCGACGCACGTGAATCTGAACGACGGCACGCTGGAAGGCATGCGGCACAAGCGCTATCCGGTCTTCAGCGTGCAATACCACCCTGAAGCCTCGGCGGGGCCGCACGATAGCACCTATCTCTTCGAAGAATTCCGCAAGTCCATGGAATAGGCGACCGGCACTTTCAGTCGATGGACGGAATTCACTTTCAATTCTCGCAAAAGTCTGTATGAAAACGGACCCGTCCCGGCACAGAATGATAGAGGCAAAGTTGAAATCAAGGGTTGCGATATGGCGCTTAGCCAGACGCTCGTCCGGCAGTTGCACAAACTCTCGGAACTGGACGACACGGACTCATTAAGCGACGGCCAGTTGCTCGAATGCTTCGCGTCCCGGCGCGACCCGTTGGCGTTTGAGGCTTTGATGCGTCGCCATGGCCCCATGGTATTTGGCGTTTGCCGCCGGCTGCTCCATCAAATTCAGGACGCCGAAGACGCCTTTCAAGCCACATTTTTGGTGCTCGTGCGCAAGGCCAAAGCGCTGGGCCGGCGCGAGATTCTCGGCAACTGGCTTTATGGCGTCGCTTACCGCACCGCGCTTCGGGCCAAAGCCGCCGCCGCAAAGCGCCGAGCGAAGGAGAGCGCCGTGGCTCGATCCTGCCGGATGGAACGGTCACTTCAAACCGGCGACATCCAGGAAGTGCTGGACATGGAGCTGAATGTATTGCCGGCCAAGTATCGCGCGCCGATCGTGCTTTGCGACTTGGAAGGCAAAACGTATAAGGAAGCCGCTCGGCAACTGGGCTGGCCGGAGGGAACCGTGGCGGGCCGGTTGGCGCGAGCGCGAAAATTGTTGGCCAAGCGGCTAACCCGGCGCGGCGTTAGCTTGCCGGCGGCGGCCTTGGCCACGCTCGTTTCTGCATGCGCGAGTGCGGCTGTCCCTGCGACCCTGGCAAGCGCTACCCTCGAAGCCGCCCGGATTTACGAGGTCGCCGGCACCACAGGGCCGGTCGCCGCATTGGCAAACGCCGTCTTGCACGATCTCTTCGTCGCCAAGCTAACGAAGGTCCTCGTTTGGCTCTTGGTCTGCACTCTTGTCGGTTTGGGCACGGGTTTGATCCACCAATATGCATCGGCCAAGAACGCCTCGGATCCACCTGCCTCAGCCGACGCGCATCCCGAAGCGGGCCTAAAATCGAAGGATGCCAAAGTTGTGCACCTCGGCGCTCCATTGTGGCAACGCCCGCTGATTCTCGACAAACATGACGAGACGGGGGAAGTCGAAGACAAAGGCCGCGAAGCCAAAGTATGGATCGAGCGGGCGCTGCAGGACCGAGGCGATGGACCCGTCATTCCTGGCTTTGTGCTGCTGGCGCTGGGCGATCAGGTGTACTACCGAAGCTACCTTGATGTACGCTCGGTTGCACTGGTGCAATTCAAGGGCCGTTTCGGTTCGGCACAAGTGGGCCGATTCGTGTGGAAATGCACGGAGATGGATGGAAGCTTGGTAACCGTCCTCTCCGACACGAAATTGCGCGGGCCTTTGGAACGCTGGTTGAAAGCAGTGCCGCCGTTGCACGCGGACGCGCTGCTGTTGGAGAACGCTATGCATGGCGCCATAAGCGCCGATCAGCGCCAAATGTACTGCGTGGATGATTTTGCAGTGCTGCCTCCTCAGGGGACAAAACTGGAAAACCTGCCACCTGACTCGAAAGGCTTGTACTTCGAGAACTCGATTTTTGCCATTGAACTTGACTCCGGGAAATGCAATTGGCGTCTAGGCCGCGGACTCCGCGATGAAGCATTCTCAGAAAGCCATTTCCTCGGCGCACCTTATCCGTTTCAGGACAAGCTCTATGTTCTGAATGAGAAAAACACCGGCGAGGTTCGCCTGGTCGTCGTTGATTCCGTCAAGGGCAAGGAGAATGCGATCCTGAACCTGGACGTGACGCCGAAAGCACGTCGATTCCTTGAAGATTGGCGCCGGCGTCTCAATCCCGTACGGCTGGCTG
>JAKEHV010000564.1 GCA_022614915.1 Gemmataceae bacterium | reverse complement strand
CTCGGCGGCCGGCGAGAGCATCGCGGTCGAGGAAAGGGATTTGCCATTCAAGTTCGACATCAGCGAGGCATGGGACAGGCATTTGAGCCAAGAGGAGTTCGGCGGCGATTTCGTGTTCAGCTTCATGTCGCAAGGCCAAAAATACTATCGCGTGACCATGACCGCGCTACGAGGCACACTGCGGTGCGAGTCGATTACTTTCCACGGCTTCGAGAATCGCCCCATCACGCGCGAAGAATGGGAGGAATGGGTCGCGGGCAACGTCGTCGGCCCCGCCGGACCGCCGCCGCCGACCGCCCTAGCGCCCTTCGACGCGGCGCAAGCGAATCTACACCAGCTCGCTTGGACGCGTCATATGGGCGGGCCGGTGACGCTCACCAATTCGATCGGCATGAAGCTGCGCGTCATACCGCCCGGCGAGTTCCTGATGGACGGCAACAAGGTGCGGATCACGAAGCCATTCCGCATCGGCATTCACGAGGTCACTGTCGCACAGTTTCGGCAATTCGCCGACGAGATCGGACACAAGACTGAAGCGGAAAGCGACGGCAAGGGGGGCTTCAACCGCAATTGGCAACAAAAGCCGGAGTACACTTGGCGCCACCCCGAATTCGCCTCGAAGGATAGCCAGCCAGCCGTGTTTCTGTGCTGGAACGACGCCGTCCAGTTTTGTGAATGGTTAAGCAAGAAAGAGAACAAGACGTATCGGCTGCCGACGGAAGCCGAATGGGAGTGGGCCTGCCGCGCGGGCAACATGGGCGTCTATCACTTCGGCGACGACGCGGATCAGCTCAACAACTACGGTTGGTACGGCGGCAATGCCGGCACGTCGCACCCGGTGGGACAAAAGAAGCCGAACTCCTGGGGCTTGTTCGACCTGCACGGCAACGCGGCCGAATTCTGCAGCGATTGGTCGGCGCCGCTGCCAGCCGGCGAACAGGTCGATCCCAAAGGACCGGAACAAGGGGAGTTTCGCATCGTCCGCGGAGGCGGCTTTCACGATGCCGGCGCCGCGACCAGTTGCAGCCAGCGCGGCAACGCCGCGCCCAAGCTGGCGATGATGCATTTCGGTTTGCGGGTGGTGTTGGAAGAGTCGATCGCGCCCGGCGGCAAGCTTCCCGAATCAGCCGATGACGTCCTCCCCGCGATGGCCGGCACGTGGCGCGCCCAGATCGCTCACAAAGTCATCAACGGCCAACCGACCAAGATCCGCACCGAGGGCTATGCCGACATCAGCTGGGTCGCCGGCAAACGCTTTCTGCGCATGCGCGAGCAGGTTGGCCCAGCCGGCGCAAACTTCGTGCAGGTTTTCTCCTTCGATCCGAAGACAGGTGACTTCCGCAACACGCACTTTGATGCCACGGGCATGGTGATGGGGCCAACGACGTCACGCTGGGACAGCCGCACACATACGCTGACCGGCACGAGCCAACCCGATCCGGCCGGTCTCATGGTCAAGAACACGCGCTTCATCGATGCCGACACGATGGAATGGGAAGCAATCGTGCGCGACAAGTCCGGGAAGACCCTCTTCGAGACCCATGCCAAGCTGACGCGCCTGGCCGGCCCGGCCAAGATCAACGAAGACGAGGCTCCCGTGCCGGCGCTGGCGGAAATGGCGGTGCTGCATAAACTCGTCGGCGACTGGCAGACCACACGCGTTCAGAAAGCGCCGGTTCAATCGGCCAAGAGCCGGCACACGGCGGCCAAAGTTCTCGGCGGCCGCTTCGTTTCGTTCCAGGAACTCGATCTTCCAAGCAGCGAGGAACTCTTCGGCATCATGACCTACGACGTGCCCAGCGAAAAGTACCGGCTGTGGAACTTTGCGCATTCGGGACAAATTCAAGAGTTTCAAGGAGTATGGAACGACGCGGCCCAGCGCCTGACCTGGCACCGGATCGAGCCGGACGGCAGCGCGCTTTACCGCATCCTGGACTGGCGCGGACCGGACGAGTACAAGCAAACCATCCAATCACGCAGCAAGTCGGGTGCAATACTTTCGGAGCTGGAATTAACGACGACGCGGCAGTCCAAAGTCGCGGACGGCTGGATTCCGCTCTTTTCCGGCCCCAAACAGCCCACCTGGCTCGGCGATCCAAACCTCTGGAAAGTGAATAACGACATCCTCACCGGCGTCAGCTCCGGCACGGCCTTCAACACTTTCTTCGTCACCCAGGAAAAGTTCAAAGACTTCGAAATCAAGTTTCAGATCCAACTGACCGGTGAAAAGGGGAACACCGGGCTGCAAATCCGCAGCCAGCTCGTGGACAAGGACAAATTCATCGTCCACGGTCCGCAAGTGGATGTCGGCCGCGGCATGTGGGCTCACCTTTACCAGGAAGGCCCCGGCGGCCGCGTCCTAAGCAAGGCCGACGCCGCCAAGGTGGCTCCCACCATCAAACCGCTCGGCTTCAACGATTTGCACGTCAAGTGCGTGGGCAAGCGCGTCACCATCAACTTCAATGGCATTGAGGTCAACGACGTTGAATTGCCCGAAATGTCCGACGAAGGCGTACTTGCCTGGCAGATTCACCGGGGAGAACCAATGGAAGTGACCGTGCGGAATGCGTATATCCGCGTGCTCACAGACACGACGGCAAAAAACGAGTAGCTCACCGCCACGGATCGTTTTCCCATTTTTCGCGCGGGCGCTCCCTATCCTGACGCCAATTCCTGAAGTCGCGCACGGCCTTGGCCACGCCCGCCACGAGACACAAGCCGGCAACGCCGGCGATGGTCGGCGCGATCCACGAAGGCATCGGCATCCTCGGCCTGCGGGAACTCACGGTTCCGCCTGGGGGCCGTGGCGGTCAACAATCGATGGCCCACACGTCTGACGTCACGAAAAACAGCAGCACAAAGGCGACGGCTTTATTCATAGGCGCGATACGCATCTGACCAAAGCTTAGATCAATAGCCGGCTTTGGTCAAATGGAGTCGAGGGGCGATGATCAACGCCGGCCAAGCTCCACCAACTCCGCTTCCGCAACCGGCGCCTGCCGCCAGCGCTCATCCAGCCGCCACAGGCCGGCGTCCTGGGCGTGGCGATAGGCCTCGGTCATTTCCGGCGCATGGAGATGGCGGTTGATCTCGGCGTAGCGCGGATTGGTTTTCGCCTTCCACGCCGGATAGTACTGGTCCATCAGGTTGAGATAGGTGTCGCGCGATAGCTCCGCGAGCCAACGGGAGATTTCGCGCGTGTCGTCCAGACAGCCGGGCATAACGAGGTGGCGCACGAGCACCCCGCGCAAAGCGAGGCCTTCCTGGTCTGTCTTGAGCTCGCCGACTTGCCGGTGCATTTCCGCGATTACCCTCCGCGCCACCTCCGGATAGCCGCTTGCCGCCAGGTAATTGCGGCTCTTGCCTTCGTCCCAAAGCTTGAAATCGGGCATATAGACGTCCACGAGGCCGTCCATGACGCGCAGGGTTTCCAGGCTGTCAAACGCGCTGGTGTTGTAAACGAGGGGCAACCGTAGACCCATGCGGATGGCGTGCGGCAGGGCTTCGACAATCTGCGGTGCGACATGCTCAGGGGTGACGAAATTGATGTTGTGGCAGCCGATCTCTTGCAGGCGGATCATGACGCGGGCCAGTTGGCGGACGTCCAGCTCTTCGCCCTCGCCGATCTGGCTGGTCTCGTAGTTCTGGCAAAAGACGCAGCGGAGATTGCACCAGGAAAAGAAAATGGTTCCGGAGCCGTTCCAGCCGCGGAGCACGTCTTCCTCGCCGAAATGCGGGAAAGCGCTGGCGACGCGGGCGTGCCGGCCGACCTTGCAGACGCCGGTTTGGTTGGCCAGCCGATCGACGCCCTTGCACTCGCGCGGACAGGCGCGGCAACTGGGCCCCAGGTGCGCCAGCGCTTCCTCAACCTTGTCCTTGAGCCGGCCTTGTTCGTGCGTCTTGAGGTAGGCCGGCACGAAGTCGCGGCGGCGCAATAGAAACCGCCCGGCGCCGTGGACCCAACGTGGCATCGCAAGAGACATGGTTGAACTCACGGGCGCAAGATCCGATCGCTTACGCGACTCAACTGCCAAGGTGGATTCTACCGCGCGTGCGGGGGACGTGCCAGTTTGCGGATGACGAAACGCCGGCGGTCGGGTAAACTGCAATGTCCTCGCGAGATCCGCCGGTCATGTATACTCTTCCTGCCGTCGACCTTTTGGAAAGCACCCACACTTTCCCTGGCCCCTACATGTTCAAGGCGATCGGCAAAGCAGACGGCAACTTCCTGGCCCGCGCCGTCGCCGCCGTGCGCATGGAATTGGACCTCGACATTGATCCCCCGTTCCGCGTCAAAGAGTCCGTGGGCGGCCGGCACATCTCCGTCACCCTCGAGCCGGAGGTCGCCTCCGCGGAACAAGTGCTCGCGGTGTATCGCCGCCTGCAAGCGATCGTCGGGCTCGTGATGCTTTGGTGAGGCATTTCTGTCCCGGAGTTGGCCAAATCGTGGGACTTTCTCAACTTCGATAATCGGTGCGGACAAATTGGTCCTGACTGTTGGGTTGCGCGCAATCGTTGGGCTTTCCGCAAGTCTCTACCGTACAAGCGGTTAATGGATTGCCTTGCGCCACTCCCAATACACACACACACACGAAAACGTCCACTTCGCCCCCGGCTCTTCGGTGCTCTTTGAGAAAGTCCCCCAAATCGTGCGCGATGACGGTTCTAACTGATTCCAAATAATGACTTGTGTTGTCCCAACGATTTGGCCAACTCCCCTTGCGAGTTGGCCAAATCGCGTCGCATTATTCCAGCTAGAAAGCAGGTACGAGCGGTTTCGACTTGCTCACCTCGTACAAAGACAGGAAATGTCGAACCGTGTGTTGACCGGTTTGGAATGTCTTGTTCGCGACCAATGGGCGACGCTGCGCGGTTTGCGCGTCGGCCTGGTGACGCATCCCGCCGCGATCGACGCCGCGTTTCGCTCCACCGTCGATCTCTTTCGCGAAGTCCCCGGTGTCCAACTTGCCGCGTTGTTTGGTCCCGAACATGGTTTCTTCGGCCAAGAGCAAGATCTTGTTCCCGCCAACTTCTCCCCTCGCTCCTGGGGAAAGGGGACGGGGCTGCCCCACTATAGCTTGTATGGCGAGACGGTCGAAAGCTTGCGGCCCAATGACGAACAACTGCGCGGCTTGGATGCCTTGGTGATCGATTTGCAGGACATCGGCAGCCGTTATTACACGTTCCAAGCAACGATGCTCTATTGCATGGAGGCGGCGGCGCGGCGGAAACTCCTTACCGTAATCCTCGATCGACCCAACCCATTGGGCGGCGAAGTGGTGGAAGGGCCCATGCTCCAGCCGGGCTATGACAGCTTCGTCGGCCCGCACCCGATCCCGACGCGGCACGGCCTGACCATGGGCGAATTGGCACATCTTTATCGATCCGAGCGCGGCATGAGCGGCGACCTGCGCGTCATCCCTTGCGAAGGCTGGCGGCGAAGCATGTCCTTCGACCAAACCGGTTTGCCCTGGGTGCTGCCGTCGCCGAACATGCCGGCGCTCGAAACCGCTTTCGTCTATCCCGGTCAATGTCTCTTGGAAGGCACGAACCTGTCGGAAGGGCGCGGCACGACGCGGCCGTTTGAGTTTTGCGGCGCCCCTTGGATCGATCCGCACATGCTCACGGCCCGACTTCGAGAGGAAAATCTGCCTGGGGTCGCCCTTCGGCCATTGTGGTTTCGGCCGACCTTTCAGAAGTTTGCCGGCCAAAGCTGCGGCGGCGTGCAACTGCACGTGACGGACCGGGACGCGTTTCGACCCGTGCGCACCGGACTGTGCATCTTGGCGGCGTTGCGCGAACTATGCGCGCCGCACTTTGACTGGCGTCGCGAGCCTTACGAATTTGTGTCCGACCGGCTGGCCATCGACCTGTTGTTCGGCAGTCCGCGCGAACGGCTGGCGCTGGAAGCCGGCGAGTCGCCCCAAGCGATCGCCCTACAGTGGGAACCGGATGAAGGGACTTTTCTTAAACGTCGGCAATGCTGGTTGCTTTACTCGTAAGCGCAAAGTCCAGAAAGGAGTGGGCGGTACTGGGCTCGAACCAGTGACCTCGACGATGTCAACGTCGCGCGCTAACCAACTGCGCCAACCGCCCGTAATGCATTGAAACTAAAGCGGCCATGCGCCATCGTCAAGGTCAATTCCTTCCGATGCACGCTGCCACACTAGCCCGACGCGCAAGCGAGGCCAGACGTGTCGCCCGCGTGCACGGCCATTCCCTCCTGGGATTCCTCGAATGATCATTGCAATGGGGAACATTTCCCTTGGGCGACCCGTCCGCCCTCGCTAGCGCGTCGGGCTAGTGTTGCGCGGCCAGCCCCACACAAACCAGCTCGCGGTCATTGCGAATAAAGGCGCAGCGACCGGCGAACGCGGGATGGCTCCAGACCACGTCGCGGCCAAAACCGGTTCCGGTCGGCTCCAGGATCTTTGCGCGGCTAATCTCCTCGTATCCTTTCGCACTCAGCTTCGCAATAATCAACTGCCCTTTCTCGTTGAACAGGAAGAAGCGGTCGCCGTTTTTCACCAAAAACGCTGTGGCGGCGCCTTCGGGCCTGTCGCCCGTAGTCGCCTGGTACGTCTCCCACAAGCGCTCGCCCGTCTCCAGCTTCATGGCCAAGAGCGGCCCCTGAGTGTCCACGCCGTACATCAGCCCGCCTTCGGCAAACGGCGTCATGTTCACCGGATGGACAGAGGTCTTTGGTTTGCCGCGCCAGAGTTCTTTGACGCCGGGCTTGTCCTTGTCCAGTTGGAGCAGCAGCGACTGGCCGCCGTAGCCGCCCGCGAACAAGTATTCGCCGTGACGCTGCGGCGTCATGATCGACATGCCAAAACTTGGCGCCAGCTTTTCCGACCAGAGGACTTTGCCGGTTTCGGGATCGAGGCCGTTGATCGCTTCGCCGTGCCAGATGACGAGTTGGTTCTTGCCGCCGGCTTCGATCAGCGTAGGTGTAGAATAACCCGGCTCCTTCGCCGAAAGCGCTTTCCACAGTTCTTTACCGGTGTCCTTGTCGAGGGCGACAACGACGTTGTCCCCGCCGCCGGCGATGCAGATGAGCCGTGGACCGTCCACCAGCGGATGGCCGCTCATGCCCCAGATCGGCACCTTCGAGTTGAACTCCTTGGGCAATTCCTTCGACCAAAAAAGCTTGCCATTGGCCGCGTCGAGGCAGTGCAAGTGACCCATTGCGCCCACGGCGTAGACTTTGCCGCCTTGCACGGTCGGTGTGCAGCGCGGCCCTGCGGGATAGGAGATGCCATAGGTGCAATCGTACTCGTGTTTCCAAACGAGCTCGCCGTTCTTGGCGTCGAGGCAGAGGATGCGTTCCTTGCCCTCAATCTTGGGCTTACCTTGCGGAGAGCTCAGCTTTTTGGTGTCCGCCTCAGTGAGAAAGTCGTGGACGTAGACGCGCCCCTCGGCGACGGCCGGTCCCGCATAGCCGCCGGCGATTTTCGCGCGCCAGAGGATTTTCGGGCCGTCCGCCGGGAACTTCTCGACGATGCCGGATTCACGCCAAACCGCATCGCGCTTGGGTCCCAGCCATTGCGGCCAATCGTCGGTCAGTGCGGCTGGCGTCGCCGACAGCAGTATCGCGATCACAAGACAGCGCGGACGGGCAATCATGGCGCTTTCTCCAAGAGTCTGTGGATTGGACGTATCCTAGGTGCCGTACATTCGACTGACAATGAACGCGTCACTTCGTATTTACACCCCGGAAAGCCGCTTCTATAATTTCGCCGCGCGAACAGAGGAGAAAGCGGCATGTCTTGGACAGAGCACCAAGCAGGTGGGGTGCGCCTATTGCAGGCCACTGTCTCGGTACACTCATCCGATGCAGTCTGTTTGGATCGAATCACTGAACCAGGCGTCGCTGGCAGTTTCGAGGATTCCCGGAAGCTGGGTAAGCCTCTCTCCGACGGGATCTTGTGGGGTGAGAATGCGAACCAGCCGGCCGACAGGAATGTCGGCCCCACGGAGGCGCCCCGCCTCAGCATTGTCGTGCCGATCTTCAACGAGCAAGAGAACATTCTGGAGCTTTATCGCCGTTTGACCGAAGCGCTCGCGGCGCTGGGCCAGCCTTATGAGCTGGTGCTCGTGGACGACGGCAGCCGCGATGCCAGCCCCGTTCTGCTCGACGGGCTGGCCTGCACGGACGCGCACGTCGTCGTCATGCATCTGTCACGCAATTTCGGCCATCAAGCTGCGGTGTGCGCCGGCTTGGAGCGGGCGCGCGGCGACGCCGTCGTCGTCATGGACGGCGATTTGCAGGACCCGCCCGAAGTGCTCGGCCAGTTCGTCGAGAAATGGCAAGAGGGATTCGAAGTCGTCTACGCCGTCCGCACCAAGCGCAAAGAAAGCCGGCTCAAACGGGCCGGCTATTTCCTTTTCTATCGCCTGTTGCGCAAAGTCAGCGACCTCGACATTCCCCTGGACAGCGGCGACTTCTGTTTGATGGACCGCAAAGTAGTGGAGGCGATCAAAGAGCTTCCGGAGCGCGGCCGTTTCGTGCGCGGCCTGCGCACATTTGTCGGCTTTCGGCAAACAGGCTTGTGCTACGAGCGCGCGGCGCGCGAAGCCGGCAAACCCAAATACAGTCTGCGCTCGCTCGTGCGGCTGGCGATGGACGGGCTCATCAGTTTCAGCAACGCGCCGCTCAATCTGGTGACGTATTTGGGGTTCGCCAGCGCCTTCATCGCGCTGGGATTAACCCTCTGGGTCATGCTCGACGCTCTCATCACTCATACAGCGCCGGCCGGTTGGGCCAGCACCGTCGTCGTTGTCCTCTTCATGGGTTCGGTCCAGCTTGTGAGCCTCGGCATTCTCGGGGAATACGTACGCCGCATTTTTCTGGAAGTGAAGGGCCGGCCGACATATATCGTGCGCGACGTGGTGCAGCAACGAAGAGATCCCGCACACGCCAGGCCGACTCACGGCGCGGCTTAGCGTCGGCAGTTCCTAGCCATCTCTTGATTGCAACGGTCCACGAAATGCCCAAACCAACGCCACGGTCGCGACGAGAATCACGAACCACATGAATATCAACGTCAGCCAGTCGATTTCCGACGAGCCGGTCTGCGGGGTGGGCGGATTGAACAACAATCTCCAGGTGCGATCTGTTGTGCCGCCGCTGCGCGGCACGAGCCAAGGCGGCAGAATGCTTGTCAGCACGAATAGTAACACGCCGACAACCGCTATGAGGCGTTGCTTGCCGTTCCAGCGCGCCCCGGATGATTCCTTCTGAAAGATCTCTTGGGTCATCGCCGTCTCCCTATTCATTGTCCGCGCCGGCCAGTCCTCTTTCCAAGCCTAATTCCGTCGCGAGCGGCTTTAGGGCGTCGATCAGGAACTGGATGTGCGCGCCGAGCTCCACGCCGAAGTCCTGAGCGCCCTTGAGGATGTCGTCGCGGTTGACGTTGCGGGCAAATCCTTTGGACTTCATTTTTTTCTTCACGCTCGACGCGCCCAGATCGAGGATGCCGTTGGGGCGAACCAGCGCCGCCGCCATGATGAGGCCGGTCAGCTCGTCGCAAGCGTAGAGCGCCTTGTCCACAAGATGAATGCGCGGGCAATCGGGCAAATAGTCGGCGTGCGACTTGATCGCGTAGATCACTTCCTCGGGATAGCCGTGCCCGCGCAGGATTTCGGAACCTTTGAGGGGATGGTCGGGCGGATTGGGCCAGCGCTCATAGTCGAAATCGTGCAACAAGCCGACAATGCCCCAAGTCTCTTCGTCCTGGCCGAGTTTTTTGGCATAGGCGCGCATGCCGGCTTCCACGCCCAGCATGTGCCGGCGCAGGCCGATGTCCTGCACATGTTCGGTCAGCAAGGAAAACGCGTGGTCGCGGTTCATGGTCTTCGTTATACGGGAACCATAGAAAAGACTCGCTATGTCTTCTGACGCTGACAAACCGAAAGGCTTCTTCCAGCGCCGTCCGCTGCGGCGCGCTTTGAAGAATTGGCTGGAGCGGCACCGGCATCCGTTCAATTTCTGGATTCACTTAGCCGGCATTCCGCTCGCGCTAACGGGCGTTGTGCTCTTTTTCGCTCTGCCCTGGTCGCAATGGTATTGGGGTGTAGCGGCCTTTGTCGGCGGCTATGTCTTGCAGTACATCGGCCATCGCGTCGAAGGCAATGATCTGGGCGAATGGGCGGGCATCAAACGCCTCCTCGGAATGCCGTATGTCGGCATCGCGAAGAGTGAAGCGCGGAGCGCGGAGCGCGAAGCAGAGAGGGCGGAGCGCGAAGCGCGGAGCGCAGAGCGCGGAGAGTGACGCGCTCCGCGCTCCACTCTCCGCGCTCCACTCTCCGCGCTCCACTCTCCGCGCTCCACTCTCCGCGCTCCACT
>JAKEHV010000096.1 GCA_022614915.1 Gemmataceae bacterium | reverse complement strand
GTTCCAGCGCAGCTTCTTGCCCAAACGCAGGGAGATGTTCGCAAGGTGGCAGGCCGTTGTCACTCGGTGGGCGCTTTCGAGATCGGAAACCGGCTGCCGGCGCGTGCGGATGCAGTCGAGAAAATCGCGCACGTGCCGCTGAAACTGCTGCAACGTGCTGCCGCTTATGTCTTCCATGGGCTTGGTCCGCAATCGTCCCGGCTCCGGATTCTTCACGGACTGCGGCCCGCCCGCGGGATGCGCGCCAGCGAACTGCGGAATGGCGTTTTCCGGCGGCACGAGCGGATCGGCATGAACCGTGAAGCCGCGCCTGGAGATGGTTAGGCTGCCGAGCGGGCCACACAATTCCATGCCCGACTGCGACCGCTGCCCGGCGCATGCTTCCCGATGCGACCAAACCACGTTGCATTGCGGATACTCGAAAAACGAATCTTGCGTGTCGGGCGTTTCGCCGCTGTCAGTGAGGCTGAAGCGTCCGCCCGAACTGGAAACCGCGCCCGGTCCGGCAAAGCCGAGGAACCAATGCACCAGATCAAGCGAATGCGCGCCCAGGTTGGTCATCTGTCCGCCGGAGTAATCCCAAAACCAGCGGAAGTGGCAGATGCAGCGGTTGGGATTGTAAGGCCGGCGCGGCGCGGGCCCCAGCCACATGTCCCAATCGAGTTCCTTGGGCGGGTCGGCGTCGGCAGGCCGGCCGAAGCCGGGCATGATATTTCGAAACGACGTCATTCGAACCGCATGGACCCGGCCGATATGCCCGTCGCGCAAGAGTTGCCGGGCGCGCTGGTAGTGCAAGCCCGAGCGCTGCTGTGTGCCCACTTGCACGATGCGCTGGTGCCGGTTGGCGAGGTCGATCATCCAGCGGCCTTCGCGCACAAACAACGTGAGCGGCTTTTCGACGTAGACGTCTTTGCCCGCGGCACAAGCCAGCATCGATTGCAGTGCGTGCCAGTGATCCGGCGTGGAGATTACCACCGCGTCGATGTCTTTGCGCTCGAGCAGCCGCCGGAAATCGCGATAGCCCTGCGCGCCCTGTCCCATTTCGCCGAGTCCTTCGTTCAAACGCCGCTCGTGCGTCTCCGCCAACGCGACCAGACGCACGTCCTTTTCCGCGCGAAAGTCGAGCACGTGCCGCTTGCCGATAAGACCGTAGCCGATGAAGCCGACGCCGACGCGCTCGTTGGCGCCGACGACTTGACCGTACGCGGTCGCGGTCAACACGCCGGCCGCTCCCGATTGCACGAACGCACGGCGGCTTACCGTTCGCTTGGAAGTAGACATAGCTCCCTCTTACTCCGAAAACGCGCCGTTGGGAAGCGCTTTCCCGCGCCACCTCGAATCTGGCGAATCCGCTTCTTGTCTGCTACCATCGGGCCGTCCGTTGGAAGTACAGCATGAAACGAACTCAATTGCTCAGGCTTTTCTGTATCCTTGCACTGTTGTTGGTGAGGATCGCGCCGGGACAATGCCAAGAAGCGTCCACGTGCGCGCCCAGTCGCGTCGCTGTATTGCAAGCAACGGACAGATTCTCCTGGCAAACGGCGACGCCCGACAGCCAAGGCATCTCGGCGCAAAAGCTCGATGCGCTCAAAGATGCTCTGGTGCGAAATACAAAAGCATTCCTGGTCATACGCAATGACCGAATCGTATTCGAGTGGTACGCGGCTGGTCACAGCGCCAAAGCCAAGCACTACATCGCCTCCGTGTCCAAGCCGATCGTCGGCGGCCTCGCGCTGGCGTTGGTTCTTGCCGATGGCCGCATTCGATTGGACGACAAGGCGTCGCGTTTCATGTCGCAATGGGCCGATGATCCGCGCAAATCGAAGATCACCATCCGCCATTTGGGCTCGCATACATCGGGATTGGACGACGCGGAGGAGAACGACTTGCCGCACGATAAGTTGACCGGCTGGAAGGGCGATTTTTGGAAGCGTCTCGCGCCGCCGAACGATCCCTTCACGATTTCCCGCGATACGACGCCGGTCCCATTCGAGCCGGGCACGCGCTTCCAGTACAGCAACCCCGGCATCGCCGCGCTCGGCTATTGCGTCACCGCAGCGTTGAAAGACGCGCCGGAGAAAGACTTGCGTTCGCTTCTGCGCGAGCGCATCCTGCGGCCCATCGGGGTGCCGGACGAAGAGTGGTCCGTGGGCTACGGTCAAACCGTTAAGTTGGACGGTCTGCCGCTGGTCGCGCCGTGGGGCGGCGGCAACTTCACCGCCCGCGCGCTGGCGCGCGTCGGCCGGCTGATGCTGCGCAAAGGCGATTGGGATGGAAAAAAGCTGCTCACCGAGGAAGCCGTTCGGTTGACCACGTCGTCCGCCGGCTTGCCGGGCCAGTGCGGCATGGGCTGGTGGACCAATGCCGACGGCCGTTACAAGACGCTGCCGCGCGATGCCTTTTGGGCAGCCGGAGCGGGGCATCAGATACTGCTCGTTGTGCCGAGCTTGAATCTCATAATGGTCCGCCAAGGCGCGGCCCTGGGCGGCCGCGCGGATTACCACGAAGTGCTTTACCGCAATCTCTTCGCGCCGCTCATATCCGCGCTGGATGAGACGAAAGAGAGCGCCGCACCGTATCCGCCCAGCAAAGTCATCACGCGCATCGACTGGGCGCCGAAGGAGTCGATCATTCGATTCGCCAAGGACAGCGACAATTGGCCCATGACCTGGGCAGATGACGGTAACCTCTATACCGCCTACGGCGACGGCTTCGGCTTCGATCCCAAGACGCCCTACAAGCTCGGATTGGGCTTTGCCAAGATCACAGGCGCGCCTCCCAGCGTCAAAGGAACCAACATTCGCGCCCTTGAGTCCGAGGACAAGCGCTTTGGCGCCAAGGGCAAGAAAGCCAGCGGCATGCTCATGATCGACGGCGTGCTGTACTGCTTTGTCCGCAACGTCGGCAATGCGCAGCTTGGCTGGTCCACCGATCGGGCTCAAACCTGGACCTGGAGCGATTGGAAATTCACCAGCAGTTTCGGCTGTCCCACCTTTCTCAATTTCGGCAAGAACTACGCAGGTGCGCGTGACGACTTCGTCTACATCTATTCCCATGATGCCGACAGCGCCTATGTTCCTGGGGATCGCATGGTCTTAGCGCGCGCACCAAACGAACAAATAAAGAAACGCGCCGCTTATGAGTTCTTCAAGTCTCTGGACCATAACGGGCAGTCGATTTGGACGAAAGACATCGGTGAACGCGGCCCGGTATTTGTTAATCCGGGAAAATGCTATCGCTCCGGCATTACCTACAATGCCGGCCTCAAGCGCTACCTGTGGTGCCAAACTCTGCCGGAAGGCGACGCGCGATTCAAAGGCGGCTTCGGCATTTACGATGCGCCCGAGCCGTGGGGGCCGTGGACGACGGACTTTTACACCGAACAATGGGACGTGGGGCCCGGTGAAACCAGCAGCTTTCCGACCAAATGGATGAGCGCGGACGGCAAAACGCTGCACCTGGTATTCTCAGGCGACGATTGTTTTTCGGTCCGGAAAGCGCAACTGAACGTGGCCGCGTCCATTTCGCCTGCGCAAAGTTCCGGCAAGGGGGACGTTTTCCAAATGAACCAAGAGAACGCATCGCTTTTCGCCCGACTCGCACTTAAGGGAATCCACAAGGAGTATCCGAATAAGCCGGCCGACGTGTTGAACAGCGACAAGGACGTGCTGTCGCCGCGCGCCGTGCATCCCGCCTTCTACGGCTGTTTCGATTGGCATTCGTCGGTGCACGGGCATTGGATGCTGGTCCGGCTGCTGCGGCTGTATCCTGAGCTGCCTGAAAGACAAGAAATCCGCGCTGCCTTGGCCAAGAACTTGACAGCCAAAAACTTGAAAGTTGAGGCCGACTATTTCGCCCGGCCCAACACGCAATCCTTCGAACGGCCCTACGGCTGGGCCTGGCTCTTGAAGTTAGCGGTGGAGCTGCACGGCTGGGAAGACCCGGACGGCAAGGAGTGGTCAAAAAACGTGAAGCCGCTCGCGGACACGATCGCGGCCCGTTATGTCAGCTACTTCCCCAAGCAGACTTACCCGATTCGCAGCGGCGTGCACTCGAGCACGGCATTCGGCCTGGCGTTCGCGCACGACTACGCGCGAACCATGAACAACAAGATGCTGCTGGAACTCGTCGAAGAGCGCAGCCGGAATTACTTCGCCAAAGACGAGAACATTCCAGCCGCCTGGGAACCGGACGGCGCGGACTTCTTTTCGCCGAGCCTGATGGAGGCGGACCTCATGCGCCGGGTTTTGCCGTCGGACGAATTCCCAAAGTGGTTCGAACGCTTCTTGCCAAACATCGCGAAAGGCGAGCCGAAACGGTTGCTGTTTCCCGCGACGGTCACCGACCGCAGCGACCCTCAGATCGTACACCTCGACGGTCTGAACCTGAGCCGGGCCTGGTGCATGCGCGGCATCGCGCGGAGTCTGCCGAAGGACGACCCGTCCCGCAAAGTGCTGGAGGAAGCCGCCGCCCGCCATGCCGAGGCCGCCCTGCGCCACGTGGCCAGCGGCGACTACGCGGGCGAACACTGGCTGGCGTCGTTCGCGGTGTATTTGTTGACGGAGCGGTGACGGCCCTTATCCTCGAAACGGCAGGTACACCACAACTTGATCTCTGATCTCATCCTCGGGCATATACTCCGCGATGAGCAAGATATCGTCGATCGCCGAGCCGATGGACTGCTGATTGGTTGTTGCGATGAGGCCGGTCACGGTCTCGCCGGCCGAAACGCGCTGGTAGGCGTGGCCAACCATTGTTTTCCGGTCGTTCGTGATGAGGCGGTTCTCAGTTGCGGCCCACGCCAGAATCTCCGTGTCTTGCGCGCCTGGCTGCAGGGCGTCTTGAACGCGCACTAATTCGATCTGTGGCAAACGACGGCGCAGGCCGCGGATGATGTCGCCATGGACATCGGCGTCAGTCGCCAGTCGGAGCATTGGCATTCTCCTTGGCGTTCTGACGTGTCAGCAGCTCCTCGCGCGATACGCGTGGTCGTTCCGTCTCGATCTTCTCGCGTAAGGCCGCGGCTTCCTCCATTCGCCGCGTCAGATAGGCTC
>JAKEHV010000095.1 GCA_022614915.1 Gemmataceae bacterium | reverse complement strand
ATTCCAGCGCCTACCAGAAATTTGAGGAGAATCGCAAAGGCGACCTCACCTTCGCGGACGCCTGCCGCTTTTGGGGCGTGACCGAAAACATGAAAGGCGACCTTCTCGATGATCGCCTTCGCGACATCCGCAAGTTCTTCATGGACCTCGATCGCAAGCTGGCGGACGCCGACGCCGAGTTTTCCACCGGCCGGCCCTTCACGGCCGGCGACAATCGTTTCTTGTCCAACATTCACCGCTACATGGAGGACCGCTTCGACCGGCATCTCAACTTGTTACGCAGCCGGTCTGGCAAACACTAATGCTAACCACAGTGACACAAAGCCACAGAGAAAACAAATGAAGAATGAACAATGAAGAAGGAAGAATCAACAATGAGCGGTCGGATGCAATTCAATCTTCGTTCTTCATTCTTCGTTTTTGTCTTCTCTGTGCCTCTGTGTCTCTGTGGTTCAATTCCGGTGTGTGTGTGGTTAGCTATTCATGAATGAGCCGCTCAGCTTCGCCCGTTTTGTGCGGCAATCGCTCACGCTCGCCGCCATCATGATCGCCGCGCTCGGCGGCTATCTCGTGGTCTTGAAAACGCGCGGCTGGCATGCCGTCTTTTTCACCTGGACGCCGTGGGACGATTTTTTCCCATATCAACCGGCGTGGGTCTGGGTCTATCTCATTCCGTATCTAGTTGGCCCACCCATTGTCGGCCTCATGTCGGCCGCGAATTTCCGCTGGTATGTCCAGCGCGGCCTCGTCACGGTTGTGGTCACTTTGCTCATTTTCGTTGCCTTGCCCACGCATACCGCTCCGCGGCCGGCGAGCCATGACCTTACGGGACCGACCGCGGCGCTGTATGATTGGATGATTGCCATCGACGAGCCGCCGGCCAACGCCGCTCCCAGCCTGCACGTCAGTTTGACATGCCTTTTGGCCCTGGCGCTAATCCGTGAATTCCCGCGCTGGTGGCCTGTCACTACCGCCGGCGTGATTCTTGTTTGGCTCGCGACCCTGTTCACGCGCCAACATCATTTGATCGACGTGGCCACAGGAGCTTTACTAGCATTGCTGGTGGCCTATGCCCTGCCGTTCAAGAACTCAAACTCCAGCCACACGTAAAGTCCCGCGCTTGGCGGTTTCGCGCTCGCTCCGATAGCCTGAATATTAATGACTTTGCAACCTCAGCCACTGTACTTCGGCCCCCTCCGCCTGGAGTCGCGCTACCTTCTCTCTCCGCTGGCCGGCTACACCAATTGGCCTTTTCGCCGGGCCGTGCGCGAGTTGGGCGGCCTCGGTCTGGCTACCACGGACCTGGTGAATGCCCGCGCCCTCGTGAATCGCAGTCCCAAGACGCTCGAGCTGATCGACACTTGCCCTGACGATCGCCCACTCGCGGTGCAGATTTTCGGCAGCGTTCCGGAGGAAATGCGCGACGCCGCGCAATGGCTCGAAGGCTATGGAATACAGGCCATCGACATCAACATGGGCTGTCCGGTCCACAAGGTCACCAAGACCGGCGGCGGCTCGGCCATGATGTGCAGCCCGTCCGCCACCGTCGACCTGGTCCGCCAGGTCGTCAACGCGGTGAAGATCCCGGTCACAGTCAAAATGCGTTTGGGTTGGGACGACGCCGACCTAAGCGCCCCGAACTTTGCGCGCGCGTTTGAGCAAGTGGGCGTGGCCGCCGTCATGATCCACGGCCGCACCCGCGCCCAAGGTTTCTCCGGTCAGGTCAATCGCGCCGGCATCCGCACCGTCGTCGCAGCGGTCGAACGCATCCCGATCATCGGCAATGGCGACATCCGCACTGCGGCCGACGCCGAGCGCATGTTCGGGGAAACCGGCTGCGCGGGCATCAGCATCGGCCGCGGCGCCTTGCTCAATCCGTGGATCTTCCCCCAACTCGTCCACGCTGAAACGCGTAGCCGCAGCCTTCAGGCTGCGGACAATCCGCAGGCTAAAGCCTGCGGCTACGGGGAGGAAGTCGGTTTAGCCAGTCCGGGCTACGAAGACCGGCTCGACTTCATGGCCCGCCATTTCGATTTGCTGCTAAAGCAACGCGGCGAGCGTCACGCCTGTCTCACATTCCGCAAAATGGCCGCCTGGTACACGCGCGTCCTAAAGCCGGGCAAAGAAGTGCACCGGCAGCTAGTGATGCTCGAGCGCGCCCAGGATTTCGAGGACATCGTCGCCCGCTTGCGCGACCTGGGACCGCCCGCGTCTTGGCAGCGAGATGCATTGCCGGAAATCGCCGTCCCCAAGGGACCCGTGTCGCACTGGTGAACGCGTCAAAGATTTGACCACGGATTACACGGATCAGCACGGACAAGGAAAAACTGTCCAAGCACTTCCTTATCCGTGTTATCCGTGTAATCCGTGGTTAGAAAATTCTCATTTTTTGTTTGACGTTTTGATTTCCCCCAATCAATATCTGTCCCGGCGGATTGGACTCCCACCTAAACCCACCCAAGGACGTTAACCTCATGCTCGGGAGGTCACATGACCCGTCTTTTCGCCGTGCTGTCTCTGAGTTTACTTGGCTTGATCTGGCTGGTCGGAACAGGAGAGTCGCAAGTCAAAACGCCAAAGACAGTCAAAGGCCAAGTGCCGGCCGGTTGGGGCAAAGGGCTCGATTTGACTGAGGAGCAAGCGATCAAGATCCGAAGCGTCGATGCCTCATTCAAAACCAAGATTCATGCGCTTGAGGAACAGATTGAGGGCTTGAAGACGCAAGCGAAGCAGGAAATGGTCAAGCTTTTGACCGAAGACCAGAAGACGAAACTGCGCAAGCTGGCCACAGGCGAAGAGGGACCGCCCGACAAGAAAAAGACCGAGTCCACCGACAACAAGAAGGGGAAAGGATAACGTCTGTTGGCAACAGCAGCGTCAGGGTTGTTAGCTTGTGCTGATAAGAAAGGTGCAGGGGCTCCTAGGTCTCTGCACCTTTTTTGACAAAGCGACGATTCAGCTTTTTAGGTTTCCCATAGGCGTTTCACTACGCAACACCTGGATGGCTTCCTGCACCTCTCGAATGACCTGTTCCTCCCAATCGGCGGCATCGGGTCGAAACGCGGCGATGATGCCGCGCGAGCTGTTGATGATCGCGCCCAGGCCGTCGCCGCGAAACGCGGCGGCGACGTCTTTGGCGCTGCCGCCTTGAGCGCCAAAACCGGGGACGAGGAAAACGACATCCGGAATGAACTCGCGCAGCCGGGCCAATTCCGCGGGATGCGTGGCGCCCACGACGGCGCCCACGTCCCCAAAGCCGCATGCGCCCGGGTTCTCTTCGGCCCAGGCGCCGACCGCATGGGCCACATGCTCAAAGAGCGGCTTGCCCTCGGCGCGCAAATCTTGAAACTGTCCCGCTCCTTTGTTGCTGGTCCGAACCAGGACGAACACGCCGCCCTGCGCTTGCCGAGCGCTTACCAAGAACGGCTCGACGGCGTCGCGCCCCAGATACGGATTGATGGTCAGCGCGTCGGCGGCCCACACGGGATGACGTTGCCCTTCGACTAAGATTCCGGCGAAGGCGGCGTCGGCATAAGCCTCGGCAGTGGAAGCAATGTCGTTACGCTTGCTGTCAAGGATCGTAATGAGGCCCATCTCTCGGGCCCGACGCAACACGTTTTGCAATGCCGCCAAGCCCGCCGGACCACAAGCCTCGAAGAACGCGCTTTGCGGTTTGACCAGGGGCGCCAAGGGCGCGACTAACTCCAACACGCGCAGCGAAAACTCCTCGAAGGCGCGGGCCATGCCTTCGAGTCCTTGACGCCCATGCCCTTGCCGCAGCGCTTTGGGCAACTGTTCCCAGCGCGGGTCCAGCCCGACGCACAGCGCGTTGCCTTTGGCGCGGCACGCTTCCGCCAAGCGGTCGGCAAAATGTCGGCTCATTAAGGCAGTTTATGAAAGCCGGCCGTTTCGGGGCTGCTCGTAGATGATCCAATTTTGAAAGTGCATCACGAATCGTTCCAGGGCAGCACCTGGCGAACGTGGTGTCCGATTAACTATTGCAGGATGGCTTCGTGACGCACAGGATCGACATTGCTTGCCGTCAAGGTTGAGGCGGGGCGTTAGCCTTCGATAATCGTGTCGTTGCCTCCTTGCCCGATGAACTGATCCATCTCGCCGTCGTCGATGATGCCGCCCAAAGCGGCCAAGGTCTGCTCAAGGTCGCCCGCTTGCCAACTTGCCAAGGCCAGTGCCAGCGCGTCCAAGTCGGTGGCGAAGGCTGCCGAGCCACCGATAAGCAAATCATCGCCGCCGCCTCCAAAGAGCCGGTCCATGCCGGTTCCGCCGATCAGGATGTCGGCACGATCGCCCCCCTTGAGGGTATCGTTGCCGGCGCCGCCGTCGAGCAGGTTCGCGCCATTGCCCCCTTGCAGGTAATCGTTACCCGCGCCCCCGAACAGAAACGCGTCGAGGTGCGCGGCGCGGTCGATGCGGACGTCGTCGTCGCCCGCGCCGGCATATACGACGATTCTGCCAACTTGAGCGGCATCAAAGAGCGCGACAGAAGCAATGCCAGACAAAGTCATTTCCACTTCGACAAAAGTCCGCGTCTGGCCTTGGTCGTCCAATCTTTGCACCAAATCGACGCTCACTTGGTCGGTGGCATTCGTGCCAATCACGAATAGCGTGCCGTTGCTCAGAGCAGCGCCGGCGGTTACGGCCGTCGTGCTTTGTGAATCCGCGCCCCCGTCGTCATCGAACACCGTTACGGTAATCGTGAAAAATCCGCCTTGAGCATAGTGATGGCTGCCGGCGAACGTGTCGGCGTCCTGATCGACACTGACTGTCTGCGTGCCGCTGCCGTCGCCCCAATCGACGGTAACCGAGTGCGTATCGAGGGCGCCGGCATCAGTGAATGCACCGGTGACGCTGACGTTGCCGTCCGGCGAAACTGCTTCGAGCGATGGATTGCTGGACGTCACATTCACCAGCACAGGAGCTACATTGTGCACCACAAGGGCAAACGACGTGGACGCCGTGGCGCCGTCGCTGTCTGTAGCGGTGATGACAACCGTTTGCGATTGATCGGGGCCGTCCTGGGCATTGAAAGACCAGGACCAGGTGCTGTCGTCGTGCTTGACGACGCTGCCGACCGAAGCCGACAAGCTGACTTCATCGTTGCCGGGGTCGCTCCAAAAGCCGGTAACCGCCGCCGTTTCGCCCTCGTTCAATTCGACTTCGGTGACGGGGGGCGAACTGTGGTCCAGATTGGCGATTTGCTGCTCGGTCAAAGCCGTGTCGAACAGCAGAATGCGGTCTACCGATCCGCCGACGGCCTCGGTTCCCGCCGTGAGATTATCGTCCTCGAAAAACGTGAGGACGTTGGCCGTGGCCACGGCGGCATCCGACGGCAGGCCGACGTAGGTCTGCTGCAGGACGCCGTTGAGGTAGACTTTGGTTTCACCGGTTTGGCCGTCGCGCGCGATCGCCACCTGAAAATCCGTGTTGGCGCTGACCGTGCCTGGCCCCGTCCCGCCCGGATACAGCTGCAGACTTGACCCGGAAACATACAAGCCGTAGTCGCTGGCGCGGCTTTGAAAATCGAGCAGCTTCTTGAACTGGGGCGTAAGCGCGTCGAGCTCCACGACGAATACGATCGTGTAAGTACTGGGGTCGGCCAGGGCGCCTGTCAGCCGCAGACCTTGGTTGGCGCCGAAGAAATAACGACCGGCATCCAAGGTGCCGCCGTCGGCCTGCAGACTTGGGCCTCCCAGAGCATCATCCAAGCTGCCGTTGAGTTCATAAATGTGTGACGCGGACACGCCCGAGCCGGTGCCGATCGTTGGGGCGACGTTGTTGACGACGAGGGAAAACGAAGTCGAAGCCGTAGCGCCCTGGCTGTCCGTGGCAGTGATGGTTACCAGTTGCGATTGATCGGGGCCATCGCTGGTCGCGAAAGACCACAACCAGGTGCCGTTGGCGTGTTGCGTCACAGTGCCCACAGACGCAACTAGGCTCACTGGGTCGAGGTCCGGGTCGCTCCAGGTGCCGCTATTGTTCGCATTCTGGCCTTCCGCCGCGCTGACGAGATTGCTGTCAACGGTCAGCATCGGGGGATGGTTCTCGGCGCCGCCGCTGGGATCGAAAGCGCCGTTGTAAATGAGAATGCGATCTACCGATCCTGAAAACGACTCAAAGCCGCCCGAAACGGCATCGTCTTTGAAGAACTTCAAGATGTTGGCGGTGGCAATGGCGACGTCGGAGACAGCGCCGGAATATGCTTGTTGCAGCACGCCATTCAGATAAACTTTCGTCTCGCCGCTTTGGCCGTCGCGGGCCAGTGTGACCTCAAAGTCGGTGTTGGATGGAACATTATCGGAACCGGCGTCGCCCGGATAGAGTTGAAGATGGTTCCCGGCAACGTACAGACCGTCGTCGCTGCTCAGGTTGGAGAAGTCGAGCACCTTCTTAAAGAAGGGTGCGGTCGCCAGGTTCATTTGCATGACCAAAACGACCGAATAGTCGGCGGTGTTGAGCAGTCCTCCGGTCAGGCTGAGTCCCTGATTGGGACCAAAGGAATAGCGGTCAGGGCCCAGCGTGCCGCCGTCGGCCACCAGCGCGGGGCCGCCGAGTTCGTCGGCAAGAGTGCCGTTTAGCTCATACATGTGAATCAGGTCCGCTGGCGCTAGGCGATCCTCGAGCACTTCGAGACGGAGTTGCGTGCGCTTGCGTGGAAACGGAATACTTTGTCGTGGGTTGAACCAATTGTGTTTGAACATGACGGGTCCTTCAGACGGAGGGAGGAACTTAGTGGCATCCTTATGGGTAGGCGCCGCAGCATCCTTTCGGGCCAGGGAGTCGAGGGAGTTGGGCTAAAATGCAACCTGAATGAGGGTGCGGGGGGAGAATTGCTTGCGACCCGGGATTGCCATAGCCCGTTTGGTAGGCGAGCAATGCTTGCTCACTGAAAGCTAGGTTAGCTTTCTTGCATAGTCCAACGGAATTGCAAAAAAAGGACCGGGGATTATCGTAAGCCTTGTTGTTACACAATAAAATCTTGCGGTTGGCCGATGTGACGCGGCTTCCAATCCAAAGCCAACGAAACTCCCGCTTTGTTTTCCCAAACTTTGACAACTAGGTCAACACGGGCTACGTTTGTGTGACTGGCCGTAATGTTGGTCGAATGCCTCGGCCGCTAGTCCCTGGGGCAAGACCCCTCCCCTATTCCTCCTGAATCGTGTCCCCACCACACCACCAAGGTGCCCATGTTCCGTCCACACGGGCAAGAAGTTGCGATAAGCGCCCCAAGGCAGCGCAGAAAACTAGCCCACGTCCGGCGTGGCGTCGCTGCCGTTGAGCTGGCGATTCTGCTCCCGTTTCTCGTGTTCATTTTCCTGGTAGCCGTCGATTTCTGCCGAGTTTTTTACGCGTCCCAGATCGTGGAAAACAGCGCGCGCAACGGCGCCCTGTTCGCCGCCAAAGTGTACAACTACTCGACCTGGCGCGGCAGCATCGACAGCATAGAAAAGGCGGTTCGCGCCGATGCCAGCAATCTGGACCAGAGCAAGCTTACCGTGAAATCTTCCACCAGCAGCACGGACGTAGCCGTCACGGTAAGCTACCAGTTCGCGACGATCGCGAGTTTCCCGGTCATTCCCAGCAAGTACACCATCACGCGTACGGTGCACATGAAGCTGGCGCCCTAACTTTTCGAAGGCAAGCTAGCGGTTAGCAGGCGTTTGCACGAGGAATCGATCTATGCGTCTTAACTGCCAAAGCCGGCGCAGCGGCGTCACCATCATCGAAGGCGCCGTGGTCTACCCACTGGTTTTCTTCCTGCTTATCGCGCTAATCGTGGGCGCCATTGGCATCTTTCGCTACCAGGAAATGTCCTGGCTCGCCCAGGAAGGGGCCCGCTACGCTGTCGTCCGCGGGCTGGATTACGAGATTGAGATGAAAACCCGCGGCTTGGTGGCCAAAGCCGTGACCGAGGCCGATATTCGCAACTATCTGCGTGGTAAGGCGCAAGCGATCAACGGCAACGACTTACAGGTCAAAGTCAGCTGGCAGGACCTGAACAAGGCCTACACCGTCATCTCGAACCAAGGAAACGCGGAAGTTAACACGATTACCGTTACGGTCACCTATCAGTGGCTGCCGGAGCTGTTCCTGGTCGGCCCGATCGATCTGACCGCTACGTGCACGATTCCGATGTCTTATTAAGAGTAATCGGGGAAACTATGAGGCTGCTCACGCACAAAAGAGACCAACGTCGCGCGGCCGTGGCGCCACTGGTGGCCCTTTCCATCATCGCGCTTTTGGGGTTCGTGGCCATCGCACTGGACGGCGGTCTGCTGTTCGATTCGCGCCGGAAGAGCATGGCGGGCGCCGACGCCGCGGCCCTGGCGGCTGCCACCGAGATGTGGAACAATAACTCCTCCAACGCCGCGGGCGCGGCATTTCAAGTCGCCAAGACGAACGGCTTCCTGAACGATGCGGGCAAAGGCAGCGCGGCCGGCACCTCGAAGGTCGAAGTGCGCCTCGGTGGCGAAAAACCGCTGCTCTATTCGCCGACCGTCACCGACGCGAATGGGCTGTTGCTCACCGACTACGTCGAGGTCACGATTACCTATTATCAGCAGCGCTATTTTTCCGCCATTTGGGGGGCTAACACGCTGCCGGTAAAGGTGCGTGCCGTCGCCCGTGGCCTGCGCAATTCCTCGCGCTACGGCATCATCGTGCTGGATCAAACTGCCGAGGGCGCCCTGAATGTGGCCGGCGGAGGCGTGGTCAAAATAGACACGGCCGTCATCGTGAACTCCAGTCACGCAACGACTGCCGCTCTCGGCCAGGGCAGTTCGGGCGGTCAAATCAGCGCCGCGGATTTCTTCGTTTACGGCGGCATCACGGAGCAAGGCGGCGAGCAGTTCATTGGCAACAAGCATACCGGCATCCCTCCCACGCCCGACCCGTTGGCGTACCTTCCGGCTGTCGATCCAGCGACTCTTTACCTGCCCCCCGCGCCAACGAAAACCAAGAACGCCGACGGCACTTTCACGGTAAGATACAAGGCGGGAATCTACACCAACGGGCTGTCCTTGAGCGGCAATAGCGATACGACGTTCGTCCTGGAGCCCGGCATTTATTACATGGACGGCGGCGGCTTCAACGTGAGCGGTTCCTCCAACTTGAGCGCCAACGGGGTGATGATCTACAACGCTCCCAAAAAGGACACCGATGTCGTCTACATTGCGGGACAAGGCAAGATTGTCATGACGCCCCCCACGACCGGCGTCTATACCGGCATCAGCATTTTTCAGGATCGCAACAGCACTGCGCCGATCACCATTAAAGGAAACGGCAACGCGTTCATTACTGGGGCCATTTACGGCGCCAGCGCACCCGCGTTCGTGGAGGGAAACGGCGATGCTGCCGCCGGGGCGAACAACCAAATCCTTGGCTCGCAATACGTGACCGGGACACTGCGCGTCGCAGGCAATGGCGGCTTCCGAATCACCGCCAACGGGGGCCCGATACCCCGGCTCCGCGACATCCGACTCGTGGAGTGAGACGCAAGGCCGCCCGCAACACGAAGCATCGTTCTTTTTTTCGTGCATTCGGCGGCGGTTGCTCGCTAAAATCAGGGAGAATTCGCACCAAGTCCCCAGCGCCGCGATTTCGTTTTCACGCTTTCACTTCTGCCGTCTTCTCCATATCCTTGCTGTGATACCTCTGCTGCCCCAAGGATCCTTCATGGAAGCTTCTTTTCGGCACATCGCCTGCAAACCGGAGCATGCGGTCCTGGTCGTGGAGTTGACCGACGTCCAGGTGCCCGGCGGCGACGCCATCGAAGATTTGCGCCAGGAACTTCTGGAAGCCGTCGGACGCTTCCCGCAAAAAAAGTGGGTGCTGGATTTCAGCAACATCTCCTTTTTCACCAGCGCCGGCTTGCGGCCGCTGTTGTCGCTGCACCGGCAGCTGACAAGCAAGAACGGCCGAGTAGTTTTTTGCAACGTTAAGAAGGAACTGTTGGACATTTTTCTGGTCACACGCCTGGTCTCCACAACACCCAATCCCACCACGCCATTTGAGTTGGCGGACAATGTGAGCGACGCTGTCCGCCGGTTGCAGAACTTCACTCAAACAAAAACCGGCGCTGTCCTGATCATTACGTTTCAGCGTGAGAGCTTGCACGGCGAAGAACTGGCGGAAGAACTGGCCGGCGAGTTGGAACATGTCTGGGCGGAGTACGCGCCAGAGGGAGTCGTACTGGATCTGCGCCATGTGAAGATCGTTTCCACGCCCTGTATGCGGCCGATCTTGCAGCTGCGGACCAAGGCCAAGGAATCAGGGACTCCCATTGTTTTTTCAAACCTTAGTCCCGAAGTGCGCGAAGTATTCTCCATCACCCGGCTGATCGCACCCTCGCCCGGCAATCCCGGATTGTTCGAAGCGTATGCCGACAACGCGGCCGCCCTGGCCGCTTTGCAAAAACCGTAGCCACAAGCCTTCGCCGTTCGAGCATCCCTATCTTTGAGTTCGACTTTGTAAGCCTCTGAACCGCTTCCTATAATGTCAGAGTTGGAACATGGATGCCTTCTGACAATACGCCGGGACTTACGGGGAACATCCGCGCATGGCCGAATTACACCACGAGTGTGGGATTGCCGCCGTTTACCACTTCGACAGCCCCACCCCAGCGCGGTTGGCGCCCTCGGCCGGCCCCGAACAGGTGTCGCGGCTGATGCCGCGTTTGCTCTTGGACTTGCAGAATCGCGGGCAGTTGGCGGCCGGCTTCTCCACCTTCAATCCCAAGCGTGACAAGCTCCTCGACACGTACCGTCAAATCGGCACGGTCATCGAAGCCTTTCGCCTCAACCACCAGGCCAAGTACGACAGCATCATGAAGGAATATGCGGGCCGTGCCGCCATCGGCCACGTCCGCTACGCCACCTGCGGCCAAAACGACCGCAGTTACGCGCAACCCTTCGAGCGACACCACGGCTGCAAGTGGAAATGGTTCAGCGTCGCCTTTAACGGCCAGCTTGCCAATTTCACTGAATTGCGCGACGCTTTGCTTACACTGGCCGACTACCACTTGACGCGCAATCTCGACACGGAAGTCATCATGCACTATCTGAGCTACGAGTTGCGCAAGGACGACCGGCCCGATCTCGTGCAAGTTTTTCGCAATCTGAGCAAACGCTTCGACGGGGCCTACAACCTGGTCTACCTCAATGCAATGGGCGATATGGCCATTGTCCGCGACCCCAAAGGCTTTCGACCCTTGTGCTACGCCCAGGACGGACCGCTGTTCGCCGCCGCCAGCGAAAGCGTGGCGCTGACCAATCTCGGCTTCCAAAGCATCCAGTCGCTCGAGCCCGGCGAGATGATCGTCATCCAAGACAACATGATGCGGATCGAGCGCTTCGCCCCGAAACAGACGCCCGCCCATTGTTTTTTCGAATGGATCTATTTCGCCAATGTGGCCAGCACGCTCGATGAGCGCAGCGTATACTTGTCGCGGGCCAGGCTGGGCAAGGCGCTGGCGCTGCAGGAGCACAGCTTGGGCCGGGTGCCGCTCGACGACGACACCATCGTGGTGCCGGTGCCGGACACGGGCAAAGCCGCCGCGGACGCCATGGCGTACGAATTGGGCGTGCCGTCGGTCGAAGGCTTGATGCGCAATCGCTACGTGGGCCGGACTTTTATCGAGGGAAACAACCGCGCCGACCGGGTCCGCGTCAAGTACACGCCCTTGCGCGAAGTGCTTGCCGGCAAGCGCGTGCTGCTCATCGAAGACACGATTGTCCGCAGCACCACGCTAAAATCGCTCCTGCACCATTTGCGCGAGCGCGGCGGCGCCAAGGAAATCCACGTGCGCGTCGCCTGTCCGCCGATCATCGCGCCCTGCTTTTACGGCATCGACATGTCGACGGTGCGCGAGTTGTTCGCGCCCCGCTTCATGCACGGCGCGCGGATTACCGAGGAAGAGCAGCAAGCCATGGCTCGCGAGTTGGGCGCGGATAGTTTGTATTATCTCCCGTTGGAGGCCGTTGCCGAAGCCGTCGGTTTGCCCGAAGATCGCCTGTGCCGCGCTTGTTTGACGGGCAAATATCCCACACCAACCGGCGACAAGCTGTATCAGCTCGCGCTCATGAATCGTAACAACGGCAACTCCAATGGCCGAACCTACGAATTGCCTACATCGGTTTCCGTGAATGGAGATTGAATTCAACCGCTTACTGCGTGCGCGGCTCTGAATTCAAGAGCCGCGCACGCAGTAAGCGGTGAATCCAACGTAAGCGGTGAATCCAAAAAGCACACCCCAGCGCCTTCCACGAGACCATTTCATGCCCACCAACGAGTACACGCTCGAATTCGAATGGACGGACGAGTTGGCGGATGAGTACGCACGCACGCTGGTGAGTCAAGCAAGCAGCGGCGTGCTGCCGCGGCACGCCCATCTCGCTTTGGCTAACTTGATCCTGGCTTGGCCTCAAGGTGCAGGAATCGTGACTCGGCGCTTTGGGATTTGGAGTGCGGCCCTTTTCCGCCGCTTTTGTTTTTTGAACCGCGGCGACTCCCGAATCCAAAAACCCCAAGCGGCGACAAGTCGCACGCACTCCAAAAAACCAAAGCGGCGGTATAGCGCCGCACTCCAAGGATCCAAAAGCGGCGACAAGTCGCCTAAAGCAGGACGGATTGTCAATCCGTTCCACGACAAGTCGCACGCTCCAAAAACCAAAGCGGCGGAATAGCGCCGCACTCCAAAAGCTCACCATGAAAGATCCTTGGCAAACCTATCTCCAGCTTGGCGTGGTCCACAACATGGCGTTTCCCGAATGCCTGGGCGGAGAGGGTCCGCAATGGGAGACGCTGCGCGAAATTTGCCACGACGATTTCTTCGAGGCCGTGGACATTCGTCCGATCAACGACCCTGTCGTCCGCAAGGAGTGCGCCACACTGTTGCGCGACTGCGCGATGAACGTGACACTTGGCTGCCAACCTGTACTGCTCGGCGGACAGCTTGATCTCAACGCTGCTGATGCCGCCGAGCGCAAGAAAGCGATTGCCGCGGTCCTGGAAGCGTTGGAGCAGGCCCCGGAACTGGGCGCGAGCCGCTTCGCCGTCATGAGCGGCAAGAATGTCCCGCCCGATCAGCGTCGGGCCGGCGTCGATCGTCTGGTTGATTCGCTCCGCCAGATCTGCATAGCGGCCAAAGAGCGTGCCGGCATTCCGGTGGTCTTGGAAATCTTCGATTACGACATGGATAAAAAGGCGCTAGTAGGCACTTGCGCAATCGCCGCCGAGGTGGCCGAAGCGGTGCGCCGCGATTTCCCCGATTTCGGCCTCTTGCACGATTTGAGCCACATCTATCTTTGTCACGAAGAGCCGGCCAAGCATCTGCCCATCATCAAGGAATATCTCGTCGCCATTCACATGGGCAGCAGTGTCTCGGACAGAAAGCATCCCTTGTTCGGCGACACGCATCCCTTGTTCGGCATGCCGGGCGGCGACAACTACGCCGCGCAACTCCGCGATTGGATCCGCACGCTCTTCGATATCGGCTATCTGCGCGCCGGCCGACGGCCCGTCTGCGGTTTCGAGATCAAGCCGCCGCCCGGCGTGTCGCCGCAAACCGCCATCGCCAACATGAAGCGCACGTGGCACAAGGCGTGGTGGTCGCTGTGAGGCCAGGAATCAGGGGTCAGGAGTCAGGGGTCAGGGGTCAGGAGTCTAGGCCGCCAGCCGCAATTCCTTGGGAGCTTCTTGATCATGAGAAAGGTCTAGATCATCGACCAGACTCAAACGCAAATCGTCGGTCAAAAGCGCGCTCTTGTGGCGATAGATGTCGTTGTCGAAAGCGAAGCGCGCCGCCAAATTAACGTCCGCCAAGAGCGCTCGGCCATCCGAGTGGATTTGAAACTGCACCCAATGAGCCGTGCCGACGCAGCGGTCCTCCGGCCGGCAAGTGACCAAGTGCGCAGGAAACTGCTCGGCGCTGACATCGAGCCAGAGCTGTTCGCCGCTCAGGTTTCGCCAGGCGGACCATTCCTGGGCGAGACGTGTTTCGTCGGGGATCTCGATGAGCAAAGCGGCCTGCAATAAATTGCGGCCCGGCAGCAGCCGGTTGTAGAGATTCAGTTCTTGTCGGATATCGGAAGTGCTCGATAAGCGGGCAATGCGAACGACTTCTTGAACGCGAAACCAGAGCGTGCGCCGATTCTCGAAGACGAGCGTGAGTTGCGGCCCGATGCGAACGCGGCGACAGCGGTCGATATAGCGGCGATGGGCGTCGAAGAACTCGCGCCGCCGCGCGACGTATTCCTCAAGAGGCAGCAAGTCATCGACCGTCAAAGGGGCCATGCGATCAGCCCGTAGGATAGGATTCCGTTCCTGTCCGCACTTGGGACGGATTTGAATACCGTCCTAATTTCAGGACAGGATCGGAATCCTGTCCTACGGTTTGTCCGGCAGCGCGGGCCGATAGATCCAAAAGTAGAAGAGGCCCGCCAGCAAGGCGCCCAGCGTCGGGCCGGCGATGAACACTAAGACGTCGACGAACGGGCCGCCGCGTACCGTCTCGCCGATGACCCAGGCTTCCCAGACCGCGGGGCCGAACCAGCGCGCCGGATTCAAAGCCGCGCCCGTAAGGGAAAAGCCGACCAGCGTTGCCGCTGTTGCCGCCGCTCCCCCGGCCCAGGCGGCGCGCCGCGCCTCATCCTGATCCAGTTGGGACGCAGTCAGCGCCTTCTTGCGCGCGAGGCAGAACATGGCCAGGACTACGAAAAACGTCAAGACAAGTTCCACGCCGGTGCCGGCAAAAAGCGTCCTTTGGCTAATCTCGTGATAAGCCTCGATTTTCAGGTGCGGCGTGCCGAAGCGGGCAGACTGAAGCAGATCGACGTGAAAGGTGTAGCGCAAACACAGACCGGCCAGGAACGACCCTAAAAGCTGCGCCCCCAAAAACCACGACATCCGCCGCGTGTCCATCCGGTTCATGGTCCAGAGCATGACCGTGACGGCCGGGTTC
The DNA here is from genome assembly GCA_022614915.1 of Gemmataceae bacterium. GTDB lineage: Bacteria > Planctomycetota > Planctomycetia > Gemmatales > Gemmataceae > JAKEFD01. The sequence goes on along the minus strand of JAKEHV010000095.1, from coordinate 18,430 downwards.
AAGTAGCCGCCGGAAACAGGCAGTGTTATCGATAACAGTACGGCGAGGATCAAGCCCTGCGCCAACGCCACGCCGGCTAACCCCGGTTGATGCTGGTTCAAGGGCGAGTCGAACGGCTGACCGAACGGAACCGCCAGGTAATTGATGCACACGACGCCGGCGGAGAAAAACACCAAGCCGAACGTACCCACTAGCTCGATCAAATAGGCGCGTCTGAGGTCCGTTTGCATTTCACTTTTCTCGTTTCTCCAAAACGATGGGGTCGACCGGTTCCCCATCCAGCGCACGCAGAAACAAGGCGAGTGCTTCCTTGTCCCTGTCGGACAAATGCAAGCTGACAGACTCGTGCAGCCCGGCACGCAACGGCTGCGCCAAGAAAGCGCTCGGAAACACCGCGTGATCGTAGTAATTCACCACGTCTTTGAGCGAGCGCCGGCTGCCGTCATGAAAATAGGGATAGGTGCGCGGCAGGTTGCGCAGCGTCGGCGTGCGAAAAGCGCCGATCAGCCGCGACTCCTTCATCCCGATCGGCACGAACGCGAATCGGCCTTTCTCGTCGCCCGGGAGCGGCATCTCCTCGCTCTCACCAATGCCGATGTTGTGATAATCCTGGTCGGTGAAGAGCGGGCCTTTGTGACATTGCCCGCACCGAGCCGAGCCGTGAAACAAGCGCAGGCCGCGCTCTAATTTATTGGCAACGTCTTCGCTTTTTTCTTTGGGCACGCCCAGGGCCTTCTGGGTCGCGGCATCGAGCATCCGGCTAAAATGCTGCGCGGACAACTCCGCCGCCCCACGCGCTTGGCGCTCCTGCTCGGCATAATCGTAGAGCGAGCCGGCCGACAGGAGCGTGCGCAGGTAAGTCGCCAAGACCTTGGCGATGGCATCCTGCGTCGGCACGGCGATGCCGAACTGCTCCTTAAAGTGGAATTGATAGTAAGAATCGCCGGCGAGCGTCTTGACCAGTCCGCCCCAGCGATGGGTTCGCTGCCTTTTGGCCGTCGAGTCCGAGGCATCCACAGGAAGTTCGTCTTCCAAGGATCGCGCCAGCACTTCTTCCAAGGAGCCTACCCGGCCGTCCCAGAATTGCTGGCGATTGTAAACGACATTGAGCAGGCTTAGCGTGTTGCGGTTGCCTTGCAGCGTGACAGCCCATTCTTCCGCGAAACCATGTGCGGGCTGGTGACAGGTGGCGCACGAGAATCTGTCCGGTCCGCTTTGGAAGATCCGATCATAGAAGAGCCGTTTGCCCAGCCGCCATTTCGTATAGGTGGGTAGGTTGCCGGGCGGGATGTGCGGCGTTGGATCGGGCAGGCCGAGCGGCACTTTGATCTTGATCGTGTCCAAAGGCAGCGTTGCGGCAAGGCTGACGGCGACGCCCAAAGGCGCTTGTCCAAGGTGTGCGGTGCGCGCGCCGAGGGCAGGAGAGGGATCGAGATTCCAAAAGCGAGTCAGGTTTTTCCATTCCGGCGCGGAGTTGGCCACGAACACGATCGGCACGTCGGGCGCTTCCTTGGGCAGCATGAAAACCCAGTGTTTTTTTAGATCATCCTGCGGACGTTCTTTCTTGGTAGACTCCTTAGCGGCTTTGACGGGCCCGAAGCGCTCGGCCGGCTTGCAACCCGATAAGGAGACCCCCGCCAACAACAACAAGATCCCATGGCGCATGCCCGGCCCTCCCTTGCGGCAACCATTGTAGGATACATGCGGCCCAATACAGGGCAAACAGAAACGGGACGCATGATGCGTCCCGACCGATGGCTTGCGTTTCGCGCTCGCCGAAAGTGCACAAGAACGATTACTTTTTCGCCGGCGTCGCCGCGGTTTGCTCGGCCGCCAAGTCCTGCAGCGACTGCGCTACCGCGACCAGGTTTTCCCAATTCTTTTCCACGTAATCCGCGGGACCGCCTTTGTTCGCCACCGCCTCCGCGATTTGACCGGTCGGCACCATGTCGATGGCGTCCCATGGGCACCAGCGCTCGCAAAGGTCGCAGCCAATGCACCGCTCCAGGTCGATGTCCACGAAGCTCTGCAGAACCGGTTGGTCCTCGCCCGGCACCTTGTAGATGCAATCGACCGGACAGACCTCGATGCAGGCCTCGCAGCCGGTGCAGTTGTCCGCGTTGACCACTGCCAACGTCTTGGGCAGCTTCTTTCTTGCTTTGCCGGCGCCTTTCGCCATGGTTTTGCCCTCATACCCACAGGGATAATGTCATTCTATAGCCACGGACGTGTTCTTACAGCGCGACTCATTCCTTGATGCCGTGCTTCGTGGGATCGGTGGGTTCGTCGCCGTGCGGTTCGATCTTGTCGCCTTTCGATTCTGCCGAAACCGTCCGGTAGGCGGGGCTCCACTCGTCGTCCTCACCGGCGATTTTTTTGGGTTCCTCAGGCGCGATCGGCTTCGTCGAGTCGAAACGCAGCCAGAGCAACGTCGCAATCACGTACACGCCGCCAAAAATCAAAAAGTTGACGGTCCAACCGGGTCGGCTTGCCTCCAGGACCTCTTCGCGCGGCGCATGCGCGGGCAGGCCGGTGCGATACGCGTCAATGATCATCCCGGAGATGAAGCCCGCGAAAAAGCCGCCGATGTTTCCAACTGTATTCATGCAACCCGCAACGATGCCGGAAAATCTTCTGCCGATGTCGATGCAACTAGCCCAGGCCGCGCCCATCGTGACGTCGTTCCAGAAAGCGGCAAAGGCGAGGGCGAGGATAAACAGATAGGGCGTGTCGGCGAAGACCGCGAGGAAAAAGCAGAGAGCGCAGCAGCTATGACCAATGACGCCGAACAAGCGCCGCCCCCATTTGCGGTTGCCGGTGCGTTTAATGAAGAAATCCGAAAGCAAGCCGCCGCCTAAGCAGGCAACGGAGCCTAAAAGGAGCGGGGCGCCGGCCATGATGCCGAACGTCAACCATTCCGCGGACCATTTGTCACGCGTGGCAGGGCCAAAATGGTCCGGGAAATAATCGCGCAGGTATCCCGGCAGATAGGTGATGTTGAAATACCATCCGTAGGCGGCGCAGAAGTACATCATGCACAAAATCCACAGGTTGCCGTTCGTGAAGATCTTGCGCCACGGGACCGCGGTCGCCGCGCCGTGCTCCTCGCCGCGCTGAATCATCGCGAGTTCGGCTCGATTGACGCCCGGATGCTGCTCCGGCCGTTCCCGGTACCACCACGCGAACACAATGCACCAGAACACGCCGATAGCGCCGAAGATCCAAAAGATGTGCCGCCAATGCGTGACTGTCTGCCCGCCGGAACTGGTTTGGAAGACCAGGGCCATCACCAGAAACGGCGACAGCCCGCCCATGAACCGGCCCGCCATCCACACCGCGCCTTTGGCGGTCGCTCGCTCTTCAAAGGGAAACCAGTTGTGAAAGGACCGCGCGATATTCGGATACGCCCCGGCCTCGCCGACGCCGAAGAGAAAGCGGATCGTCAGCATCGCCACGAACGCCAGCGTCGCCCCCATGACCGTCGGATAAATCAGCCCGGTCAGCACCGTGAACAGCGACCAGGCGAGCACAATGCGGATGAGCGTCCTTTTGGCGCCGAAGACGTCGCCCAGCCAGCCGCTGGGCACTTCGAAGGCGGCGTAGGCCAACGCAAATGCCGAAAACAGCATGCCTTTCTGCGTCTCCGAAAGCTCAAACTCAGTTTGAATGTCCGACGCCACCGTGCCAAAACAAACACGGTCCAAGTACGTGATCATCGACAAAGCGCAGGCAAAGCCGAGCACACCGTAACGGACGCGCGTGGGTTGCTGGGCAGCGACGGAAGGATTCATGCGCGGTGCTTCCTGAAAATTCGGCTGCGTGTGGCAGGTTTTCGAGCTTGCCGTCCCATCGGCAGACAGAAATGTCTGCCCCACGGGATTCGTCCCACTGTAACGGCGTGTTGGAACCGATGCAAACAATCCGTGCGCGGAAAACAAAAAAGCCCGCGCTTTGGCGCGGGCTGCGCGTTTGATCTGGTGGAGCAAACATTCCTATTGCTCAAGTGGGCAAACAAGAATGTTCGCCCCACGAAAACTAAATCATGGAGCGCTGGTCTGCGCCGTTCGCACTCCCGAATTATCCATGCCGGCAAAGGATGCGACTGTGTCATGACCCGCCCGCAGCATCACGCGCTGCGTGCGCACAATCGTTTGGCCATTGCGCACGACTTCCGCTTTCAGGTCATAGAAATAAGTCCGGTCCGCCACGAGATCGGGCGTGTGAAACACCCGTTGCGTTGAGGTCGCGGCCGTCGGCTGATCGTCGATGTACAACTTCGCGTCGGCAGGCATCTCGACAATCACGCGTGCTTGGGAGTCGAGCTTTTTCTTTTGCTCTTTCGGGGTCGGCGTCACTTCAGGCTCGCCGGGTTTTCGCTCGGGTTCCTTGCCCCTCGTGTCGGGAATCCAGCCGCGCTGCGCGAGCGGCGCGCCATAGCAGGCCCAGCCGCCGTAGCAACCGTAGCAGCCGAAGTAGTTCAGCGTATAGACGTTGAACGACGGATGATGTCCATAACCCGCAAAGTGCCCCCAGCCATAGCAGCCGTGGCAGCCAAAGCAGCCGGAGCAGAGATTGCCGGCGTAGGTCATGTAGCCCCAGCCATTGCAGTTGGAGCCGTTGCCATGACAACCCGAGCAGCCGTGACAACGAAACATCTGCATGAAACAGGTACCCTCCGCCGCGGGCGCTGTGGACATTGCGGCCATCAAAATCACGCTATACATGCACAACCTCCCGGCCTCAAAGATGTAAAACTTGGATCTATCCCACGGAAAACAACAGGCAATCTGGCGAATCTGGGATAAATGGTAAAGTGATATGGAGCATCAGTCAATGCGGAGTCAGCGCTCGGTCCGACAATTCCCAATCTACCCACACCGCATAATCGGCACAGTCAAAACAGCGGGGTCAGACCCTCGCTGCTTCCCGGCGGTCAGCGCGTGCGACGTTCGCGAGTTGGCTGCCTCTATGGTCTAATAGGCGAAAGTAGCACTTTTCACTTTCGGGCCTATCAGCCAATCTGAAAAGTGAGGGGTCATCCGTTGCCGCAAGTCTCATTTTTACATCGGGTTGCGGCTTTCCAACCCACATTTCAGTTTTTCGCCGATTGAAAAAGTGGCGTGCCGTGAGACGCACGGCAAGGACCATCATGGTTCAGTGGTTAGTACACGACAACAATGCAGGGGCACGATTCGGGCCAGGAAGGGGTGGATGAGTTGCGCGACCAATCCCACAACTTCCTTGGCCTCAAAAGAAGTTACGGCAACGGACACGTCGCGCGGGTCTGGCGCCAATCTGGTCGCGGACTGTCTACACGTCTTTTCTCGAGAAACCAATCATCCCTACCAGTCCGACCAAGAGCGACATGGACAACGAGCCGCTGATGAGCCGGCTCAGCATTTGCCAATCGTAGAAGCCCTTTAGAACGTTGGGCAGCGCTTGCAGCGTCCGGTCCGGCGATGGAATGGTTTCCGGCAACAGCGACAGCACAAAGCCCACGCCATAAAGCGCCATCCACACCACCGCGATGCTGACGACGGTGTTGTTGGACAAGGCGCTGACGCTGACGCCGCAGGTCACGACCATCACCAATAGCGCCGCGACCGTCGCCAGGGCAACCAGGCAGCCGGAAAAGGACAAGCTTTCAGTGTGCAGCATCAAGAAGGACCCGACAAAGGCCAAAAGGGCGATCGCGAGAAACGTTCCCAAGACGACGACGAGGCGAGCGTGCCACTTGCCGAGGAAGTATTGGAAACGGCTGATGCCGCGCGACAAGACGGAATCGGCGACAGTGCCGCGCTCGGAGCAGATCGCACCCGCGGTGAGCACGATGATCAGCGTAACACTGCCGAGCGCCACCCAGCTCAAGAGGTCGCCCATCATTTCCGGCGCGGGTTGCACAAAGCCGCCGACTTGCCGGGCCCCGAAGCGGTAGAGAAGCCACCCCACCGCGGCGCCCAAGGACACCAGCACCCAGACGCGGTAGATCCAACTGCGCAACGTCTGTTTGAGGTCGGCTTGGAACACTGCCCAGTATGGCAGGAAGCGGTTGATTTTCAGCCGCTTCGCGGCCGCAGTTGCGTCCATGCAATCCCCATGTTTTTGATTGCCCCGACGGGCACATAGAAATCTAAAATCACCAATCCAAAATCCCAAATCCGTCTAAGCCGCCTCGCGTTCCTGATAGGCCCTCGCGAAGCCGCGTGATTCTTCCTTTTCCACCAGATCGAGAAACGCCTGTTCGGTCTGCTGCCCGATACTGCGGATCGACACGAGCGTGATGCGGTTGTCCGCCAGCGTCATGCACACGTTGGCCAGCGCGGAAGCGGTGTTGGCGTCGTCGGTCATGCGCACTTCGAGACGCCGCTGCCGCAGGTTGACCGCCTTGAACTCAGACAGCCCCTTGATCGTCTGCATGGCCTTGGCGATCGCTTTCTGGTCGCCTTCCAGGTCCAGCTCGTAGTGGTTCTTGCGCATCCGGCCCTTCAAATCCTGAAGTGAGCCGAAGTAAATCAAGTGGCCATTGCTCAGCACCGCGGCATGATTGCAAACCTCGTCGATGTCGCTCAAGTTGTGGCTGGAGACGATGAGCGTCTTCTCGCGGGCCAGGGTCTTGATCAACTCCAGCATGCTGCGCCGCGCCTCGGGGTCGAGACCGTGCGTCGGCTCGTCCCAGATCAGAAGATCGGGCTCATTGATGAGGCTGGTGGCAACCGCAAGGCGCGCGATCATGCCGTTGGAAAAGCCGTCAACCGGATCGCCGGAAGCGTTGAGCAAATCGACGGCGCGGATGAGCGACGCCAAACGCGGTTTGCGGACCTCGGCGGGCAGGCCGAAGAGCCGCGCCATGTAGTCGAGATAGGTGATCGGCGTCAGGCCGCGCGGAAACTGTGGGTTGGTCGGAATATAGCCCATGCGGCAGCGCAACGAGGCGGCGTTGGGCGTCATCCTTTGGCCGAAGACTTTGGCCCAACCCGCTGTCGGCCGATGCAGTCCCAGCAGCAGGCGCAAGAGCGTGGTCTTGCCGGCGCCGTTGTGGCCCAACAGACCCAACACGCAACCGGGCTCGATCCGGAGCGTGACATCGTTCAAAGCGATCTGGCGGTTTTGGTAAATCTTCGTGAGCTTGTGCGTTTCCACCACCAGGTCGCCCGAGTTGTCGGCCACGAGGCATCCTCCCCGATCGGGACCCAAAGACGGGCGATTATAGTGGCGGCAGCGCATGGTTCCTAGGCCAACCAGCCAAGACATTCCCACAAAAGTCAGGAGATTCCGCCAACCTGTGCCTTCCGCCCATATTGCGGGCGTCACTTTTCTCGCGGCCAGTCCCGATGTTCTCTGGCTTAACGTCGGATTTTTTGACGCAGGCCGAAAGCGTGACCTAGACTTGCGAAACGCTCAAAAACCCTGCCCGGAGCCGCAACCATGGCCCGTCCATTCTGGTTTCGCGCTGGTTTCTTGGCAGCGCTCGTTCTACCTGCGACGGCAGTGTTCTGCACCGGCCTGCGCGCTCAAGGACAAGAAACCGCCATCTTGTGGAAATGCAGCCGGTGCAAGGCCTTGGTCGGCAGCGGGCCCAATCCGCCCAGCCAGTGCCCGCATTGCAAGTCCCGGCTTATACGCTCGCCGTTCGGGGGCGGCGGTTCCACTTCCAACTCGCGTCCCTCGGGCAGATCTACTGCCGGCGAAGACAACCCCATCACGAAGATCGCGGTCGTCGGCGTCATGGTCGTGGTCATTGCAGGCATCTCTTATGCAGTCATGAAAAAATCGATGCGCTAACCCGGTGGGGTGAACCCAAGAAGCCTTCCGGGTATTTTCGATTTTTTGTTGACATTCTCGGTGGCACCCTTTCCAATTTGCCGTCAAGGCGCGACTTTCCGCGCGCCGGAACGAGGGGGGGAACCACTTCTCGAGGATGACACATGTCGCTGCGCTGGAAGACCCGGACTCGCCCAAAACCGTCAACCGCCGCCCGCACCCGTCTCTATCTTGAATTGCTGGAAGATCGCTGCACTCCCGATGCGACTGGTCTTGGCTGTCTTTATGAGCCAGGGACCATCTTGGTCGGCGACCTTTCCGGCGGCGTTCGGAAAATCGAAATCCCCGAAGGCATCGGCGTCGCTGAGGCCCTGGCCGAATATCAAGCGCGCGCGGACGTGGCCTACGCGGAGCCGGACTACTTCGTGCACGCGGCGGTGATTCCCAATGACACCAGTTTCGGCTCGCTGTACGGTTTAAACAACACCGGTCAATCGGGCGGTGTGGTGGACGCCGACATCGACGCGCCGGAAGCCTGGGATGTCACCACTGGCAGCGCCAAAGTGGTGGTCGGCGTCATCGACACAGGCGTCGATTACCAGCATCCCGATTTGTATCTCAATATCTGGATCAACCAGGAAGAGATTCCAAGCGGCGTTCGAGCCAATCTCGCCGACACGGACCAAGACGGCCTGATCACTTTTTACGATCTCAACAACCCGGACAATCAAGGGCCGGGCAAGATCAGCGATTGGAACGGCAACGGCCGAATTGACGGCGGCGACCTGCTGGTCGACAGCGGTTGGTTGGACGGGATTGACCAGGATCCCTACCTCGTCGGCGCCACGACCGTCAGCCGGATCGATGATCTGATCGGCTGGAACTTTGTGAGCAACAACAACAACCCGCTGGACGACAACAACCACGGCACGCACGTGTCCGGCACGATTGGGGCCATTGGCAACAACGCCCTGGGCGTGACCGGCGTCAACTGGCAGGTGCAGATTGCAGGCCTGAAGTTCCTTAACTCCTCTGGCTCCGGCACCATCAGCGCTGCAACTTCGGCCCTCGATTATGCTACGGCCAACGGCATCAAAATCACCAACAACAGTTGGGGCGGCGGCGGTTTCTCGTCGGGCTTCTCTGCGGCGCTGACCCGGGCCCAGAACGCAGGATACCTGTTCGTGGCGGCGGCGGGCAACTCCAACAATAACAACGACGCCCTGCCGAGCTACCCTGCCTCCTACACGCACACCAACATCATCGCCGTGGCCGCGACGGACCGCTTCGACGCCAAAGCGAGCTTCTCCAGCTACGGCGCCAACAGCGTCGATCTGGGCGCTCCCGGCGTCAGCATCCTCAGCACCGTCCGGGGAGGCGGCTATGCGTCCTTCAGCGGCACGTCGATGGCTACGCCGCATGTGGCGGGCGCCGCCGCTCTTGTGTGGTCTACGCATGCATCGTTGACGCACACACAAGTGATTTCCGCGCTTCTGAGCACAGCCGACCCGATTGCCGCCTTGGCGGGCCGGACCGTCACCGGCGGCCGGCTCAACGTGAACGACGCGGTCCGCAGCATCGCGCCGCCCCCGCCGCCGCCCAGCGACACCACGGGCGCACGGGTGGTTGCCGCCGTCGCCAACGGCACAACCAGCGTCAGCAGCGTGCGGCTTACTTTCAACGAAGCGATTGATCCCAACAGTTTTGACTCATCCGACATCACCAACATCTTCGGCCCGGACGTCATTTCCATCGTTGGGGTTAGTCCCGTTGCCGGTTTCAACACGCAGTTTGACGTGACGTTCACCGCTGTGGCCACGGTCGGCGACTACGGCTTCGACGTAGGTCCACACGTCCTCGACCTGGCCGGCAACCCGATGGATCAGGATCAGGACGGGATGAACGGCGACGCGGAAGACGCTTATGCGGCAAGCTTCAGCGTGATCGGCGACACCACCGGAGCGCGCGTGACTACCGCCGTCGCCAACGGCAGCACCAGCGTCACGAGCGTCAGGCTCACGTTCAGCGAAGCCATCGAGGCCATGAGCTTTGACGAGTCGGACATCACCAATCCCACACCCGGTTTCACAATCACGGGCGTGAACCCCGTGCTCGGCACGAACAATCAGTTCGACGTCATGTTGACGACCGTTTCCACGCCGGGGACGTACGGCTTCGACGTGGGCCCCGACGTCCTCGACCTGGCCGGCAACCAGATGGATCAGAACGGCGACGGCGCCAACGGCAGCGTGGGCGACACGTATCGCGTCACCTTCGCCATCACGGGGACTTTCACGTTCACCAACAGCACTCCGGCGCCGATCCGCGACTTGACCAACACCGTTTCGTTCATCACCATCAATCAGGACATCACCATCGCCGACGTCAATGTCCGCATCAACATCACGCACACCTGGGACAGCGATTTGTACATCGACCTGCGCGGGCCGGACCTGACGACGGCGCTCTTAATCCGCTATCGCGGCGGCTCAGGCGACAACTTCACCAACACTGTCCTCAACGATGAGGCCGGGACGTTCATCGGCAACGGCGCGGCCCCCTTTGCCGGCTCCTACCGTCCCGAGGTCGCCTTGTCGCGCTTCGACGGCAAAAACGCTCGGGGCCAGTGGCGTCTGCGCGTTTACGACGCGTACTATTTTGACGTTGGCACGTTGCATTTCTGGTCGTTGACCATAGAGCAAGGCGGAGGCGGCTTCGGTCTATCCATTCCCGAAGACGGCGGAACTGGCGTCGGCGACAGCCCGAAAGCAAGCGCGGTTGTTTCCAATGCTCCGCCGTCGATCGGCGCGGAAGGGATCGGCTTGTTGCCGAGCTGGGGCGTCCAATCGACTTTGACAGTGGATATCGACGAGCCGGCTCCGCCGGCGCTCACGCCGATTCGCGCCAGCGTGACTGCCGTGGAACAAGACTTCGCCGCGACGTCGTGGATCAACCCGAGCGACGACACGATGCAAAGCGACGCGTTGTGTGCAGTGTTTGCGGATTTCGACTTGAATTGGGGCATTTGAGTCGCGCTTGCTGAAGATCTGAAAACCATTCGATGGATTGCATTTCACCGCTGGTGGTGATATGCAATCCATTTTTCTTGAGTGGTGTTCTAGGTTTCTTCCTCAGGCTCGGGCACGAACTCCACGCCGTCGTAGACTTCCGCCAGCGGCAGCTCGATCTCGATTTCGCTAAGCGGTAGGACGGCGTCGATGCCTTGGTACACTTCGCGGACGAATCCTTGCTCGGTGCGGCGGTAGGCCACGACGGCCGGTGTGTCCGGCTCGATCAGCACGTAAAGCGACAAGGACGGAATCGTCAAATACGCGTCCTTTTTCTCTCCCTCATCGATGCGGCGCGTTCGGCGCGAGAGGACCTCGAAGAGCGCGGCCGGTTCGTCTTGAAATGTGTCGCCCGGCGGATTGGGTCGGCAAATGACAGATACTTCCGGATAGTAGAAGCGGATTTGGTTGGGGAGGCGCACCCTGATTTTAGTGTCCGAGTTATAAGGCCGGCAGCGTTTGCCGCGCAGGCGCACTCCCAGAGCAACGAGCGTGTTGCTGGCGATGAGGTTGTGCACGTTGCGCGCACCAGCCATTGCGTAGACAACGCCGCCCAGGTATTCGTGCTTGATCGGCGATGCCAACTCGCCGGCAAGATAATCCTCAACGGATACCAGGTTCAGTTTCTTTGCGGCGGTCATGAAAGTAGTCTATCGCGGCCGGCGCGACCACGCAAGCAGCCCAGCCCGGTGACCGATCCCGCAGGACCGCGAGGTGCTCGGCAAACAATCGAGCCGAGACCGCTTCGTCGTTGCCCTTCTTATCCTTCTTCTTGTCTTTCTTCTTCTGCTTGGCCGGCTCCCACAGAGGTTTCATCTGCTCGGCGTTCCAGGCGTCGTACAAGCCTTTCAATTCCTTGGCTTTCTCCGGACTCTTCTCGATCAAGTCTTGGGACTCGCCGATATCTTTCGCCAGGTTGAACAAGCGCGGCTGGGGTCCGTCGATGCGCGACACGACCAGTTTCCAGTCGCCTTTGCGGATAGCCCATTGCTCGCCGAAGCGCCAATAGAGCACATCGTGCGGCGGCGCGCTGATTTCCCCTTTCAGGTAGGGCAAGAGGTTGACGCCGTCGAGCTTGAGCGCCGGATCGACTTTGCCGCCCACCGCGGCCAGACAGGTCGGCAACAGGTCGAGTTGGATGATCGGATGCTCGTAGTTCTTGCCGCTGGGCAGTTTGCCTTTCCATTGCATGCAAAACGGAATGCGCACGCCGCCTTCGAGGGTGGTCGCCTTGAACCCGCGCAGGACGCCGTTCATGGACGAAGTCTGCTGGGTGGGCCCGCCGTTATCCGAGAGGAAAATGATCAGGGTGTCTTCCTCCTGGCCCATATCGCGAATCTTGGCCAGCACCCGGCCGACTGCGTCGTCCATGGCCGACATCATGGCCGCGAAGGTCTGCCGCTTCTGGTCCTTGATGCTGGAAAAGCGGTCGAGGTACTTTTGCGGCGCTTCCAAGGGCGCATGTTGCGCGTTGAAAGGCATATAGAGAAACCACGGTTTTCCCTTGTTGCGCTCCAGCCAATCCACGGCGCGGTCGGCATAGGCCTCGGTGGTGTAGAAGTCGCTCTTTTCCTTCTTTTTCACGGGGTCCGGTGAGAGGCGTGAATCGACAAAGTTGTTCGGAATGAAGAAAGGCGTGTTGGCCAGCGTGCCGTAGAACTCGTCGAAGCCGCGCTGGGTGGGCCGAAATTGCGGATCGAAACCCAGATGCCACTTGCCGATGACAGCGGTGGAGTAGCCGAAGGCTTTCAAAAGATCGGCGAGAGTTTTCTCCGAGAGCGGCAATCCGAATTTCGGTCCCTGGCCGTTAAACTCATGGCCGAAGCGGGTCTGATAGCGCCCCGTCAAGAGGCCGGCGCGCGTCGGACTGCAATACGGCCCAGAGACATAGCCCTGCGTGAAGCGGATGCCGTTTGTCGCGATGGAATCGATGTTCGGCGTGGGGATTTGTTTGTTCCCCTGAAAGCCGAATTCACCGTAACCGACATCGTCGCAGAGGATGATGAGGATGTTGGTTTTCTTTACCTGGGCGTAGAGCGGACTTCCCGCAAAAAGCAAGACTCCGAGGGCAACGAGGGAACGGAGAAGTTGGCAACAATTCATGATAGTCTCCACTATGGGAAAGAAGTGTGGCGACGGTGGAGACAATATCAGGACCACGCGGCAAGGGCAAAACAAAAACGAAGGCTATTTTTCTTCCAGCTTACCGATATTGTTCACGCGGATGAGCTTGAACGTCGTTCCGGTCCAATGAAAACCGGCTTCGGCCACGTCCAGGCGCAAGCCATAGCATTCGTCAAGCGGGACCTGCATGCGTTTGGCCCGGCGTTCGGCCACGTCCTTGTCAAAGACCTCGGCCAGTTTGCCCCATTTGCCTTTGGCCGCCAGGATGTCGATGCCCTTTTTGGAGATTTCCTTGCGCTCCAGGCCGACGGACAGTTCTTTTTGGATGTCGATCTTCGCGTCCGGCGGAAAGTGCAAGAACTTCGCCGCCTTGTCATAGTCCTTGGCTTCGAGTGCAGCCAGGAAATCGCGTAAGAGCTGCACGCCTGCCTCCTTGGTCGGTTTCTTGCCGCCCGCTTCGGCGTCCGTGGTGAGCCACCAGGGCAGAGTGCACAACAAGACAAAGCCAAGCAGAAGTCGGTGGATCATTGTCGTCTCCCCTCACGAGGTCCATTGCAAGATAACAAAAAGTCGATGCAAAAATATCGCCAAGCCGACGACGGCGGCAACCACGCTGGCGACGAGGACGGCGCCTGCGGCAATGTCCAAGGCGTGCCAGGTTTTTTCCTTGGTCGGTTCGTCGAGCCCTCGAAACATCGTTTCGACGGCGCTATTGAACAGCTCCGCGGTCAAGACGAGGCCCATGCACAGGAGGAGCGCACACCATTCCACCAGGCCGCATTGGAGGACGATGGCCGCCGCGATGACGAGGGCGGCGAAGAAGAAATGGACGAAGAAGCTGCTTTGGCCGCGGATGCCTTTCTTCAAGCCGCGCAGGGCATCGCCGAACTTCGCCGACCAAGGGCGCGGCGGCCGTGGCGCTTCTGGTGCGTCGGGTGTTGGTTCGGTCAAGAGCGGCATGATCCGTCCATCCGGCCCCGTCGCCAACACTACCAAGAAGAGGGTGAGTAGTCGAGGCAAGTTGCAGTATTGACTGTCACGGTTTTGTCGCTGTTACGGACAAGCAATCGGCTTGCCGCGTCCAGACGGCGTACCAACTCGCGAGGCTGGAGAAGACTTTGCCTTGCAGCCATCGTTGCCAGCCGCGCGCCTGCGGCAGGCAGCGATTGGCGAGCCGGGCCGAGGCGCGCAGCCAACCGCCGCGGCGAACCATGCGGACGCGGCTGGGGCGAAAACCGGCGCTATGCAACATGAGTCGCAACGTCCCCGGGGCGAAGTGCACGAGATGGCGCGGCAAGTCCAGCCCATTCCAGGCTGAGCCGAACCAGCGATACGCCAGGCTGTCGATGTTCGGCACGGTGACGACGAGCAATCCGCCAGGGACTAAGAGCTTCCAGGCGCCGCGCAGCACTTGGAGCGGATCGTGCGTGTGTTCCAATGATTGCCACATGGTCACCACGTCGAACGTCCCGTCGTCGAGCGCGGGATGCGGCAACGTGCCGACAACGGCGTTCACGCCGAGGCGCTCACGCACGTTGTCCACGGCTGTTTCGGAGGCGTCGATCCCGGTCACGCGCCAGCCTTGATTCTGCATGCGCGCAAGGTATGCACCTGCGCCACAGCCAAAATCCAAAAGCCGCAGTTGTCCCATGGGAGGCAGCGCTTTACGGTAACACTCGGCGCCGCGAAACCAATACGGCAAGCGCCGCCACCACCAGATCGTTTTGGGCTTCTTGCCGCGCGGCTGATGCGGTGGATACTCGTTGCGATAAAACTGAGCCATGCCGTTTTGGCTGGGGCGTGGATTCGTGTAACACAAGCTGCAGCTCTGACACTGCACGACCATGAACCAGAGGCCGGCACTGCCCGGAGTGCGGTCCGGGCCTTCGACGAGCGGCGCGAAGTTCGGACAGGCGCATAAGGGACAGGCGCATTCCTCCCATGTCACTTCGGAGGGAGTGGAATCCAAATCCAGCGATGTCGCGCGCGCGAAATAAGCCATGGGTTTCCGTGCCGGGACCTGTGGCGGCAACACCATAAGAAGGAAATGCCGGCGCAGCAAGACAAGGTTGTCTGGCGCTTATCCTAGCTTGCGCAATTTGATCAAATTCCAGTGCTGTGCCGAAGCCGGTCCCGCGAGGGGCCGGCTTTTTTTATTGAAATCACCGCTTACTTCGTGCGCGGCTCTTGAATCCAAGCGGCGTTAACCGGGGCGACGTGAAGCATTCAGGGCGGCTAAGCGATAACTCCTTGGGCAACTCGGTGACGACGTCTTTGGTCAAGAGCGCTATCGAGTGTTTTCGCCGCGGCTTCACCAGTTCAAAGCCCGCCAGCAGCTTGGCAAGAGAATCGAGCGCATCCGGGTCGGCAGCTTCGATGGCAGAGCGTTTCCTTCCAGATAAAGGGGAATCTGCCGGCCTTGGTGCGCGCTGGGGAGCTCTTTTTCCTTTGCGCTCTTTCGCCGCGAACGCTCGGTAATTTCCCAAGGCATGACCGTACAGTGCGGCCAGATCGGCAAACTTCGAGCACGGCTCCAGTTTTTTTGAGCTGGGTGGGAACGGGTCTTTCGACGCCGAGTGAATGTGCAAAAGGCGCGGTTTCTTCGCCCGGCAGTCCAGCACGTAGAGATCGTTGCCGACATGTTCGAACCCGCACACGAACATGTGGTCCGGCCAATCCGACTGCGGCGTCGCGCGCACTTTGCGATTGATGGACAGGATTTCATTGATGCCGATCATAAACGGCCGCTGCACGCCGTACTCCAAAGAACCGGGCAGCTCGGCAACGTCTCCAATCATGCGCCGAACGAGGGCAGCATAAATCTTGGGGAGGCTCAAGCGCAATTCTTCTTCGAGCCGTGCAATTTCGGAGTCGTTCATGCGTTAAGGGCCCGTTCAATCCCGTACGAGGACTTTCACTTGATACGATCCGGCCGAGGCATTCTCATACGGGCTGGACATGATCTGCAGGTACAGCTTGCCTTCGCGGTCGGCGACGCCTTCGAATCGATCGCCGATGACAAAGGTGTCGCCGTTTTCACCAATGCGTCCCAACAGAGTGCCCGGATAAGCTCGGCCGACGGGGACCATCATACCTTTCTTGCCTTTGGCGACAAAGCCGGCGGCGGCGAAGCCAGCAGCGCCGGCGGGCCCAGCACCGGCTCCGGTGTAGCCGCGGGGACCACAGACGAGCGTGCCGGGCTGGCTGGGACGCAATTCCACCTCGCCGCTCGCCAGGATGGCCACAATGCCGGATCCGTCAATTACGATGCCCGTGTCCAGCCATTGATTCGGCTGTGCATACTTGCCGGCATCGACGACGACTTCGCTGTCGCGCGGATCGACCAGCAGGCGCAGGTGGCGCAGCTTGGCTACAGGCAACTCAACTTCTCCGAAATACTCGCTCGTGGCCTTGATCGATGTGGGCAGAATGCGGCCCACGATGGTAAAGCGCGGCGTCACCACCGTATCGTCCTCGCCCAGCCGCAGATCCTTGGCCGGCACCTTGGCCTTGATCCGGGAGAGCGCTTCCTGGGCGCGCTTGGCTGTTTCCAGGTCGCCGCTGCGGGCCGCCTGCAGCAGGGCCGGATAAGCGTACGCCCCCAGCGCCACCAGCTCGTGCACCGCCGACTCGCGCTGCTGGTAGACGGCATTGCCCAGTTGCTTGACGGCGGCTTCGATCTTCTTGTCCGCGCCTTCGGGCAAGTGCAAGCCAAAGTCGATACGGCGAATGTCGCGGGTCGGCACGCTCATCTTGCCGTACGGCGTGCTGATCTCAATCTTCTCGGGCACGAGCGTCATGCGCACCAGGCTGCCGTTGGCGAAGGTCATCTCGACTTCGCCCGGGTCGTTTTTCTTCGTGCCGCCGGTTTGCGAATGCCCGGCGGAAGCCGCCGTCAGCGCGGCGGCGGCCAGAATCAACGCTTTGCGAAACATAAGTGCCTCCCGCGAAGGATGTCTAACTCGGTTGGATTCTCGCACCCGGTTTGGACAAATACAAGCCCGTTGACTGCAGGCGCCGACCTCGCCTGGCATGATAACGTCGCGTTCTTAGTGACTCGTGAGGCCGGCTCGGCTGCGTTTTTTGATTTGTGTTTTCGAAGAGAACGCAGAGTGGAGAAATCTCGACGAAAAGCAGTCCAAACACTGTCCGAGAAAGGGTGTCTAGTGGTACGACATTTGCCCTCTTCATGCATTGCTGCTGGCCTTCCTCCGGCACTCTATTCGGAACAAGAGGAGGATAGTCCTATGAAGCGGCACATTGTATGGACCAGCGTCGCGCTGTTTTTGGCGACGGTGTGCTTCTGGCTGACGCCGTCCGCAGCCGAAGCGCAGCGCATCCGCATCGGCGGCCTCGATTTCGGAAACTATCGCAATTGGGACGGCTACCGCCGCGGCTATGTGTATCCGGGCGCTTATTCCTGGAACCCGCGCTATAGCTATGGCTACTGGCGGCCGTACGAGTCGCGGTTCTACTCTGTCCCCTCCACGAGCTACTATGACGCCTCACCTGCGCCGGCCCAGGCGAGCAACGCGCGCGTCATTGTCTACGTCCCAGAAGGGGGCGAAGCGTGGGTCAACGGACAGCCAGCCGCACAACAGGGAAGTGTCCGAGTTTATGACACGCCGACCTTAGCGCCGGGGCAAAGCTACCGGTACGACGTCTTCGCGCGCTGGATGGTGAACGCCAACCCGTTGAGCGCAGCCGTCAGATTGAGTTCAGCGCCGGCCAGGAGGTGCACGTAACCTTTGGCCCGTCGTATTGACGTGGTCATGGGACCGCGCGCTGTCGCCCGTCGACATCGCTCAGGCAAAACCACGTTAGCTAAAGCCGCGTTATTCAATCGATGGAGTTATCAAACAGGACCTGGGCGAGAGCCACATGCCAACTCTCTCTTTCACTTTCTCGCCCGTTCCTTATAATGACAGCCAATTTGGAGCAACGCAACGGATTCAAAAGGGAGTTCCCGTGTCCAGCAATAATCGGTATTTGTTCACCAGCGAATCGGTTTCCATGGGCCATCCGGATAAGGTGGCAGACCAGATCAGCGACGCCATTCTCGATCACTGCCTGGCGGCCGACCCCATGAGCCGGGTCGCTTGCGAGACCATGGTCACCACCGAGCTCGCCATCGTTTCCGGCGAGATCACGACGAACGCCGACCTGTCGCGCTCGACCATCGACAAGATCGTCCGCGACACGATCAAAGCGATCGGCTACACCGACCATACCATCGGCTTCGCGGCGGACACGTGCCAGGTCTTGTCGCATTTGCACAAGCAATCGGGCAATATCGCCCAAGGCGTGGACCTCGGTGGCGCGGGTGATCAGGGCATGATGTTCGGCTTCGCTTGCAAAGAGACGAGCACGCTCATGCCGCTGCCCATCTACCTCGCACATCGCCTGGTGGAAAACCACGCCAAGATGCGCGAATCCGGCGAGTTGAAATTCCTACGCCCCGACGCCAAGAGCCAGGT
>JAKEHV010000563.1 GCA_022614915.1 Gemmataceae bacterium | reverse complement strand
TCGGCAGCCTCGACTACCCGCCGCCGGCTAATTAGGTTCATCGTTTCGCGCCCGGAGAATCTATGCTGCGGCTTGCGACGTGCATCGGTTTTTCCATGCTCGCGGTTTCCGTTCCGCTGTTCGCTCAAGACAACCGCTGGAGCGTCATCAAAGGCCGCATTGTCTGGGGTGGCGCTGAGATTCCCAAACGCATGGAGATCGCCGCCGTTGACGGGAACCCAGACAAGAAATTCTGTTTGAAAGACGGTCCGGTTCTCGATGAGAAGTGGGTCATCCACGAAAAGAACAAAGGCATCCGTTGGACAATCGTCTGGCTCGCCAACGCGGACCCCAAAGACAAAACACCGCTGCCAATACATCCGTCATTGCAAAAAATTGAACCGAAAGAAGTGGTGATGGACCAGCCTGTGTGTACGTTCATCCCGCATGCAATTGCGCTTCGCGAAGGGCAAGTGCTGGTCGCAAAGAACAGCGCCGCAGCGGGTGGCGAGACCTGGGCGACATCGCCTTCCCGCCGCCCCCATAGAAGTTGATTCAACGTTCACCGATCGCCGCCCGAATGGCGTAATGGGAATCGCACGAACGGAGGATCTCATGAGGCAGTTTCTTTTGGCCGCATTCCTTCTTTTAACTCTCATCGCGATTGCGGCCGGGTGCAGCCGCCGCGATGACGAGGACGACGAACCGCCGGCGAAGCGCTTCGTGCGGCCGCCGTCGAGCAAGGGCGGCGCCGTCGCGAAAGGCGATCCCCTAAAGGCGCCTCTGGACGGCGTCATTACAGGCCGGGTTGTGTTCGACGGCGATCCGCCGGAGATGGCCCAAATTCCAGGCATGCTGAACCACAATGACAAACAACACTGCTTGGCGGGCGCCGACTTCGAAAAACGGAATCAGATTTGGATCATTGGCAAAGACAAGGCAGTGGAAAATGTAGTCGTCTCCTTGCGCCCGCCCCCGGGGAAGTATTTCGATTTGAAGGACGAGGACAAAAATCGGTCGGACACAGTCTACATCGATCAACCGCACTGCGCGTTCATTCCGCATGTCCAAGTGATTTTTCCAGCGTATTGGGACGGCAAAGAATTCCGCCGCTCGGGCCAGAATTTCTTCGTGAAAAACAGCGCCCCAATGCTGCATAACACGAGGTGGCAAACGAGAACCGGCGTCGGAAATCGGATGGTCGCCCCCGGCAGCGAATTGGACATGAAACTCGATCCGGACCGGAAGCCGATCGTTATTGGCTGTGACATTCATCCCTGGATGAATGCTTTCGTATGGACTTTCGATCATCCGTATGCCGCAAGGACAAAGTCGGACGGCACGTTTGAAATCAAAAACGTCCCCACGGGCGTCGAATTGACGGTTTTCGCTTGGCACGAAGGACGTGGCTTTTTCTACGGCGGCGACACGGGCACGAAAGCCATCTTCAAGGCCGGGGAAAACGTCTTGGACCTGAAGGTCCCTCCCAAGTAGCCGACAACCGTTTAGCGTTCGCGGCGTCGAGCCGAACCGCTACAATCTGCAATCACGAGTGAATTCAACGTAGCACAAGCGGCCCGCTTGTTGGCTCCGAAGTCATGTCACAAGCGAGGCCGCTTGTGGCTACGGGCATCGCCAACTACGAATTCGCGGCGGCTGCCCATCCAGGTGACGTCATGGAGTTTCTGGTTCTGGGAGCGGGCGGGCAGTTGGCGCAAGGCTTTTTGCGGCGGCTTGGGGATCGCGCCGCCGGCCTGACGCGCGCCGAGGCCGACCTGACAAAACCGGATCAATTGCAATTCGCACTTGCAAACCATCAACCGCGTATCGTCCTGAACTGCGCTTCCTATAACTGGGTCGACCAAGCCGAAAAGGATCGATCGACGCCGTTCGACGTCAATGCCTGGGGCGTGCGGGCGCTGGCCGACGCGTGCCGGGCGCGCGACTGCGTGCTTGTCCATTACAGCACCAACTACGTTTTCGGCTTGGACGGCGAGCGGCGCACCCCGTATCAAGAGAACGATCCGCCGGGACCGGTTAGCGTCTATGGCATGAGCAAGCTGGCCGGCGAGTACTTTGCGCGGCTTTGTCCCCGCCATTTCGTCATCCGCACCTGTGGCCTCTTCGGCAAAATGAAGCCCGGCGGCTCACGCGTCAACTTCGTGGACCGCATGCTGAACCTCGCCCGGCAAAACCAAACGATCCGCGTCGTCAACGATCAAGTCTGCGCTCCGACGAAGGTGGAAGATCTCGTCGATGCGTCTCTGCGGCTGGTCGAAACCGAGCGCTATGGCTTGTATCATCTCACGAGCGCCGGCGCGTGCACCTGGCACGAGTTCACATTGGCTATGCTCGATATCGCCGGCCAGTCTGCGGACGTGCGCGGTCTGTCCAGCGCGGAATTCGGCGCGGCCGCGCAAAGGCCCAAGTACAGTGTCTTGGCCAACGACGCCTATGCCCGGCTCGGCTTTCGGCCGCTTCGGAATTGGCGCGCAGCATTGGCCAATTACCTGCAAGAAACGTGATTCATCGGTTCGCGCTCGCGGATCCCTCTGCAATCGGTTAAAACGGAAGCATGGGTTTTGGCTTCTTGAATGCGGCCCTGTTGGCGGGATTGGCCGCCGTCGCCATTCCAGTCCTGATTCACCTCTTGCACCGGCGTCGTTTCCAGACCATCGACTGGGGCGCCATGCAGTTCTTGAAGCTCAGTCAAACCACGCGCCGCCGGCTTTGGCTCGAAGAACTCCTGTTGCTCTTCTTGCGCATGGGTCTTATCGCCGTGCTGGTGCTTGGGCTCGCAGGACCTTACGCAACCGGCTTGGGCGGCGTCGCGCGGCCAGCCCGCGACGTGGTCCTCGTCCTCGACGCCACGGCCAGCATGAGCGTATTGGAAAAAGAAAAGGATTGCCCGCTCGATGTTGCCCGGGATTTTTTGAACGGTTTTCTGCGCGACATGCAGCCGGGCGACCGCGTTGCGTTCTTATTGGCTCGGCAACCGCCCTTATGGCTTCAGGATCATCTGACGCTAGACGCCGATCTTGTGCGCGACCGACTGGATGAGTTACCGACGCCGCGCGGCGTGCCCGATTGGCCGGCCGCGCTCACTGCGGCTTTGGGCCTCTTGGAACGAGAAGGCGCCAATCCGCTGCGCGAAATCGTCGCCGTCTCCGACAATCTGCGGTTTGGCTGGGCCGATCCGGAAACTATGCGCCGCTGGGAAAAGCTGTCGAGCCGTTTTCGCCCGGAGAAAGACCGAGCCGTGTTGCCGCGGCTGTGGCATATGAGCGTCGCCCGGGAGGGAATTGCCGATCTTCCGAATGTTGGCTTGTCGCCATTGCACACGTCGCGCACGCTCACTTGGGTCAGTCAGACAGTGAAGTTCACCAGCGCTCTCCGCTGGGATCGCGCAAAGGAGCGTTCGCTGCCGCACCGCCTTTTTTTCGAAGTGAACGGCAAACACGCCGGCGATATCGCACTGCCCTCCGTCAATGACAGCGGCGGTAAAGTCGCTTTCACCTTTCAACATCGCTTTACCGTGCCCGGCTCGCATTTGGTCTCGCTCGTTCTCGAACCCGATCCGCCCAAGGACCGCCGGCCCGCGAACTACACGGCGCGCGACGCTTATCCCGCCGACAACCGGCAGGACCTAGTCCTCGAGGTGGCACGGGCGCTGCCGGTATTGCTAATCGACGGCGGCCCCCTTGCCCCCTCTCCCCAGGGGCGAGGGGAGAATTCTTCCGCGGGACGGATTGAAAATCCGTCCTACTTCTTGGAAAAGGCGCTGGCCGGGCCGGCAGATGCGCAGCAGCCGGCCCTGGCAGTTCCCCGCGTGCTGGCTTTTTCCGATTGGGCAAAAGAGGATTTGGCCGAGACCAAAAAGCATTCTCGTCCGCGCGTCGTGGTTTTCGCCGACGTGCCGCGCGTTTCGCCGGAGCAGTCGGCGGCGATCGAGCAATACCTGGCGGGCGGCGGCGCGGTGCTTGTGTTTCTGGGCCCGCGCAGCGCCAAGGAAACTCAGCATTACAACGATGACCTGTTTCGTCTGGGCGCCGGTTGGCTGCCGGCACGCTTGGAAAAGATCGCCGGCGACGCCGAGCGAACTGAGCTTTGGGCCGGCCCCGATCCCAAACGGCAGCAGCATCCCGCGCTAGCCATTTTCGAATCGACCGGTGGTCTAGGGCACGTGCGTTTTCGGCGCTGGTTGCGACTTGCCGTGGCCGGCAAGGGTCCCGCAGTCGCGCCCGCGCTTTTGACTTCGGGCGATCCCTTCCTTGTCGAAAGGATCTACCAATCAGGGCGTGTGATGTTGTGCGCTGTCCCGCCGGATCGCTCGTGGGGTTCCGCCTTCCCCAGCCAGTGGGAGTTCCCCGTATTGCTGCATGAACTCGTCTTTCATCTTGCGAACACGCTCTCCGCGCGCAATCTCGCTGCCGGCCAGCCCATTCGATTGGATTCACCACCCTCTCCCCCCGCATCCAAGCAATGGTTGTTAACCCCGCCGTCCGGCCAACCGCTCGCCGTCAGGATTGACTCTTGGCCATGGACGTGGGCAGACACCGGCGACATCGGACCCTATCGCTTGCAATCGGCGGACGGTTCGACGATCTACTTCGCAGTAGAGGGCGACGCGCGCGAGGCGGACTTGACGCCCTGCACAGCGGAAGAGCGCAACCGTGTTGCGCAATTCGTACCCATTCGCGAACTCAAGGAACAACTGCCCGTCGAAGCACCGGAGAATGCGATATCCCCGCGCCAGGACCTTTGGTGGATGTTTCTTGTGGGCGTGACATTATTGCTCTGCGGCGAAGTCTGGTGGACGCGGCGGATGGCGCTGGGCCGGAGCGGTTGAAAACATGATGCGCATTCCTTTGCCCTGGGAAAACTGGTACGTGCTCTTGGCGCCGCGCTTCGACGAGCTGCCGGCGGCGGGGCAGGGGGCCCTGCTCGCGCTTTTCTTGCTGGCGCCAATCGGACTGTCGGTGTGGCTCTATCGCAATGAACTGCGGCTCATTTCGCGCCGCGCCGCGCTCTTGCTGCTTCTATTGCGACTGTGCGTCTTGTTCGTCTTGGGCGTGGTCACTGGGTTTCGGCCGACGATCGCCTATTACTTTGAAGAGGAACTGCCGAGCCGCGCGTTGGTTGCCGTCGATGTGTCGCGGAGCATGAACGTCGCCGACACGCAACGGACCGCTGAGGAAAAGCAATCCATAGCCACGGCGTTGGGATTGCCGTCGGACAAAGTGGAAACATTGACGCGGCTTGCAATTGTCAAAAAGTTCTTTGAAACAAGCGGCTTCTTGAGCAAGCTGGGCAAGAATCACGGCGTCGAGGTTGTCGGCTTTGACCAAAATGTTTCTACGTTCGAAGAAAGCCAACAGGCCGCGCGGTTTGGACTAGGGACGGACCTTAATGCGCCGCTCGGGCGTGCTTTGGCAAGCGCCGCCGAAAGGAAGGGCAAACTGCTTGGCGTGATTGTGTTCACGGACGGGCAACACAACATCGGAAAAGCGCCGACGCAGAAGGCCAAGCAACTGGCGCAGACTCCAGTCTATCCTGTTGCGGTTGGCTCGAACGTTCCGCCCACGGACATTGCGATTCTGGAAGTGAAAGCGCCAGCGAGCGCCTTCAAAGACACCGATTTTGCCGTGGCGGCCCGGCTGCGCTTGTCCGGCATTCCGGCGGGCGAAATCGAAGTTACGCTCGCGGGCAAAGACAAAGGTCCCGCCCAAGAGAAGAAAACCATTCGCCACGACGGCCAGGACCGCGTGGTCGAAGCCCATTTTTCTGTCAAGGCGGAACACGTCGGCAATCATGTCCTGGAAATCAAGGCCCAAAGTCCGGCGCAGGACGTTCGCGAAATCTCCAATGAAAACAACCTGGCGGCGACGGTGGTGCGCGTCGCCGAGGACAAGATTCGCGTGCTATTGGTCGATAACGAGGCGCGCTGGGAATTTCACTATCTGGCCAACGCACTGCAGCGTGATCCGGCAGTCGAGCCGGACCTGGTGCTATTCAATCAGCCGCGGGTCGGCAATCTCTCCGAAGAAAAGCTGGAAAAGCTGGGCCATGCGAGCGTGCGCCTGCCGGAAAAGGGACCGAGCGGTGAGGATCACCTCGAGCGCTACGATGTGATTGTCTTGGGCGACGTGCCAGCGGAGAAGTTTCCGCTCGCCGAGCGCCGCCGGCTGGAGGCGTACGTGTCCCGGCGCGGCGGCACACTCGTCCTGATCGCGGGCAAAAGGCACATGCCGCTGGAGTTTCTTGCGGCTGGCGGAGCGGCGGACGATCCCTTGGGCAAGCTCTTGCCGATTTTGTCGCCGCGCGTACGGCAAGAAGCGGACGGCTTCGCGCTGCGTCTTTCGAGCGAAGGCGGCTTGGCCCCGTTCTTGCGGATGGAAGAAGACGTCGAAGCGAACCGGCAACGTTGGCTGGATTTGCCCAAACACTATTGGGGCATCACGGGCAAACCTAAGCCAGGCGCGAAAACGCTTGCCTATTTCTTGGGGAAGCCCGAGATCAAGGAAAGCGAAGGCGATGCTGTCTTGGTCGAGCACAGCTACGGCTTCGGCAAAGTTGTGTTCGTGGGTTTGGAAAGCACTTGGCGCTGGCGCTTCCGTGTCGGCGACCACTATCACCATCGCTTTTGGGGCCAACTGATGCGCTGGGCGGCTGCCGACAAGCTGCTGCCGGCAGGGAACAAGTTTATCCGCTACGGCTCCCGCCAACCGGTCGTGCCACACGGTCAAAACGTGGAATTGGCCGTGCGCCTGAGCGAAGACGTGCCGCTCTTGAAAGATAAAAGCACCGCCCGCGCGAAACTGTGGCGGCAGCTCGGCGACGGCAAAGAGGAATCCGTCCTCGTCGTGCCGCTGGAGACGAGCGCCCAACAAGCCCGCATGCTGCAAGCGAAGGCGCCCGACCTGCCGCCGGGCCAATATCGCATCGAGCTGGATATCCCGGACCTTGAGGACAAGCTCGCTGACTTGCTGCCGAAGGAGCGCGGCAAGGACACGTTGTCCAGGGGCGACACGTTCAGCGTGTTGCCGCCGGAGGATCGTGAATTGGCGGACCTTGCCGTCAACTGGTCGCTCTTGCAAGCGTTGGCGGACGAGAGCAAGGGCCGGCTCTTCACTATCGAGAATGCGAACGAACTCGTCGATCTCTTCGCGCGCCAAGTCGAGAAGAAGGAGGAGCGGCAAGAAGAGCGCGTCTGGGCCGATCCGCCGCTGGTGTGGTGGCTGCTCGGTCTCTTGCTCGGCCTGTTGACGCTGGAGTGGTTGGGGCGAAAGCTCGCGGGTTTGCCGTAGGATAGGATTCCGTTCCTGTCCAATCGTCGGAAGGACAGGATCGGAATCCTGTCCTACGACCGCCGCGGCAGAACCGGCAACCGCAAGACAACGATGATTCCGATGAGCGCCAGGAAACTGAGGACGACGATCCAGGGCAGCGACAAATCGCCGAAGTAAGCGCTGCCTGCTACCGCCACGAGCATGACCGAGATGGCAGTGAACTTAACGCGGCGGCTGACGGCGCGATGCCGTTGCCAATCGCGCAAAAACGGCCCGAACAGGCGCGAGCGCAACAGCCAGCGATTGAGGCGCGGCGAGGAGCGGAAGAAGAAATAGCTCGCCAACAGCAGAAACGGCGTAGTGGGCAAGATGGGGAGAAGCACGCCGACGCCGCCCAGTCCGACGAAAAAGCAACCCAGCCCGATGTACAACCAGCGACGCGGACCGTACGCTACCACAGGCAGGGTATGTTCCAATTCTGGCGGCGGCGCGACAGGTTCCATGACGTTCGTAGGTGATTGTAGCGAAGTTCTTGCCCTCTTTTTGAGAATTCCAAGCGTTCCCCGCACCGCTCGATGTAAGCTCCTGGCCGGAAAACCGAAGAATTCAGGGAAGCACGCCGGAGCCAACGGATCCCATGAACGGGTTACTCGGTCTGAATCTGATACACCTTTTGGATTTTTATCTGCTCGTGTTCTTCTTCGTGGGCACTTGGCGGCGCATCGGCCAATACCGCAACATCGGCAAGCTGGCCATCGCCGGCCCGGGACGCTGGCCCCATCTTCTCAAGCTCATGAACGAACATCGCACGATCTTCATGACCTGGGCCACGGTCGCGCCGGCCCTCTTGGCCCTAGGCTTGACCGTGCTGCAGCTATTGGCCTCGCGGCTCATCTGGCCGGAGGCGGGCCGGCCTCCCTACGGCCTCAATCTCGGCCGGCTGCTCGAGCACTGGCCGGCTCTGTTCGTCGTAGCGCCCCTGGGTCTGGCGATGCTCGCGATGGACTTGTACACGGTCCTGTTCGTCGCGGAAGTCCCGCGCCAAGAGATGGAGAAGTATTTCGATCAGGCCGAATACTGGCTGCGCTCAAGGACGGCGCACGTCGTTCGCGCGGTGACGTTCGGCTTCATCAATCCGCGCAAGATGGTCGCCAACGAAGTCCAGAAGGCGCTCGTGGAAGCGAGCAGCTTGCTCAACCGCTCGCTGTGGTGGGTCAGCATGCAAACCGGCCTGCGCTTTTCCTTTGGCCTGTCACTGTGGCTAACCTGGGCGCTTACGCTGTAACGCGGCGTTGCCCAATCGGCGCGCGATTATTATCATGGCGTGATGCCAACCGCCTACCGGAGCGGTCCTTATCGTTTCTTCTTCTACGCCGGCGACGGGGACGAGCCGCCGCATGTTCACGTCGAAAGAAACGCTTCGGAGGCGAAGTTTTGGCTTACCCCCGTTCGACTTGCTCGGAACCACGGTTTCAGTGAGAAAGAACTGAATAGGATTCACGTGATCGTGCAGGAGCAACTAGACCGATTGTTGGAGCGTTGGAATGAGTTCTTCGAAGAATAAGCGAGGATTGCTGGCTGCCAAAGGATTACTGGCTGCCAACATAAGGTGCACAAGTGACACACTCACCGTTGAACTCAACGATGGGCGTGCCATCTCTGTTCCACTGGAATGGTTTCCGCGCCTCTTGCACGGAACGAAGAAGGAGCGTGCGCATTGGCGCCTGATCGCGAAAGGCTATGGAGTTCATTGGCCAAGCCTCGATGAAGACATCAGCGTTGAGAATCTATTGGAAGGACACCGCTCGCGCGAGAGCCGAACCTCTCTAAACAAGTGGCTTGCATTGCGAGATTCGGCCAAGGTCAAATCCTCGCGAAAGACTAAACGGCGCAACGGAATGCCGCGGACGCTCTAGAGGGCAGTACTGGATTTCGCGCCATTTCCGAGTTACGATTGGCGCGTCCCACCTGCACTTTCGCCCCACGAGCCCCGCCATGCGTCACGATCGCTTTTGTCGTGTCCTTGCTTCTGTAATCCCATTCGTCTTTACTGCAGCGGCGTCGGCGCAAAGCCCGCTCGACAAGCTCGATCCTAACAAGATTCCCGCACTCGAACGATTTGATTGGCACCCCAAGGAGCTCGTCGGCATCCTCGGCGAGCATCGCGGCCGGCAGGGCCATGCGGTCTATGCTGTCGCCTTTCATCCCGACGGCAAGCGTGTCGCCAGCGCCGGGGCCAACGGCATTATTCGCCTTTGGGATGCCAAGACCCTGCGCCAGGAAGTCATGTGGGGCGCGCATAGCGTCGGCGCCAGCGGGCTCGCCTTCTTCCCAGACGGCAAAACACTCGCCTCGTGCGGTTACGACGGCCGGGTCGTCCTGTGGGACCTCACGATGACGCCGCCGAAAATGAAGTCTTTCGCTCAGGAAGGCTCGGCCGGGCTGTACGCCGTCGCGGTCACGCCCAAGGCTGACCTGGTGGCGGCGGCCGGCGCCGACACTACGATCTACGTCTGGGACGTGACCGACGAAGGCTTAAAGAAACGGCCCGCCCTGCAATCGCACACCGGCGCGGTGCACGGCCTCGACTTTTCCGCGGACGGCAAAACGTTGGCTTCGGCCGGCGCCGATGAAACGATTCGCCTCTGGAACGTGGGCAAAGACAGCATCCGCGAACGGGAGTCGCTACGCGGCCACACCAAGTCCGTCCTCTGTGTGGCCTACGCTCCCGACGGCACGCTCGTATCCGGCAGTATGGATCAATTCGTCCGCTTCTGGGACGTTTCGGGCACGACCGCCAGGCCCAAGGGGTTCCTGCAAGGTAAAAACGGCTACGTTTATTCCGTCGCGTTCGGGCCTAAGGCATCGAAGTTGCTCGCCACCGGCAACAGCGACAACACGATTCTCCTCTGGAACATCGGTCCGCCGCCGGTCTTGAAAGCAGTCTTGCAAGGCCATGTCAATGTAGTGCAGTCGGTTGCGCTGCCTAGCAAGGGCACGGCTACGACGCTCATCTCGGGCGGCGCAGACTGGACAGTGCGATCGTGGGACATTGCCGCCGCCAAGCCCAAGGAACGTGCAGTGCCCAAGGGACCGCTCAGCCACGTCTACGGCTTGGACTTCTCACCCGACGGCAAGCTCGCGGCCACCGGCGGCTACGAACGCGTCTTGCGCTTATGGGAATTCGGCGGCCCGGAAGCGAAGGAACGCAACCCTTACACCAAGGATCCGCTCCTTGTGCATTCGGTCGTCTGGTCCCCCAAAGGGAAAATGCTTGCCTATGCCGGCCAGGACACGGCGGTGCGACTATTCGAAGCGGAAACCCGATTCGAATCAAAGCGTTTGCCCGGCCATCCAAGCCACGTGACCTTCATGGCGTTTTCGAAAGACGCGGGCCGCCTGGTCACGGCCAGCAAGGAGGAGATTCGTGTCTTCGACGTGGACAAAGGCAAAGAGCTGCAAGCTTTCAAGGGCCACACGAAATACGTCAGCGGCGTGGCCTTCGCTCCCGACGGCCAGCGCGTGCTCTCCGGCGCCGGCGGCTACAAGCTCAACAAAGACGGCAAGATTATGTACGAGAAGGGGTTGCCCGTTTACGAAGACTGCACGGTCCGCCTGTGGGACATCGAAAGCGGCAAGGAAATCTGGCAGTTCAAGGATATCGCCGATCCAGTGTTGAGCGTGGCCATGGCGCCCGGCGGCAAGCAGTTCTACGCGGGCGCTCAAGACAGCATGCTGCGACAATGGAAATGGGATGGCGACGCCCCTAGCGCTGTGAACAAACAGAATCCCGGCCGCGGTTACATCTATCACACCGCCTACTCACCCGATGGCAAATGGCTCGTCATCGTCGGCTCCGACGGCAACGTCGCCCTTCTCGACGCCGCCACCGGCAAGACCGTGCGCCATTGGCTATTTCCAGAGTTGCGCTACCGTGCATTCTTCGCACCGGACAGCAGGCATCTGGCAGTCCCGGTCGCGACCGGCGCCGTCTACATCCTGCGCTTGGAGGAACGACGTTGAAGCGTGCTAGTTGACATGCTGCCCAGTTTCGACAATTCCAGCCTTGGTCGCACAGTCTTGGGGCTCGAAGTCGTCATAGAAAGTGGCACGCACGGCTCGTGCGTGCCACTTTTTTGCACCTGGTGGCACGCACGGGAGAATTGTCATAAACTGTTAATGCAAAACAGCTTGCAGATCGCGAAAACACTCGTGCGTGCCACTTTGCGCATAGGCATACCCTTCGGCATTGTAAGTAGGTGCTAACTTCTGACGCCACGCCTCTTTGGCGCGGCGCAAGGCGCTCTCGTACAGGGCTTTGTTGATGCGGTAGGGGCCCCAAGCGCAGGACCCAGGTCCGTGGGAAGCCGAGCGCCCAATCGATCGTCGTCGGCATGTCGAAGTTCGTGCCCGGCTGCGGCTGCGTGAACAGGCGGATGACCATCGTGGAAGGCAGCCAGCTAATGGTCGTGTGCGGCACAATGGGCACGTTCGCCGGATCAGCGGGCGTCGCCGCCGTCAGGAACGCCGCGAAGCTATGTGTCAGCCGCGGCCGATTGAGCGGCGGCTGTGAGGCGAAGACGACCAGGTAAGGATGCTCCGCGGCGGGACTAGATCTGCGTCTGGACATGTCAAATACTCGACCGGTTCACCGGTGACATGGGCTGCCTTCGCTTAGAGGGTTATGGCCAGGGGATCCCTTTCCTCATGCCACGGCGTATTCCGTGTACTTGCGCACTGCCGGCGAGCGAAATGCCAGCACAATGTCGGACTTAGGAATTCCTGCCTCCACCAGCTCGGTGGCGACGGCTCGGTCCGTGTTGTCGGCTTGAATCCAGACCTTGCCGCTGACAATATCGATGTGAATCAGCGGGTGATGGACGCGCTTGTGCTTGTCCCAGCCTACCGTCATGAGCGCATAGCGGTCGCGCTGGCGGTCAAAGATGGCCTCGCATTGCAAGTCGCCTTGAGCGTATGGAAGCTTGGTGTAATTCTCGAGCACGCGCTCGATGATGTCGCGATACGCGTTCAGGGTATCCATCGCATAATCTCCTCTTTCTCCACGTCAAAGACCATGAGTTGCACGGCAACTTGCGCAATGACCAACTCCCCGATCGGCTCGTCGAAAATCTCGGCCGCATCCAAGGGGACTGCCAGGAAAAGCGCTCGGCCAGGTTCTTGCTTTTCCAGGATCGACCGGTAGAGGACAAACTGTCCCAGCGCTCTTTGCAGGTCCGTCATTGGCGAGTCGCCAAGAAAGCATTTGGTTTCGACGGCGATTCGCGTTCCTCCCTTCTGAGCCGCCACCAATATTCGCTCGGCGGCAAGGTCAACGAAGAAATCGCGGTCGCCCCATTTCAAGCGCAACGGATCGTCCGTGATCGTCCAGCCGTCCTTGACAAGGGCGTTGCGCACGGTGTCATGATACGTGTCCCTTGCTGGCATGATTGAAGCATAACAGAGCAACACAGCGAATGCCACCCGCCACTCCGTCATCATAGATTGCAGCTATTCGCAATTGAGTACGCGCATGAAAAGCTTGAACCACCGCGAGTTGCCCGTCGTTGTGAATCATGACCTATGCACCGGCAGGCGCGGCCAAAAGCTTTTTGGCAGTTTTCGCGTCCAAATGGACCACGACGAAGCGTGCTTCAGGGTAAAGGTAATCCTCGCCCGATTCGTCCACGACGCGGAGGAAGTCCTCCTCAGCGGCCTTGGCGTCAGGCAGAACGCGGTAGAGTTTCCAAACCTTCAGGTCATCGCAGCCATCGTTGGCGATGCAAACCGCGAATCGATTTTTTGTCTTCTGTTTGGTCATGACGGCCTAATCCAAAAACTTCTTGATTTTCATCTTACGCTTGCCGATGCCATGCGCTTCGTACCAGTGAATTTCGGCCTGGCGGACTCTTTCATTGGGAAGTCGGACCGTGGCCGCGCCCTTGAGCTTTCGCCAGCGTTTGCCGCCGAATTTCTCCTTCAGTTGTGCCAGCTCGCGAATGGAAAGATTGACAGCAATGACTTCGGTCTCTCGTATCTCACCGATGATTTCGAAGTCCATCCTCACACTTTATCCACGGTTTCCCAATCTCGCAAGCCAAACAAAAAAGCCCGGCACAAGGCCGGGCTTCTAGGCGAAACCGCGTTGCGCGGATTGTTGTTCGGGCGACACGTCCGCCGCCCTCGCTAGCGCGTCGGGCTAGTGTTGCACGCGCGGCGCGTCGGGTTAGTACATATCCTCGCCGCCGCCGCCGCCCGCCTTCTTCTTCTCGTCCTTGGGTATTTCGGCGACCAGGGCGTCGCTAGTGAGCAAGAGCACGGCGACGCTGCTGGCGTTTTGCAACGCGCTGCGGACCACTTTGGTCGGGTCGATGATGCCTTCCTTGACCAGGTCGCAGTATTTCGACAGGCGGGCGTCGAAGCCGTAGTTGGCGTTGTCGTTTTCCATGATCTTGTTGGCGACCACGTCGCCGTTTTCGCCGGCGTTCTGCACGATCTGCACGATCGGGCTCTTGCAGGCGCGGACGACGATGTTGAAGCCGGCTTCCTCGTCGGGATCGAGGCCCTTGGCCTTGAGGCCGGCCGCGGCCCGGAGCAGGGCGACGCCGCCGCCGGGCAGGATGCCTTCCTGGTTGGCGGCCCGGGTCGCGTGCATGGCGTCTTCCACGCGGGCCTTGCGTTCCTTCATTTCGCTCTCGGTGGCCGCGCCGACGTTGATCTTGGCCACGCCGCCCGACAGCTTGGCGATGCGCTCGGACAGTTTTTCCTTGTCGTAGTCGCTGGTGGATTTTTCCAGCTCGCGCTGGATGAGGGCCACGCGGCCCTGGATGTCGACCTTCTTGCCCGCGCCCTCGATGATCACCGTATTGTCCTTATCGACCTTGATCTTCTTGCAGCGGCCGAGATCCTTGAGCGTGACGTTTTCGAGCTGGATGCCCAAGTCCTCGAAGATGGCTTTGCCGCCGGTGAGGATGGCGATGTCCTCGAGCATGGCTTTGCGGCGATCGCCATAGCCGGGGGCCTTGACGGCACAGCACTTGAAGGTGCCGCGCAGCTTGTTGATCACTAGCGTGGCCAGCGCCTCTCCTTCGACTTCCTCGCAGATAATGAAGATCGGTTTGCCGGAATTCAGCACTTTTTCCAGGACAGGGACGAGGTCCTTGTTGGTGGAGATCTTCTTTTCGTAGATGAGGATGTACGGGTCTTCGAGCTCGGCTTCCATCTTTTGCGGGTCAGTCACGAAGTAGGGCGACAGGTAGCCGCGGTCGAACTGCATGCCTTCGACGAATTCGTGGCTGGTTTGGATGGACTTGCCGTCCTCGACGGTGATAACGCCGTCCTTGCCGACTTTGTCCATAGCCTCGGCGATGATGCGGCCGATTTCTTCGTCGTTGTTGGCGGCGATGGACGCGACGTTTTCAATGTCCTTCTTGCCCTTGACGGGGATGGACATTTTCTTGAGCTTTTCGACGATGTCGTCGACGGCCTTTTCGATGCCGCGCTTCATGAGCATGGGGTTGACGCCGGAGACGACGGCGCGGAGGCCTTCGTTGAAGATGGCTTCGGCGAGGACGGTGGCGGTGGTGGTGCCGTCGCCGGCCACGTCGGAAGTCTTCGAAGCGACTTCCTTGACCATCTGGGCGCCCATGTTCTCATACCTGTCTTCGAGCTCGATTTCCTTGGCCACGGTCACGCCGTCTTTGGTGACGGTGGGTGAGCCGAAGGATTTCTGCAGGATGACGTTGCGGCCTTTGGGCCCGAGCGTGACCTTGACGGCCTTGGCGAGCTTGCCGACGCCGCGGCGCATGGCGTCGCGGGCTTCCATTTCGAAGGCGATTTGTTTCGCAGCCATTCTGAGAGTCTCCTAACTGTTGTTGTCAGTGGTTGGATGCAAATTCGAATTTCGAAATCCAAATTGCGAAACAAAATCAAAACTCAAAAATGAAAAACGAACGGATTTTGAGTTTTCCTTTTTGGTGTTTCAAATTTGTTTCGGATTTCGGTATTCGGATTTCGGGTTTATTCCATCACGGCTAAGACATCCTCTTCGCGCATGATGAGGATATTGCTTTGTTCCTTATCTTTGTATTCATCGCCGGCCCAGGTGGTGAAGAGGACGGTGTCGCCGACCTTGACTTGGAGGGGCAGGCGTTTGCCGTCCTTGGAGAGCTTGCCGGCGCCGACCGCGAGGATCTTGCCCTGCTGCGGTTTGTTCTTGGCGGTGTCGGGCAGCAGGATGCCGCCGGCAGTTTTCTCTTCCGCATCGAGCCGGCGAACGACAATGCGATCGCCCAGAGGCTTTACCTTCATGGTCAACTCCTCGAAAGTCTGTCGGTACAGGGAATGCTGTGGCTGAGAGCATAGCAAGTCTTGTGCCTACCTTGGCAGTGATGCTTAAGTGTATAGAATTCAGTGGTTTAAGCGGCGCAATCAAGTTACAATTTCCGCCGGCCCGCTGCCAGAATTCGTCTGAGAATCCCGCAAGTCTGCCGGTTTGGCAGGTGCCCCGCTCCCTCACGGTCGCGGCTCGGACAACTGCGGCGGGTGGACCGTTTCATTTAAGAGGAGCGAACGATGACGGAAAATGGCTACGGTGACTTCTGGGATTGGGCGCTGTCGCGCTGGTGGGGCTGGATGCTGGGAGCGCTTTTCTTTTTGGGATTGGCGTTCGTGATTTATCTGTACGTCACTAATCTGGAAAACCAAGGCCAAGGCGGACGCATCAATTGGATTGTGGCCTTGGCCTACAACATTGGCGGTAAGTGGTGCGCGGTTTCCGTGCTCGCCGTACCGGGCCTCATTTTTGCCCTTGTGGGTCTTGTCAAGCTGTTTTCATCCAGCGAAGAGTGACCTTCGGAGTGGAACAATGGCCTACGATGAAGCGCTCGCCGAACGCATTCACAAAGTGCTGGCCCGTAAGAAAGGCATTGCCGAAAAGAAGATGTTTAGTAACGGATCTCTAAGCTCACGTTGAATCCTTGCGCCCAAAAATCGCTCTCCTGAAAGGCGAAGAACGGGGCCAACGGACCAACGGGCGCCGCGACGCCGCCCACCGGCTGCAACTGTGTCAGGTTCAGATTGCGGTCGATTTGTTCCGCCGGCCGAACCGCTTGCATGAGGAACAGAATCGAATAGCCGCCGCTGAGGCGGACGTTGTCCGTCAGACGCACGCCGGCATTAACGCCCGCTTCGGGCAAAAACGCGAACTCGTCGTGCGAATAGTGGCCGATGTTGCTGGGCAGTGCCAGAAAACCTCCGGGCAACGAGGCGGCGTTGGCGACGCGGTTGCCGGCGATGTCCACGGTTTGGTGATTGTTGCCGATCGCGACCTTGAGGTACGAACCGGCGAAGAACCGGCCGAGGTTGAGCTCGCCTTCGACGCCGACTTGCCCACCGAAAAACAGATTGTCCGCGCCGAAGCGATCGCTGGTGACCGTGCCGGCGGCGCCGACCGGCGTGACATTCGTGATTACTTCGAAGCCCTCTTCCAACTGGAGGTAACGGAAGCCGGCCAGCGCATCGACGTGCCCGCAGCCAATGCGCAAAAGTTGGCGGCGCAGATTGACCTCGCCCGTTTGGAATCGGCTCAGGCCGCGCAGTTCGGCCGCCGCATTGGTCCCCAATGCCGACAGCGGGAATGATGCTGCCGCCCCCGTGGAGACATCGAAGTACGGCCGCGCCAGCGAGCCCGCCGTGATGGCTCGGCCGAATTCGCGCTCGAACAGATACGCAAAGCCAACCTCGATGCCGCAGCAATGATCGGGATCGAGCCAGCGGCCCAGCGTCAGCCGCACGCCGATACGCTGTTCGTTGTCGATGTCGTTGGCGTCGATGACGGCGGGGCCCTGTCCCGTTTGAAACGTGAACAACGCCGGTGATTCCTGTTCGCGCAGCCACCAGAACAAGAACTCGCCTTTGCCATAGCAGCGATGGCCACAGGGCGCGCAATACGGGCCGTCCATGCCGCACGGCGACACCATGCCTATCGAGGCCGCCGGCCGGTCACTCATGAGCGCGGTGCCCGGCGCGGGATACAGCATATACGGACTGCTGACCTGTTGGGAAAAAGAGGCGGGGCCGCCTGCATCCAGAGCGCGCGGTTGGGGAGAGGGGCCTGCCGCCGGCGCGACGCCGCCCTCTTGCATCGCTGCGCGCGCGCTCGACGTCGCGACCTTAGGCATCGACTGCAGCTTATACCCCGGAGGCGCCGGCAACATTCCGCCCGGCGGCGGCCAACCGTAGAGCGCCGGTTTGGGAAGGTCGGGTACATATGGCGACTGCGACAACAGCGGCGCCGGTGAAGTCGCCGTCGCCCGGCCCACATCGTCGGCAGCTGCGGGCTTGATGTCGGTTGGCGCAGGCAACTTCGCGGGGTTGATCCGTCGATAACCCGGCGGCGGCGTCCACGAACCCGGTGGCGGCGGCCAACCATGCACTATGGGACGCGGCCGCTCCGGCACTGCTGAAGCGTCGAAGTTCGCGTACATCGGAGGCGCTGTATGCTGATAATACCCTTGTCCGAAAGCGATGCCGCCCGCCGTCAACCATGCCGCCATCGTGCCTAGCAGTTCTCTCATGGCTCCATCCGTTAGTGCAGTGGAACACGATTTCACCGCCTACTGCGTGCGCGGCTCTTCCATTCAGAGCCGCGCCCATTAGGAAGCGGTGGAACCCCACGCGGAGCGTGGGGCGTACGTTGAACTCCGCCGTTGACTCATTCGTCATCGGTTAATCAGTGCAGATTAATCACAAAGTAGGGACTGTAGCGGCAATTCCGGCGCTAGGCTGGGTCAAGAGAATGCAAGGTAGCGGTCGTACCGAATAGCAAGATTAGGCAAATGGCGCAACAAAGCGAGAAAGCCAACGATTCGATTCGGCTTTCCGGAGCGACAAGCGACACACAGGCTATCCCCCCTGTTTGCAACTCATGCGCTGCGATGGAGGGGCAATTTTTCAGTCTGCCATCCGCGGTGGGCGAGCAGTCCGCCATCGTCATGTGCTCAAGGGATAACCCTTTTCGCGCCAGCCGCGGATGCCGCCGTCCATCGACATGACGTTGATGTAGCCCATCTTTTGGAGGTTGTCGGCGGCCAACGCGCTGCGATAGCCGCCGCCGCAATAAAGCACAAGCGGGGCGGCCGTGTCCGGCACGCGCGCTTCGATGTCGCGCTCGAGGACTCCCCTGCCCAGGTGCACCGCGCCGGGCAAATGGTCCCTGGCGAATTCGCTTTCTTCGCGCACGTCGATCAGTACAAACTTCTCGCCGCGCTCCATTTTCCCTTTGACTTCGTCGACCGTGGTTTCGCGTATCCTTTTCTTGGCATCGGTGACGATTTGTAGAAAGCGCGGCGCGTGTTGCTGTGCCATAACTTATCACCTT
Organism: Gemmataceae bacterium; assembly: GCA_022614915.1. Taxonomy (GTDB): domain Bacteria; phylum Planctomycetota; class Planctomycetia; order Gemmatales; family Gemmataceae; genus JAKEFD01. The sequence continues at coordinate 4,907 of JAKEHV010000563.1, read as the reverse complement.
TCACATCAGGATTTCATGAGCTTGTTCAGTTTGTCCAAGAGCTGCTCTTCAGCCGCCTGATTCCATTCAAACGCTTCCGCCGGCTTGAATCCGCCTTCGGCCGTAAAGATCGCTTGCGGCGCGGCGGACAGCGGCAGCCGTGCTAGCGCCTCTTTGCCCAAGCGCAGCTCGAAGCCTTTGACGTGTTCCAAGACTTCGAATTCGATGGTGCCGGGGGCGACGGGCGTCGGCCCGTCGCTGACCAGGACATCCTGTTCCGGTAGACAGGCGCGCTCACTCCCAGCGGCCTTACCCCGCGGACTTTTGCCCAATACATGCACCTGCAACGAGCACAGGCCGGCGATTCCCGGTTCGTCGCTCGCGAGCAGGAAGCAGGGCCCGACGCGCGCCGGCGCTGTTTCCGGGTCGAAGTAGCGCTCGACATGCATGACGCCCTTTTCGTCTTGCAAGAGAAAGCGGCTGGCGGCCACGTGCAGCGAACGGAGGAAACGCTGCCTGGAAATAGCTCGCAGTGAGCGCTCGGCCACGGTTTTTTCGCCGATTACCCAAACGATGTTCCACTCGCCTTGGCGGCGCGGCTTGGGCAACGCGACACTGACCAAAGCTTGCTTGGCGCGAAATTGGGAGCTCGAAAAAGCCGCAACGGCTTCGAGAACGGTCTCTCCCTGCGCCCCTCTGGCGGAGAAGGCTCGGGTGTGAGGAGGCTTGGCGCCGCGCCGCACTTCGACGCGCATCCCCAGCTCGGACAATGGCAACAGGCCGGCCGGATTGTGCAGCACCGCGGACGCCACCCAGCCCTGGCACTGCCCATGGACATAGGCTTGACACGCCGCGGTGACCGCGCCAAGGCGAACGCTCAGCGTCGGCATTTGCACCGTGGTTTTGCGCAAGTATTCGTCCAGGCTGACAACCGGCAAGGTAAGCTGTCCGATCGGCTTGTTGCGAAAGAAAAGCTCGGCGAGAGTGGTTTGTTTGGGAGGCGGCAAGCGAAACGTCAACATCACCGAGCCGAGCGCTTCCTGAACGCGCACGAGTTCGGGGGCAAGGTCCTTATTCCCCAAGCGCAGTCGGAATCCCTCCACGCCCCTCGTGGAAGTGGCTTGGGGAGCATGACCGATGGACGCGCTGGGGCAATCGACGCCGGCCTGCACTACGACCGCTTCGGCGCACCACGGAATGACCTGGTTTTCCAGCACCAGCCCGGCCTTTTCGTAAAAGTACGTCAGGCTGTCCAGGCGCGGATACGGGCTGCGGAAGAGGTTCCAAAGGTCGCGCATCAGGCGTCAGGAATCAGGAGTCAGGCGTCACCATTCACCACTCACCCTTGACCTCCTACTCGGGCCAAGGCTTGTTCCAGGGCGGCGTCCAAATCGGCGGGCGTCGTTTGCGTGCCGCACACCAGGCAGTTCGGCGAGCGGGCAATGCGGAAACGGATCGGCCGAAATGCTTCCTCAAAGATACCAGGCACTTTATCCAGCGTGAACAAGAGGCTGCAAAATCCAGGATCATAAGCGCTGCCCTGTTCCAGCAATTGCAGCGTGATCTGCGCGTGCAAGGCGGCAATGATCGCGATGGCGGCTTTGCTCGCGGGAATGGTGGTTTCGTGCACCGCGCCGCCGGGCTGCGAGTAATCCGGCGCTTTGGGCTTATCGACTTCGACACAGCGCTGCAGATGACTGGCGACGCAGCCGTAGCAGGGGCCGCCTGGTACAAACCAATGGACGAAGCCGCCGATGCCGCCGGACAGGACTTCGCCGAGGGTCCAGGGTTTGCCGTGGCGGCGCATGAGGGCGTCCCACTGCAGCTTGGCGGGCTCGTTGTCGGCGGCGCAGACGCCCATGTCGCACTGCCGCGCGGCCTCTTCGATCGCGCCCGCGGCCACCGGATCGCACAGATCGGTCTGAAGTATGTCGACTATCAACTCCGGTCGCCGTTCGCGCAACCAGTTCGCTGCGAGAGCTGCTTTCGGTTGCCCCACCACCGAAATGGGAAACAAATGCCGATAGACGTTGTGCGGCTTGTACACATCCGGCTCGATCAGCGTAACGTGAGTGATGCGCAATTCGCGGCTTAGCATGTCGAGAACCGGCATGCCGCCGCTGCCTGCGCCGACCTGGAGGAGATGCTTCATTTCAGTGTTTTTTGGTGTGTAGCGAGTTAAACCACTCACCACTCACCACTCACCACTCACTGTTCACCACTACTTTGCTTCCGGCAACGGCCATTCTCCTGTCGCGTACCAGACTTCATAACAGGCCAGCCAGCGCCAGGCGGCTTGAATGGCGAAGACGCAGGTGAACTGCGCCGGGTCCCAACGGCTCGTTTGCCGGGTGCTGCCTTGGCGCCACAGGCATACGGTCTGCCCTTCAAGCATGTGCGGGCAGGGCTTGAGCGGCGTCAGGACACGCGTCTCCGGCGGCACCGCCGGATAAGTGGAGAGCAGCCGGGTTTCAAGCTCGTAGACGTTATTAGCCGGCTTGAGCCGATACGACAAGACGAGTGCGTTGCCCAGCCGCGCCGCCCGAATCTTGAATTCCGCGTCGCGCTCTTCGTTGTAGCGCTCAATGATCGGGATCTCGACGGACAACAACCGCCGTTTGCCCGCTTCGGAATCGAAGAGACCCATTGCTGCGTGGAGCGTGGAGTGCAACGTGGAGCGCGGGGAGTGGAGCGCAGAGCGCTCACTGACATGCGCTCCGCGCTTCACTTTTCGCGCTCCACCCTACGCGCTCCGCGCTCCACCCTCCACTCTTCACTGTTAATAATGGCACGGCACCGATTTGATTGCTTCAATGACTTCGTCGTCGGTGACTTCGTCGCTAGCGCCTTGGAACGAGGTATCGCGGCGGTCCATGAGAATGGCGCGATTATCCTCCGCGTTGCCGCGCAAAGCGCTGATCAGTTGCCGACGTTCCGTGTCATTGAGTGGTCGGAAATCCATGGAGAACCCCTTTCCTGTTGAAAACCGAAAAAACACGCGTGCGGCGGCAGCTCCGCCGATGATTTGTCTGCGAACGTATTCCATTACGATCTTACCATGGCCGATCTCTGCCCCGCCAGTTCCGCGAGAACCAAATACACCGCCCGATCGATGCGCTCCTCGTCCGGATCGACGCTGCTTAGGTCTTGGCCCTCCTGATAAACGAAACGCGTTTCCCTTTGCTCTAACAGGACCTTCAAACTCGTTCCGGTTTCCGCCAAGGGCAAACGCATCGAAAGACTCGGACCATCTTCGCCGTTCGCGACTTCGAACGCAACCCCGTTTTGTTGCCGGCACAAGCGATCGATCTCTTCCGCATGCCGTTCGAGGAGTCTCCAGACGGCAGAGAGCGGCCGCGCCAAATCGGGACCGAGCGTCATCGTCGCAGGCAGCCGGCGATAGCGCCGGTCGCCTTTGGCCAAAGCGTACCAGGAAAAACTAAGCTCGCCCCACGTCTGGCGATTTGACTCGGGCTGTGCGCCAATTCCCCTCGCTGTGGAGAGAGAGGGGTCGGGGGTGAGCGGGTCGCCTTCATCCGCCGTGCCGATGCCGAAGACGCCTTCGCCGCCGCGCAGTTGTCCGACCCAGCGGCTATCGCCTTCGAAATCGCCCTGGCTGGGATGGCGCAGGCTGCCCGGATGCGTGTGGACGACGCCGAGCAGACTAAGGCGCTTGTCCCATTGCCGGACGATCCTGCTGGCGACCGCCTGAGCCAGGCTGTTGAAACGGACGTGGGCGACGCCGGCTTCACGCTGGGCCCCCGCGGGCAATGTGGCCAGCGCCAGCGCTTCCTGCTCTTCGCGAATGCCCAAGAGCACCCAGCCGATTTCCTCGTCGCCGCGCTGGGAGCGGCGGTGATCGCGAAAGCCCTCGAACAACGTGCGGCACACCTCGTCGGTCAGGACGACGCACTGGAGCGGGCGATAGGTTTTGGCGGACGGTGCGACGAATTCTTCGCGCAGGCCCGGCTCGCTATCGACAGGGCGCGCTAGTTGCAGCCAAAGCCGGCGCGCGTGGCTCACTAGGGCCTGCAACATGCTCCGTCTCCTATGGATCGGCCCCGGCAGCGCAACAGGATGCCCACGGCGCTTCCGTGCAGGAACGTCTCCAAACAGCTTCCACATATTAGCGGTCCATTGTGCCGGTGTCAAAGTGGTTGGCGGATCCAACATTGCGAATGATCGGTTCACTTACATTTCTTTCAATCCGATCATTCGTTGACACAGCAAAGATTTTCTTGCATAAGAATGTAATGGAGTTCCGTTGGAACGACTGGAATATCGAACACATCGCTGAACATGGCGTTGCACCGGAAGATGCCGAGAGGGTCATTCGCGGCGCCAAGAACCCGTATCCGCGCAGGGTCGAAGACGAAAAATGGTTGGTATGGGGACAGGATAAGGGCGGTCGATATCTCCAGGTGATATTTGTGATGGATGATGAAGAATCGATCTTTGTGATCCATGCGCGGCCTCTCACGGATCGAGAAAAACACCGCCTGCGCCGGAGGAGAAAATGAAAGCAAAGAAATACTGGGAAATGACCGCCGCTGAGCTTGCGACAGCCACTAAGCATTTCGACGTCGAAGATATTGAGCGCCAATCGCGAGCATTGACGCCGGAGGAACGCAAGCAATGGCGTCGAGTGCGTCGCAAACGAGGGCGGCCCAAATCGGGCAAAGGGTTTCAAAGGATTTCCGTCAGCATTGAAAAAGGCTTGTTAAAGCGCGTAACGGCTTTCGCGGCCAAACGCCAATTGACGCGTTCAAAACTAATGGCACTTTTGTTGGAAGATGCTCTGGCAAATTCGAAATAGTTTAGTTCGCCAGCGGAAAAGCCTGAGCGAATGTGCGTATCGTCTCCGGCGTTGTCCGGCAGCAGCCGCCTAAGAGCCGTGCGCCCGCCGCAAACCAAGAACGTGCGGCGTT
>JAKEHV010000094.1 GCA_022614915.1 Gemmataceae bacterium | reverse complement strand
TGTGCGCTGCCCGCCGCGCTGCGTCGTCGCTCGGGCGCGGCAACGACGCCATTCGGGCATCGGCCGGCAACACGGACTTCTGCTCGCGCTGCTTGTACAATTGCTTCAGCTCTTCGAAGTCGATGCCTTGCATCTGCGTTATGAGGCAGGTCCGATCGGATTCGACAAGCTCATGCCACCAGGTCAGAACATGTTCCTGGCCATGGCGGCGAATCAAGTCGAGTAGGTCTTCGGGAACGCGTGTCATTTGAGAATACTTAGGTAGGATGGACATTCTTGTCCGTCAATGCACCCCTCACGTGTCCCGTAGGATGGACATTCCTGTCCGTCGCCAGTCACTTACGAGACCCCTGTAGGATGGACATTCCTGTCCGTCGAAGCGCCACATTCGAGTCTTGGGCGCTTCCACGGACAGGAATGTCCATCCTACAGGACGAGCCACGGCGGCGCAATGCTCATCTTACTTGTCTGCGGTGCCTGACGATTTGGTGTGTCATCTTCAAAACACCAACCGGCTTGAATCCATTCCGGATGCAACCAACGCACCCAGCGCTCGCGTGGGATTTTCGCCTTGGCCGGATTTCGGCCAATATATTGCAGAACGCGATACAGGTGTTCCTCGTCACGCACAATTCGATCAAAACTCTCCTGCTGCCAAAGTGTGCCGGACCGCCCAATCGCCCGATTAACTTTGTAAGCAACGTAGCCCTTGCAGATTTGCAGGATTTTCTCCAGCGAAAACTGAGAAAACGGTCTAATCACGACGTGACAGTGGTTGGGCATAACTGTGAAACAAGACACGAAATAACGCTTGCCCTGAAAGAACAAAAGGGCATCCGTGAGTATTTTCGCAATCTCCTCTTGCGCGAAGTAGCAGGCGCCATGGCCTTGGTCGAGCCAATCTTCGGCGAGACGCGTCGCCTCTCTCGCATAGCGATCCCAATCCACTTTACTCCAAGGCGGAGGGTGCTTTCGTTTCCATTCGTTACGTAAGAATTGAAGTTGCCGCAATTGCTCGTTTGGCAGCGAGTCGATCATCCGAAAGGTAACAAAGTAAGTTGCTCCTGCCTGCCGCCAATGGGGCAGATGCCGATAGTACACCGTTAAAGGCAGGTGCTCATCCAAACCGTGAAAACTGGGCGGCAGCGGTAGGTTGAACATTAGCCCTCCGTTGGAATCGGCGTTGCCGCAGATACTACTCGCAAGTCTCTTCAGCGTCATTTCTTTTCTGTAGGATGAACATTCTTGTCCGTCGCGAGTCAGTTACGAGACCCCTGTAGGATGGACTTTCCAGTCCGTCGAAGCGCTACATTCGAGTCTTGGGCGCTTCGACGGACAAGAATGTCCATCCTACAGGTCGTTCGGGCTGTCAAAATCGAAAACTCAATCCATCGTAAGCCAATTCTACGTTCTTCGGCAGATTGCGATTCGTTTCTTCGTGCTCCAGGTCGTGCGACATGTGCGTGAAGTAGGTCCGTTCGGGCTTTAATCGATCCACTACCTCGAGAGCTTCGTCGAGCGAAAAGTGCCCGGGGTGCGGCCGATAGCGCAGCGCGTCGAGCACGAGGATGCGGACGCCTTCCAAGAGCGGCCAGCTTTCCTTCGGAATCTTGTTGACGTCGGTGCAATAGGCGACGTCGCCCATGCGAAAACCTAGCACGTGGAAATGGGCGTGAATGAGCGGGATCGGCGTCACGCGCTGGCCGAGCACCGTGAAGGGCGCTTCCTCGATGTTGCGGAATTCGAGCTTCGGTATGAAACCAGCGGGCAGTCCGTCCGCGTTTTGGCTGAAGGCATACGCGAAGGACTGGCGGATGGTGCGCTCCACCTCATAGTTGCAGTAAATGGGCACGGCGGCGCCTAGCTGCTTGGGAATGGGACGAAGGTCGTCCAGGCCGTACAAGTGATCGGCGTGATAGTGCGTGAACAGGACGGCGTGCACGACCTTGACCTTGGCCCGCAACAGTTGCAACCGCAGCTCAGGGGGTGTGTCGATGAGGATGTTGCCCTGGGGCGTGCCGATAAGGACGGCGCAGCGATAGCGCTGGTTGCGCGGATCGGCTGATGTGCACACGTGGCAGTCGCAGCCTACGATGGGAATGCCGGTGGACGTGCCGGTGCCGAGAAAAGTGAACGTGCGAAGTTCCATGCGAAGTCATTCTAGGCAAATCGTGACGGGGCGGGCGCCGCGATTTTGGGCAAAACTCTGCGTGCGCCGTTGACAGTTACCGGGGCGTCGCTTACTCTTTTCGGTTTGAGAGCTTCCGTCCTCTTCCGGAGACGCGTTCCATGTCGTACTCGACTGCCCCGGCTTCGTCGCCTTCCTTCAGTGACAAGATGCTGTTTTGGGCGAGTTTCTTCACGCTGATCGCCGCGGGCATTGGTTTTTCCGTTCGCACGGAGATCTTGGGCGACTGGGGTCAGCAGTTTGGCTTTACTCAGAGCGAACTGGGCGCGATCACTGGCGGCGGACTGTTCCTCTTCGGCGTCAGCATCATTCTCCTGAGCTTCATCGCCGACTGGATCGGCTACGGCAAACTCATGACACTTGCGTTTCTCCTGCACGCCTCCTCGGCCGTGGTCACCTTTGCCGCCACGCCAGTCTTTGCCGCCTATGGTAAGGAGGCCACTTACTGGTGCCTCAACATCGGCATGTATCTCTTCGCGCTTGGAAATGGCACGTGCGAAGCCGTGATTAATCCGCTGACCGCAACATTATTCCCCAGGAACAAGACCCATTGGCTCAATATTCTCCACGCCGGCTGGCCTGGAGGCTTGATCCTGGGAGCGCTGATCGCATTGGGGTTCAACCAGATCGAGGGTGGCATCCGCTGGGAATACAAGCTCGGCGTGTTTCTTGTTCCTGTATTGCTTTATGGCGTGATGATGGTGGGCCGCCGCTTTCCGACATCAGAGGCCAAAGAGCAAGGCGTCAATGCAAAGGAAATGATGGGGGAAGTTGGCATGCTCGGAGCGGCAGTTGCCATATTCTTTGTGGGCTTGATGCTGACCTCCGTAGTCATCCCCGGCATACCGAAATCCTGGATTGACATCCCAACTTGGGTGGGGTGGGCAATTGCTTTGGGGCTGTGGATCATCTACGGGTTCATGACGGAGTTCTCTTTTGGACATCTAGTCCTGGCATTCTTGTATTTGTTGCATGCCATGGTCGGTTACGTCGAGTTGGGCACCGACAGCTGGATCACGAATATTACCAACACTGTGTTGGCCAACAAAGACCTCGCGCTACTGGCCTTCATTTGGACCAACTTGTTGATGTTCGGTCTGCGTTTCTTTGCCGGTCCGATCGTTCACCAAATCAACCCCGTTGGCTTGCTTTTCGTAAGCGCAGTAATTGCAACCGCGGGGCTGTGGATGCTCGGACAGCCATTTACCGGCACGGCATGGGCTTGGCTAGGCGCCGTGACAGTCTACGGCATTGGAAAAACCTTCTACTGGCCGACGCTACTGGGCACGATCTCAGAACGCTTTCCGAAAGGCGGCGCGTTGGCTCTGGGCTTTAGCGGCGGCATTGGCATGCTATCGGCAGGATTGCTCGGCAGCTCAGGCATCGGCTACAAGCAAGATTTTTTTGCGGTCCAAAATCTGTCGAGTGCACCGGATACCTATCAACGCTACATGTCACGCGATGAAGATGGAAAACCGAACCCCAAAGGCTTCCCGCTGGTATCTGAATTACTTCCGGAGCAGGTGCCGCCAGTCGCCGGCCTAGACAACTCGAAGCTTGGAGTATTTGACGACTACGGCAAAGTATTGGCCGATCAGAAAAAGGGCAAGAGTTCGAAAACCACGCTGGAAAGCGACCTGGACACGTTGCACAAGGTGAAGGCCGCGGGCGGGAAAGTCGAACCGAAACTGGAGCAGAATCTGACTGGTTTGATGAACTGGTGGCAAATAGAGGCCCAACCCAACTATGAAACCGATAAGCCAAAGCTCAATGAAGCCCGTCTCTATGGCGGCAAGCAAGCGTTACTTTACACCGCTGCCGTACCCGCCGCCATGGCCGTCGGCTTCCTACTCTTAATCCTGTTCTTTGCCGCGACCGGTGGGTATAAGCAGGTGCACATTGGGGATAGACATTGACCCTCACGCTTGCGTTTCGCGCTCGCGGGCACGGAGCGCCAACGCAGGACACGATAGCGATTCTCCACTTGCAGACTTTTCGGAGACGCGATCGTGCTCCATCATGGCTACAATGGAGGAGACTAACCTCGATAAGGGCTGATGCACAATGGCCGCTAACAGCAAGCACGAAAGATCATCTTCGGACTAACCAATGAATCGACTCCCAATCGAAATCCGGCCCGTCGCACTGGCCGAGGCAAAAGCCGCGTTTGACTGGTAACTCAATACGGCCCGCGCCGTTCCTTCTCCCTCTGAAACAACTCCAAGAACAATTGCCGCGTCTTGGTGGCGTGGCGGTCCATCTCCTCGTGAAACTTTTGTCCCGCCGTCTGCCCCAATGTTCCTTCGCAGCCGACGCGGCGGGCCAGCTTTTCGATGTCTTCTTCGTTCTCCGGCAATTCATCGAGCGAGCGATTGTGAAAGATGCGCAGGCGGCTTTCAACCAAACGTAAGAAGTCGTAGCACTCGCGCAAGGTCGTGTATTCTGTTTCAGAAATGAGTTTCGCAGCGCGCAACGCCTCGAGCGCTTGCCACGTGTTGGCATGGCGGACCGCGGGAAACTCTCTACCGTACTTCAGCCGGAACATCTGCACGATGAATTCGATGTCAATGATGCCGCCGAAGCCGCGCTTGAGGTCGCGGTCGCTGCCCGACGCTTCGACGCGCTCGCGCATGGTCAAGATCTCGCCGGCCAGTTCCGGCTTCCATTCGAGGTCGTAGGCGGCGCGATTGACCGCGGCCAACACCTCCTCGGCAAAATCCGGATCGCCGTGGACAACCCGCGCCCGCGTCAGGGCTTGGCGCTCCCAGAGCTGAGCGCCGCCTTCCCCGCTCGCGTCGTAATACTTTTGAAACTCATGCAGCGGGATCACCAGGCTGCCAGACTTGCCAGTCGGTCTTAGGCGCATGTCCACGTGATATAGCCGGCCCATAGGACTCATGTAGCTGGCCACTTTGATGATTTGCATGGTGAATTCAGTGAAGAAATGCAAATTGGCGGTCAGCTCGAACGTATCCCAGCGCGACGAGCCCGGCGGCGGCAGCGTGCGCCCGTCCCCTTCGTAGACCACGATGAGGTCGAGGTCGCTATGATAGCTCATCTCGCGGCCGCCCAACTTGCCCAATCCGAGGATGGCGTAGCGGCTGGCTTGTCCCTGACGGGGCACTTCGTCCAAAAGCGTCGGCAGTCCCAGACGCTTCACCAGCGGCGGATACGCGAGCGCTGCAATTTGAACTAGAATCGTCTCGGCCAGGTCGCTCAATGCGGCCGTGGTTTCGATGGTCGTGTCTTTGCCGAGGATATCGCGGACGCCGATTCGCAGTAATTCCTTGTCCTTGAAGCTGTGCAGAATGGGATCGGGATCGTCGGCATTGCGGCACAGCTCGGACAGCTCCTGGCGCAGCTCCTCCGCAGTCCTGCGTTGATTGAGCACCAGGCTGTCCAACAGCTCGTCGATCATGCCGGGATTGCTAATGAGGATCTCGGACAGAAACTGGCTCCAGGCGCACAGCTCGACATAGAGTTTAAGACTGGGGTAGTTGAAGCTGAACAATTCCCAAAGGACGGCTTTGCCGCCCAGCGAGGCAGAGACTTTTTCAAGATTCAAGAGGGCCATGTCTGGGTCGGGCGTCTCGGCGACTGCGCGCAAAAGGCGCGGGGCGATATTGGCCAGGAATTGCCGGCAACGGCGCGTCGACAGAAACGGCACCGTCTCGGTAGCGAGATGCATCAGGTTGTTGTAAGCGGCCTGCGGGTCCTTGAAGGGATACGTTCCCAAGACGGCTTGGATGCGCTCGGGGTCGGGGCTGGGATCGAGGATCAAATCCGACTCGGGCGTGGCCTGGCCTTCCTGCTCCTGGAACATCTGGTGCAACAGGTGATCGAGAATCGTGCGATTGGCGTCGGTCTTTTCACGATAGTCGCGCAAAAAAGCTTCCAAGGGATCGGCGGGCGGAAACAACATGCGAACTGCGGCGCTTGGCAACGGCTGGCCCGAACGTGCGGCAGGCGTTTCGTCGTCGTTCATGGGCCTGGGTCCATAGCCCATGCGCAAGGCGAGTTTGCGCAGTTCCTCTTCGCGGTCGGGGAGGCGGTGTGTTTGCAGGTCGAACATTAACTGCAGGCGATGCTCCACCTTGCGCAAGAAGCGATAGGTGTCGTCCAGGACGCGGTATTCCTGATCAGTAAGACAGCCGACGTCTTCCAAAGCGCGAATGGCCTTCAGCGTGTTGCGCTGGCGGACGGCAGGCAGGTCGCCGCCGTTTAGGAGCTGCAAGAACTGAATGGTGAACTCCACGTCGCGTATGCCGCCGTGGCCGGTCTTGACTTCCTTGTCCGTTTCGCCTGCCTTGAAGGTCTTGTGCTCGATGCGCCGCTTGAGCGCCTTGATCTCGTTGATTTCCGCGACGCTCAAGTACTTGCGATAAACGAAGGGTTCGATGGCCTTTAGGAATTCTTCGCCGAGTTTGGCGTCGCCCGCGACCGGCCGGACCTTGATGAGGGCTTGGCGCTCCCAGGTGCGGCCTAGCGTGTCATAGTAGGCCAAGGTGCTGGCGAGCGACCGCGCCAAGGGTCCGCGATGTCCTTCCGGCCGCAGTCGGAGATCGACGCGATAAGCCTGACCGCGGTCGGTATGCGTGGACAAAAGACGCACTACTTCGGTAGTGACACGGCTGAAAAAATCGTCGTTGCCGATGAGGCTGACGCGCTTGCCTTGCGTAGCGCCCTCCTCGTCGTATACGAACATGAGATCAATGTCGCTGGAGTAATTGAGCTCTTTGCCGCCGAGCTTGCCGAACGCGAGGATGACGCAGCGGGCCGGTTCGCCTTGGGTAGTGATCGGCGCGCCGAAGCGCTTGCCGACATTGCGCAGCGCCGTGACGAGCGCGATTTCGAGCGCGGTGTCGGCCACGCGGGAAATGTCGCGGGTTATTTCCTCGAGCGGGCGATCGCGGATAATGTCGTTCGTGCCGATGCGCAGCAGATGTTTCTGTCGGAATCTGCGAAATGCCCGGAGGACGGCCGAGTCTTCGAAAACGGCATCGATATCGCCTTGAAGCTGGGCGAGCATTTCCGCGCGGCTGGGGCTGGAGCGCAGGGGAATGCGCAACATTTCGAGGAAATCGGGATTCGCGGCCAATAAGTCGCTGAAGAATTGGCTGGAACTGAATAGCTGTACGAGCGTATCGAGCGTGCGCGCTCGGTTTTCCAACACCAAGGCGAGTTGCTGGGCGCCGCGGACGTCGGCGAGAAAACGTTCCAGGTTGTTCAGGGCCATGTCGGGGTCCGGACAGCGCGGCAAAGCGCGCGCCAAGGGCATGGCCAATTCAGCGGCGGCGTCCACTCCGAGTTTTTCCGCGACCGACGCCAGATTGCGTTGGCCGCGCTCGGCGTCGCGCACGCCCCACCCTTGCAACAGGGCACGAGCGTCTTCAAGCGATTCCAGCGCGCGGCGCAGGGAGTCGGGATGCATAATGCAATTGTAAGAGTCGCCGCAACGAATGCGAACCACGGATCACACCGATAACACCGATAAAGGAATGTCGTTTTTCAGGTACTGCGTGTAAGCTGGTGTCAAACAGGAGAACAATCATGCGACGCCGCGTCCTGGCTCTGGGCTGTTTCGCACTGATCGGCTTCATCGCCTACTTGCGAATAGCAGGTTCGGCGCAGACGCCGCCCGAGCGCTGGACGGCAGTGGTCTTTGGCGTGTTTCGCTCAACTGGTTTTCCAACGGGTTACGCCATCGTGGAAGGCGACACAGCCCTGTTGATCGACGCGCCCGCCGCAGCGAAAAACTGGCGCAGTTTGGGCGCGCGGGATCTGGCCTGGGTCGGCCTCACCAGCTATCATCGTGACTCCTGCACTGCGGCTGGTGCATTGCTCCGCGAGAAAATCTCCGTATTCGCGCCCAAAGGCGCCCACGAGTGGCTCAGCCCCGGCGGCGTGAAAAAATACTGGCAAGAATCGCTGCCCCTACGCAGCTCACGGACCGCCTATCAAGTGTTGCCGGCCGGCATCGAGGGCGTCGATGACATCCTGGAAAACGGCAAGCGCTTCCAGTGGCGCGGCTGGGACATCGAAGTCGTCGAAACGCCCGGCCACGCCCGCGCCCAGGTTTCGCTCTTAGCGCGCAAAGGCAAGGACGGACCGCTTGTCGCCTTCGTCGGCGGCGCTTTCGCAGCGCCGGGAAAACTCTGGGCGCCCTACACCACCGACTGGGACCACTGGACCGACGTGGGCCTAGCGCCCGCCGCCAAGTCGTTGCGGCTGCTCGCTGACAAGAATCCGGACATCCTGTGCCCCGCGCATGGACCGGTCGTGAGCAAGAATGCCCGCGCGGCGCTCTTGCAAACCGCGGAAGCGGTCGAGGAAGTCGGTTTTCTCAAGAGCTTCGAGCGCTTCACCAAGAGGCGGCTCGGCAACGCGCCTGAGTATCGTTTTCTCAATAAGGAACAGGCCGAATCCAACGGGTCGAAGCCGTGGTCGCAGGTGAGCGAGCATTTGTATTTGACCGGAAACACATATGTATTGGTTTCGCGCGATAACGCGTGCTTGATGTTCGATCCATGGGACAAGCGCAGCGCCGATCAGTTCGCCAAGTTGCAGCAAGAGAAGAAGCTCGGCGCGCTCGAGGTTGTGATGTTCAGCCACGCCCACTACGATCATTACGACGGCATTTACCATTTGCCCGACCGCGACAAACTCGAAGTCTGGGCCCTCGACCTGGTCACGATTCCCGTGGCGCAACCGTATCTATTGCGGGCGCCCTTCCTCGATGCCCGGCCCGTGCGCTTCGACAAGCTGCCCAAAGACGGCGACACATTGGCCTGGCGCGAGTATCGTTTCCGCTTCTATCACTTGCCCGGCCAGTCAGAATACACCATGGGCGTGGAAGCGGTGATCGACGGCAAACGCTGCTTCTTCACTGCGGATAACTTTTTCCATCAGGATATGTTCTCCGGCTCGGGCGGCTGGATGGGCCTCAATCGCAGTTTTCCGCCGCTCTATGCCCTAAGCGCGAAGAAAGTGCTGGAAGCCGCACCGGATTGGGTCCTGGCCGAGCACGGCGGGCCTTTCGAATTCAGCGCCGAAGACTTCCGCCGCCGTGTCGAATGGGGCAAGACCGCCGCCAAAGCCGCTGACGCACTATGTATGTCCGGCGATCACCAACACGATTGGAACCCGCACCGCATTCGCGTCGAGCCGTTGTTGCAAAAAGCCAAACTGGGGACGACGGTGAAGGCCAAACTGGTCGTGCAAAATGTGCTTGTGCGAAAGCTGGAATACAAGATCACTTTGGACGGACGCGGCATCGTGCCGGATCAAAATTGGGACATCGACGTGGCTGGAAAGGCGACTGCCATGCGAGAGTTCAGCATTCGGCTGCCGGACAATCTTGGTGCGGGCCGCCATGCGTTTGTCGTTCGCGCGCGCAACGGTGCGGAATTGGATGCCTCGGATGCGTTTGTTGTTGTGGAGACGACACCTTGAGCATTTGCCTTTGCACGAGCGCCTGTTAAGCTAAGTGAAAGGAGTTGCCCATGCCAATCGAACTAACGCAAGCTCAGTATCAGGCAGTAAGAAGAGGCGAGCCGGTGCGCCTGTCTTTGCCGGAGGTCGGCGAGGATGTAGTGCTGCTTCGCGCGGCGGCTTTCGATGGCTTGAAAGAGCTTTTGGAAGAAGATCAAGAACGAAAGGCAATCGCGGCAACCGCGTTGGAAACGGCAGCCAAATGGGCGAAGGAGAATCCATTCTAACATGGAGCCGGGCGAGATTTACTACGTCGATCTGATAGGGGCAGGAATTCGGCCCGGTATAGTTGTCTCGCGCGAATCATTGAATCGGGGCAACTACGTCGTTGTTGTCTTGTGCACTTCAACTCGCTTCGCTCAACGATCCCAACTCCCCAATTGTGTTCCATTTCATGCAGGAGAATTCGGGCTTGCCAAAGATTGCGTCGCACAATGCGAGAGCGTTCTCTATGTGGACAAAAGTCGAATCGACATCGCTCAAGGGATCATCGGCATACTGGATGACGGTGCGTGGCGAAAGATTGTCAAAGCGCTCGGTCACGTCTTCGATTCAGACTGCGAACCGAATTAATCAAAATCTCTGCCATCATCGCATGATATTCGCAATGTGTTCCAGTGCCAGCATCAAGGCGTGCGTTCCCTTGCGGCCGTAGCCTTGGGCCGCGAGCGCGAGGTAGAGCTGGTTCGCCAGCGCCAGGCCAGGCATGCACAGCCCCATCCGTTTGGATTCGTCGAGCGCGATGCCCATGTCTTTGATGAAGTGCTCGACGTAAAAGCCCGGCTCGAAGTTGCGGGCCATGATGCGCGGGCCGAGCACTTCGAGCGCTTTACTGCCCGCCGCGCCCACCGACACCGACTTGAACACCGTT
>JAKEHV010000562.1 GCA_022614915.1 Gemmataceae bacterium | reverse complement strand
TGGCACTCGCTAGATTCTTCAAGGTATCGCCAGCGGCTTTCTTGCCGCGCTAGTCACTCTTGCAAGTGCTCCACCACCAGCCGTATCTGATCGTACGGCACTTTTTCCTCCAGCGTCACGAAGATGGGCTTAAGCTGCCCGGAGCCGACTTCGCGAATGGCGGCGGCGATCTTGTCGTAAATGTCCTTGGGCACGTAATGCGAAATGTCGTCCGGTCTTTCCCGGCGAATGAAGTCGCACAGGTATTGGATGATCGTGCCGTGCGAGCGCGTGAGCTGATGCTGCACGTCTTCCAAATCCGCCTTTTCGCGGAACAGGTCGAAGGCACGCGCTTTCGCGCCGGTTACGTGCTGCTTTTCTTTCGCGGGACGCGTGGCTTTACTTGTCCAGGCCACGTCCATGGGGATTTGGTTTTCCTTGCAATAGGACACGATCATCTTGAGGATGTCGGCGCCCATCTCGCGCAGTTTGGCTTCGCCGATGCCGCGAATGAACTTGAGTCGCGCCATTGTGGAAGGCCGCTGTTGGGCCAATTCGCGGAGTGTAGCGTCGCTCATGATGACATAAGGCGGGAAGCCGCGCTCGTCGGCCAGCTTCTTGCGGAACTGGCGCAGTTCTTCGAACAGGCCGCGATCCACGCCTTCCCAGGCAGCCAGGTCGGCCCGCGATTGCCGCAGCGTTTGCCGCAAAGGCCGGACCAGCCGCACAGTGCGCTGTTTGCGCATCACCTCCCAGCCGGACTCCGTCAGCTTCAGAATCGGGTACTCGTCGCCTTCCTTGCGCAGCGCGTCCTGGCCGATGAGCTGATAGACCCAGTCACGCAGCTCTTTCTTGTCGTGGTCCTTGAGCAGACCGTAGGTGGTGAGCTTGTCGTGGCCCAGCGACTGGATGCGTTCGGTGTTTTCGCCCCGAAGGACGCCGAGGACGTGATTGATGCCGAAGCGCTCCTGGACGCGGGCTACGCAGGAAAGGATTTTCTGGGCGATGACGACAGCGTCCGGCACGGGCTCGGTGTCGCCCAGGCACAAATCGCAAGCGGCGCAGTTGTCGGCCTCATATTTCTGCCCGAAGTAATTTACCAAGGCGCGATGCCGGCAAACCGAGCCGCGGGCGTAGGCGTCCATGTCGTTCAGGTGGCGCATCATGTTGCCGAGAAAATCCGGCGGGACTTTGTTTTCCTCCACCGATTTTTGGAATATCCACTTCCACATCTGAATGTCTTCGCCGGAATGCAAGAGCACGCACTCGGCTTCCAAGCCATCGCGGCCCGCGCGGCCCGTCTCCTGCTGGTAATGCTCGACCGATTTCGGCATATTCGCATGCAGGATGAAACGGATGTTGGAGCGGTCGATGCCCATGCCGAAGGCGATGGTCGCCACAATGATATTACATTGTTCTTGGCTGAACGCATCCTGCGCGGATTTGCGATCCTCTTGCGAAAGCCCGGCGTGATACGGCTTGCAGTTGACGCCTTTGGCTTGAAGAAAGGCGCTCACTTCATCGACGTCTTTGCGCCTTAGGCAATAGATGATCCCTGCTTCATTCTTATGCCGTTCGAGCATCTCCAGGATTTGTGCTTCTTTGTCGACACGCGGCACGACGCGGTAGCTGAGATTGGGACGGTCGAAGCTGCCGACCAAGATGACCGGATCGCGCAGGCCGAGCTGCTTGACGATGTCGTCGCGCACGCGCTGGGTCGCGGTCGCGGTGAAGGCGTGGATGGCCGCTTGCGGGAAGATGTCCTTGAGCTTGCCGAGCTGGCGATACTCGGGCCGGAAATCGTGGCCCCAATGGCTGATGCAATGCGCCTCGTCGATGGCGAACGTGTGCACGCCCACGCGCTTGAGGAATTGGCAGAATTCTTCCGAAACGAGCCGTTCGGGAGAAACGTAAAGCAGGCGAATCGCGCCTTGCAAAAGGTCCTGCGCGTACGAGCGCTTCTCTTCCGGCAACAGGCTGCTGTCGAGCTGGACAGCGGGGATGCCGCAAGCGCGCAAACCGTCCACCTGGTCCTTCATGAGGGCGATGAGTGGCGACACGACGACCGTGGTGCCGCCGCGTTCCATGGCCGGCGCTTGAAAGCAGAGCGATTTACCCGCGCCGGTCGGCACCACGAGGAAGGAATCGCGTCCCTGGAGCACCGCGGTCATCGCTTCTGCCTGGAGCGGCCGCAGCGCGCTGTATCCCCAGTGCTTTCGGATGAGCGCGAGCACGGGGGCTAGGTTGTCGTGTGCCATGGCTGACTAATGCGGCAAACCGAAGACGTAATATAGCAAGCAAAGTGCGCCCAGGAGAATAGTTCCCGGGTGCAACTCTCTGTCGCGCATGCTGGCCAGCTTGAGCAGGGGATATAGCGCGAGGCCGGCGGCGAGGCCGTTGGCAATGTTATACGTGAAGACCATGAGCACGATGCTGACCACGGCGGGCGTCAATTCGGTCAAATCATCGATTTCAAGATGCCGCACCGCGCCGAACATCAACAAGCCGACGATCATGAGCGACGGGCCGTAAGCGAACGACAGTTTCTGAAACGACTCGACCAAGGGAATGAAGAAGAGCGCGGCGGCGAAGAGAAGGCCGGTCGATACCGCAGCCAGTCCGGTGCGCGCCCCTTCGCGAATGCCGGTCGCCGATTCGATGTAGGCGCCGCTCGTGGACGTCCCGACCACGGCGGCAAACATACATGACAGCGAGTCCACGATCATCGGTTTTTCGATGTCCGGCAAGTTGCCTTTGTCGTCGAGCATGTTGCCGGCGGAGCCGAGCGCGAACAGCGTCCCCAACGTATCCAGAAAGCTGATCAAAAACAGCGTGAACAGAATCGGCAGGAAGGAAAGCCGCAAGACGCCGGCAATGTCCAGCTGTAATGCGATCTCGTCGAGGCGGTAGGCGGGGTCCCAGGGCACGGCAAAGACTCGCGTCGGCGGTTCCGCCAAACCCAAAACGAAACCGGCGCCGGCTATCGTCGCGATGCCGAGCAAGATCGCGCCCCGGACACGCCAGTGCATTAGTAAAGCGGTCAGCACGAAGCCGGCGAGAGCAAGCTGCACCTTGGGATCGGTCCAGTCGCCCATGCGCACGGGTACGGCCGGCTTGGTGATTGTCTCGTTCACTACCAGCGGCGACGTTGCAGGCTGGCCAGCCGTTTCGCTCGTGACGATGCCGGTCTCGTAAAGGCCGATGAAGAACAAGAACAAGCCGATGCCGATCGCGAAACTGTGCTTTAGATTCTTCGGAATGGCCGACGCGAGCCAAGTGCGCAATCGTACTAATGTCAGCAGAAAGAAGAGCAAGCCGGCCAGGAACACAGTCCCCAGTCGCTGTTGCCAGGTGACGCCGCCGCCAAACGCCGCAAGCGTGAAGGCGATGAAGGCGTTTTCGCCCATGTACGGCGCGACGGCGATCGGCCGATTGGCGTACAGTCCCATGAGCAAACAGCCAAAGGTCGCAGTAAGGATCGTCGCGACGGTGAGCGGTCCAACAGGCAGGGCCGGGCCGCCTCCCTCGTTCCGCTCGGCGAATTGCAGGATGGCGGGGTTGGCGACGATGATGTAGGCCATGGCGGCGAAGGTGGTGACCCCGCCCAGGATTTCGATACGCAGCGACGAGCCGCGCGCACGGATGCCGAATAAGCGGTCGAACATGACTAATTGGTCTAGTAAGAATCAGGCCAAACGGTACGATGAAAGAGTAGCGAAGTGGCATCACTGAGCCAAATCCAAGCGGTCGGCGGGGCCCTGCGAATTTCGAGAATAGGCGATGGAGTCCGAACCTGACGGACGGGATCGCCCTCTATCATGCTGCCAACTGACAAGGGGGCACGAAAGGAATCGTCCCAAGTATTAGCATTGACCCAACCAGCGCGGCCTGGGTGGAAGGCGTTATGGACCAGACGCGGGGAGCACCAGTTGAGCCACGTCTTGGCCTGTGGGATGCGGTGAGCATCCTCGTGGGCATCATCATCGGCGTCGGCATCTTCGAAACGACGCCGGACATATTCAGCAAGCTGCCTGGACCGTGGGCGGTGCTCGGGGTTTGGCTGTTAGGCGGTATCCTCGCTTTCATCGGCGCCTTGTGCTTCGCGGAACTCGCCAGCGCCTATCCGCGCTCTGGCGGCGAATACGTTTATCTCACCCGCGCGTTCGGCCGCACGATCGGCTATCTTTTCGCCTGGGCCCAGCTTGTCATTATCCGTCCTGGCAGCATCGGCGGCGTGGCCTACATCTTCGCGGACTACGCGAGCAGACTCTTCCGCTTCGGTGAGGCCGTGACCTTGCTGCTCGCTGTACTGTCAATCTT
>JAKEHV010000561.1 GCA_022614915.1 Gemmataceae bacterium | reverse complement strand
GGACCAGCTGATGCTGCACGTCTTCCAAGTCTGCTTTTTCGCGGAACAGGTCAAACGCACGAGCCTTGGCGCCGGTCACGTGTTGCTTTTCTTTCGTCGGCCGCGCGGCTTTGCTAGTCCAGGCCACGTCCATAGGGATTTGGTTTTCCTTGCAATAGGACACGATAATCTTGAGAATGTCGGCGCCCATCTCGCGCAATTTGGCATCGCCGATACCGCGAATGAACTTCAGCCGTGCCACAGTGGACGGCCGCTGCTGGGCCAACTCACGTAGCGTCGCATCGCTCAGGATGACGTAAGGCGGGAAGCCGCGCTCGTCCGCCAGCTTCTTGCGAAAGCGGCGCAGCTCCTCGAACAGGCTGCGGTCCACGCCTTCCCAGGCGGCCAGATCGGCGCGCGATTGCCGCAGCGTTTGCCGCAAGGGCCGCACTAGTCGCACGGTGCGCTGTTTGCGCATCACCTCCCAGGCAACCTCCGTCAGCTTCAAGATCGGGTACTCGTCGCCTTCCTTGCGCAGCGCGTCCTGGCCGATGAGCTGATAAATCCAGTCGCGCAGCTCCTTCTTGTCGTGCTCTTTGAGCAGGCCGTACGTGGTGAGCTTGTCGTGGTTCAGGGTTTGGATGCGTTCAGAGTTTTCACCCCTGAGCACGCTGATAACATGGTTGATGCCGAAGCGCTCCTGCACGCGTGCCACGCAGGAGAGGATTTTCTGAGCGATGACAACGGCGTCCGGCACGGGCTCGGTGTCACCCAGGCAGAGATCGCACGCCGCGCAATTGTCGGCCTCATACTTTTGTCCGAAGTAATTGACCAAAGCGCGATGCCGGCACACGGAGCCGCGGGCGTAGGCATCCATGTCGTTGAGGTGCCGCATCATGTTTTGCAGAAAATCGCGCGGGACTTTGTTGTCCTCCACCGATTTCTGAAAAATCCACTTCCACATTTCGATGTCTTCGCCCGAATGCAAGAGCACGCACTCGGCTTCCAAACCGTCGCGGCCCGCGCGGCCCGTCTCCTGCTGATAGTGCTCGACTGATTTCGGCATGTTCGCATGCAGGATGAACCGGATGTTCGAGCGGTCGATGCCCATGCCGAACGCGATCGTGGCCACGATGATGTTGCACTGTTCCTGGCTGAAGGCATCCTGGGCGGACTTGCGGTCCTCTTGCGAAAGCCCGGCGTGATACGGCTTGCAGTTTACGCCCTTGGCTTGAAGAAAGGCGCTCACTTCATCGACGTCTTTGCGCCGCAGACAATAGATGATCCCCGCTTCATTCTTATGCCGTTCGAGCATCTCCAGGATTTGCGCTTCCTTATCGACGCGCGGCACGACGCGATAGCTGAGGTTAGGCCGGTCGAAGCTGCCGACCAGAATCACCGGATCGCGCAGTCCGAGCTGTTTGACGATGTCGTCACGCACGCGCTGGGTCGCGGTCGCGGTGAAGGCGTGGAAGGCAGCTTGCGGGAAGATGTCTTTGAGCTTGCCGAGCTGGCGATATTCGGGCCGGAAATCGTGGCCCCAGTGGCTGATGCAATGCGCTTCGTCGATGGCGAACGTGTGCACGCCGACGCGCTTGAGGAATTGGCAGAATTCTTCGGAAGCGAGCCGTTCGGGAGAGACATAAAGCAAGCGGATCGAGCCTTGCAAAAGATCCTGCGCGTACGAGCGTTTTTCTTCCGGCAAAAGACTGCTGTCTAGCTGGACGGCGGGGACGCCGCAGGCGCGCAGGCCGTCCACCTGGTCCTTCATGAGGGCGATGAGCGGCGACACGACGACCGTGGTGCCGCCGCGCTCTATGGCCGGCGCTTGAAAGCAGAGCGATTTGCCCGCGCCGGTCGGCACGACGAGAAACGAGTCTCGCCCCTGGAGCACCGCGGTCATCGCTTCGGCCTGCAGCGGCCGAAGCGCGCGGTAACCCCAATGCTTTTCAATGAGTGCCATGACCGGGGCTAAGGCGTCGCTCGGCATCTCGATCAACTCTTGGCGAGCCGAGGGGCGTTAGCCCCCGGATCGTAATTAATGAGGTAAACCGAAGACGTAGTATAGCAGGCACAAAACCCCAAGGAGAATAGTCCCCGGCTGCAATTCTTTGCCGCGCAGGCTGGCCAACTTGAGCAGCGGATAGAGCGCGAGGCCCGCCGCCAGGCCGTTGGCAATGTTGTACGTGAAGACCATGAGCACGATGCTGACCACGGCGGGCGTCAATTCGATCAAATCATCCATTTCGAGATGCCGCACTGTGCCGAACATCAACAGGCCGACGATCATGAGCGCCGGGCCATAAGCGAAGGACAGCTTCTGAAACGGCTCTACCAAAGGTATGAAGAAGAGCGCCGCGGCGAAGAGAAGGCCCGTGGTTACCGCAGCGAGTCCGGTGCGCGCCCCTTCGCGAATGCCGGTCGCCGATTCGATGTAGGCGCCGCTCGTGGAGGTGCCAACCACGGCGGCAAATATGCACGATAGGGAGTCCACGATCATCGGTTTTTCTATGTTCGGCAAGTTGCCTTTGTCGTCGAGCATATTTCCGGCCGAGCCGAGCGCGAACAGCGTGCCCAACGTATCCAGAAAGCTGATCAAGAACAGCGTGAAGAGAATGGGCAGGAAGGAAAGCCGCAAGACGCCGGCGATGTCCAACTGAAACGCGATCGCATCGAGGCGGTATGCCGGATCCCACGGTACGGCGAACACCCGCTCTGGCGGTTGCGCGAGACCGAGAAGGAAACCGGCGACGGCAATCGTTGCGATGCCGAGCAAGATCGCGCCGCGGACCCGCCAGTGCATTAAAAGAGCGGTCAGCACGAAGCCTGCGAGGGCGAGCTGCACCTTGGGATCGGTCCAGTCGCCCAAACGCACGGGCACCGGCGGCCTGGTGATCGTGTCGTTCACTACCAGCGGAGGCGTCGCGGGTCTGCCAGCCGTTTCGCTCGTTATGATCCCGGTCTCGTACAGACCGATGAAGAATAAGAACAAGCCGATGCCGACCGCGAAACTGTGCTTGAGATTCTTCGGAATGGCCGAGGCGAGCCAGGTGCGCAATTGTACTAATGTGAGCAGCAGAAAGAGTAAGCCGGCCAGGAATACGCTGCCAAATCGTTGTTGCCAGTTGACGCCGCCGCCAAACGCCGCGAGCGTGAAGGCGATGAAGGCGTTTTCGCCCATGTACGGCGCGACGGCGATCGGCCGATTGGCATACAGCCCCATGAGCAAACAGCCAAAGGTCGCGGTTAGGATCGTCGCGACCGTGAGCGGTCCAACGGGCAGGCCCGGCCCACCAGCCTCGTCCCGCTCGGCGAATTGCAGGATGGCCGGGTTGGCGACGATGATGTAGGCCATGGCGGCGAATGTCGTGACCCCGCCCAGGATTTCAATACGCAGCGACGAACCGCGCGCACGGATGCTGAAGAAGCGCTCGAACATGACTAATTGATCTAGTAAGAATCAGGCCAAACGGTACCATGAAAGAGTAGCGAAGTGGCATCACTGAGCCAAATCCAAGCGGTCGGCGGGGCCCTGCGAAATTCGAGAATAGGCGATTGAGTCCGAACCTCACGGACGGGATCGCTCTCTATCATGCTGCCAAACTGACAAGGGGGCACGAAAGGAATCGTCCCACGGACAAGCATTGACCCAACCAGGGCGGCCTGGGTGGAAGGCGTTATGGACCAAACGCGGGGAGCACCGATTGAGCCACGCCTCGGCCTGTGGGATGCGGTCAGCATCCTCGTTGGCATTATCATCGGCGTGGGCATCTTTGAGACGCCGGCCGACATCTTCAGCAAACTGCCCGGACCATGGGCGGCGCTCGGGGTTTGGCTGTTAGGCGGCATCCTCGCTCTCATCGGCGCCCTGTGCTTTGCGGAACTCGCCAGCGCCTATCCACGCTCCGGCGGCGAATACGTCTATCTCACACGCGCGTTCGGCCGAACCATGGGCTATCTCTTCGCTTGGGCCCAGTTGGCCATTATCCGGCCGGGCAGCATCGGCGGCGTGGCCTACATCTTCGCGGACTACGCGAGCAGACTCTTCCGCTTCGGTGAGGCCGTGACCTTGCTGCTCGCTGTACTGTCAATCTT
>JAKEHV010000093.1 GCA_022614915.1 Gemmataceae bacterium | reverse complement strand
TTCGCCGGCTTCGGTGTTGTCCGGCACTTTGCACGGAACGCCCAAGAGGAACGCAATTGACTTATCAAGTGCTGTGGCTGCGTCATTCTCCCCTCGCCCTGAGGGAGAGGGGTCGGGGGTGAGGGCTTTTCTCGTAAACAGTGCCAGCGAGGTGGGCCAAATCGCTTCGTCACGACCGTTAAGCAAGCGATAGCTGCCGTCCGTCCTCGCGCAGCGTTCGAGGAATTTCTGGCCGCGCTCCAGGATCGGCCCGTAACGGTCGGCTTGCAGCGCAAGCGCAAGCAGCCCAAAGCAGGTCGGCTCGATCTGCGCGGCCCGGTCTGGCGCATAGCCCCAGCCGCCTTCCAGGTGGGCCTGCTGCGCCAGGGCGTCTAAGTAAGTCGAAAGTGCTTCCACGATGAATCCCTCGCTATGTCCGCCGACGCTGGCAGCGTCGGCTACGGCGGTATCGTAGTTGACGCAGCTTGCGTCGCACGCACCCCAAAAGGGCCGTACCGCTTCCCTGCCAGGAGTTTATTACATAAATCAAAGGCAAGCTGGTTCCCTTAGCGCGCGGAACAACATTCAACGATGGAGGAAGCTCCGGTGGCTCGCGTTTCATGTCAAGTCATTCACAGGCCAGGACGGGTCACCTTTGTATGGTCGGATGGAAGAGGGTTCTTCGAGCCGTATCATCTGGCGGGCGACGAGCTAACGCAATTCTATCAGTCTGCCCAACAGGCGCGGCAATTACTTGCGCGGATTGCCGCCGGCCAAGAACGCGGCGCCCTGGACCTTGCGCGCGCGGGCCATCAACTCTATCGAAGGATTTTTCGACAGAACGCGCACAATCCGCAAACTCGCGAAATCGAGCAATGGCTGCAAGACCTCTACAATCGCGCCGAAGTGATAGCGCTGGAGTTTCTCCAAGACGCGCCGGGCCGCGTTCCTTGGAATGTCGTCTATGGCCAGACGCCGGACGAAGCGCTGCTGCGCTCAGGCGATCCGGCGGCGCTGCAGCCTTTCTGGGGCTTTCAGCATCCTCTCGCGGCTGGACGGCGCGTCAACCCATTGCGAATGGGCTCCGTTCTGGAAGAACCTGCCATTGTGGTCGCTGCCGACGCGGAACTATTGGACGGCCTGCCCGGAAGTCAGCGCAGCGCTTTGCACGATTGGGCAAACGGCCGGGGCTTGGCGCTAATCGACGACGCCAACGACCTTCGCAGGCAATTGCGCGAACAAGCACCGGACATTCTGTACCTTTTTGGCAGGATCGAGCGCAGCCGTTTGGTCATTGGCCGAGACAGGATCGCAGCGGAGGAGGTGCGCGATCTGTTGACCGAGGCCAAGGTCGGCAACCCGGACCCGGTCGTGTTTTTGCAAGGCTGCGGCAGTCCCGACCAATGGGAAACGTGGGAGTGTTTCCTGGCGTCGTGGACGCACGCGCTCTGCGGCATCGTGGCCGGCGACGTGCCGTTGCCGCCGGCACTTGCGGACGCGTTGGGCGTCGAAGCGCTAACGCAGTTCTTACAGCCCAAACAACGGCTGGGTCAGGCGGTGAAGGAAGCGCGCGGCAAGAACGAGCTGGCCGGCTTGGCGTATACGCTCTTTTGTCCGCCGCATGTCAAAATCGCGCAGCCTGACGACGCCGAGCCGGACGTGCCGCCATCGAGTTTGCTTGCACTGCCGGCAGAGCCGTATCGGCCCTTGTCGCCGTTCGACAGCGAAGACCGCGCCCTCTTCACGGGCCGTGAAGACGACACGGTGCGCTGCGCCAGCGCACTCGACGAGGCGAGCACGCGCGGGCTGATCCTGCATGGTGCGCCCGGCGTTGGCAAATCGTCGCTGGTGCGGGCGGGATTGGTGCCGCACTTGGAAAACGAAGCCGTGGGCTATGCAGCCTGGCGCGATCGCAGCGCCACAGAAGACCCAGGCGCGGAAACAAACGATCCGGTTGTGGCGGTGCGGCCCGGCAGCGATTTGGCTGGACAGCTCGCGCAAGCACTCTGTGCCATGTGTGCTCGGCCATACACGTATACGACGCCGGCAGGGCGCATCGTCCGCGTCCCTTTGCCGGAAGTCTTGGCGGGGATAGTGCGCGCCGGCGCGGCCACGACGGACACCGCGATCCAAGAATCGACGGACCAGATTCGAGCCGGATCGGCCGGCGCGGATTCCAAAGGACCGCCCACGCTGCAAACCGCCGACATCGAACCCGTGGACCTTTGGGAGACGTTGCAGCGCGACGAGGAAGCGCTGGCTCGGCTTCTCGATGAATTGACAAAGTCCCTGCCCTTTGACTTGGTGATGGTTTTGGAACAGGGCGAGGATCTGGTCCTGCAAGTCAACTCGCGCGAGGCAGCTCAGCGGCGCGGCAAGGCGCTTGCGATGCTGGGACATCTTTTCCGTTCGCCGGCACGCTGCAAAGTCGTGCTGGCCATGCGTACGGAATACGTGGGCCGGCTGGCAGAGCACGCCCCGATGCACGTCGCCTGGCGCAGCTTTGCCCTGCGTCCTTTGAACGAAAGTCAACTGACGCGTGCGTTCTTGCTGCCCGCTGCCACCGAGCCGGCGCCGGGCAGCGACGAAGTCCCTTTCCAAAAATACCGTCTCGCTTTCGAAGACGGGCTCGCCAAGGACATCATCAAGGACAGCGTTGCGGCTGCCCGCGAGCGCCAAATGAGTCCGCTGGCAATTCTGCAGGCTGTCGGCGCCGGCCTTTATGAAGGCCAGAAAAAACGCGGCGAGACGCCCGCCAAACCGGTCGATTATCGTGATTTGGGAAAAGCCGAAGGCGCGCTGGCCGCGCTCGTGGACGCACGGCTGCGCTCCTTGTCCCTTCCCGCCGCCGATTTGCAGGCGCTGCGCGGGCTTTTCGCGAAATTCTATAGCCGAAAAATGGGCGGCGCGCTGGTGCGCGATCTTGTGCCGGTGCGCGAGTTGGCCCAAGACTGGCAAGTTCCCACTTCGCTCGAAACGGTCTTGCAAGGCGCCGCCGACCGGGGACTTCTCGAAATCAGCCACCTGTTGATCCAAGGCGAAATCGAGCCGCACGTGTCGTTTGCCCAAGAATCGCTCGCCCAAGTGGCGCGGCAATGGGATGAGGACCGACAGCGCGCCAAGTTGGGCCGGACGAAGATCATCGATACGCTCTGGATCATGATCCCGTTGCTGTTTCTGGTGGCGGCGTTGACTTGGTACGTGACGCGACGCTCCGTCGCGGTCGCGCCCAACGAAGCGGAAGAAACTTCGAAGGATGACCCGGCGCAATTGATCAAGGCGCTCGACCAGCAGGTCCAATTGAATCGCTGGCCCATGTATGTCGGCGCCGTCAGCCGGGCCGAACAAGCCTTTCTTGCCGGCAATCCGCTCAAGGCCCGGCAACTCTTGCTCACCCAACAGCCCGTTGGCAAGGAAGTCGACTTACGCGGCTTCGAGTGGTATTACCTGTGGCAAAAGGTCCATCCCGAGCGCCAGCACTTCATCGGCCATCGTGGTCAGATTACCGGCGTGGCGGTTTCCCCCGACGGCAAGAGCGCCGCTTCTGCCAGCATCGACGGCACAATCAAGCTCTGGAACCTGGAGAAAGGCGAGGAAAGCGCGCTGCTCAAGGGGCACGAAGGCCCAGTGCATGCCATTGCGTTCGCGCCCGGCGGCAAGACGCTGGCGTCCGCGGGTGAGGACAAGACGGTGCGGCTATGGGAGACTATTGCGGGCGGCGACAAGCATTCTGTCGTGGAGAAGGAACTGAAGAAACTTGCAGGACACAGCGGCGCGGTCAGCGCCCTGGCGTTCGGCAAAGACCCAAACGTTCTTTTTTCCGCGGGCCGAGACCAACTCGTCATCGTTTGGAATATCGAAAAGGGCAAAGAAGACTCCATGCTCAAGGAGCACAAGGGACCGGTGCAGGCGTTGGCCGTTGCCCCGGACGGCAAAACAATCGCCAGTGTCGCCGGGGACACGATTCTCGTGCGCGTCGGCGACAAGGTTACCCAAACAATAACGGCCCCCGCCCGCGTAACGGCCTTGGCCTTTGCACTCGACGGCAAGACGCTGGTTTCGGCAACGACGGAAACACCGTTGCAGCTCGAAGAAGGGACGATTCGTTTCTGGGATACATCGAGCGGCAAAGAGACAGGGACGACTGTCAAACACGCCGCCGGCGTCTTCGCCCTTGCATTTGACCCTGTGCGGAAGGTCCTCGCCAGCGCCGGCAAGGACAACTCCGTCCGCTTTTGGGACACTGGCAAAGGAAAACAAGTCGGCGAGATCCCCGGCCATTTTGGCTGGGTGTCGGCGCTCGCGTACTCCGCCGACGGCGTTCAGCTTGTGACGGGAAGCTACGACGCTTCGGTCAAAGTCTGGAACGGCCCCAGCGCCACGCCGCTCGAAGCCGTCGCCGCCCATGCGGAGGCGGGATTGGCTGTTGCATACTCCGCGGACAGCCGGCTGGTGGCCAGCGGCGGCCGCGAAGGAGCGATCAAGATCTGGGACGCTCAGACCGGCCGGCTGCTCAGCATGACCATGTGTCCGGGCCCCGTGGCCGCCTTGGCGTTTTCGACCAAAGCGAAGACCCAACAATTGGCCGCCAGCTTTTGGGGCGACAAGAAACCAGGTGAGATTCAGCTCTGGGACCTGGTCGACGCCCCAAAACAAACCGTAGACTTCAAGCAGCTCGCCGGTTTGAGCGGTCACTCCAAAACAGTGCTCTGTCTGGCGTACGCGCCCGACGGCAGCCGTTTGGCCTCGGGCGATACGGACGGCGTCGGCAATGTCTGGGACCTGGCCGATGGCAAACCGGCGCAAACCCTCAAGGGCCATCAAGGCGGCATTCGCAGCCTCGGCTTTTCGCAAGACGGCAAGTTTCTGTTGACGGCGGGCGCGGACCGCAGCGTGCGCATGTGGAATCCCGCCACCGGCAGCGAAGTGCGCCGCACACCCGATGCGCATTCGGCGCCGATCAACGGCGTCGCCTTTTTCCACGAATCGGCAGCATACCTGAGCGCCGGCGACGACCAATTGATTCGCTTTTGGTCAGCCGAAGCCAAGGAAACTCCCGGCGTAGTGCGGCACTTGCGGCCCCACGCCGGGCCGATCACCTGCCTCGCCATCCAGCCGGCGCGTGACTTTTTCCTGACCGGCAGCACGGACGGCAGCATCAAGCTCATCGACTGCCTTAGGCGCGAACAGGAAAAGCTCGTTCTTGCTGGCGAAGAACGATTCACTTTCGACGGCCACCAAGGCGCGGTCCGCGCGCTCGCGGTCGCACCAGACGGCGAATCCTTTGCTTCGGTGGGTGACGACGGGATGCTGCGCTTCTGGCGACGCATGTCGCTGGCGGAGTGGCTGAAGCGGAAATAGGGACACGAACTCGACAGGACTCGCACTGTCCTGAGTCCTCAACGTTGATTCGCGATCGTGCAGTTTATCAATGTCCGCGATGCGCTTCGAAAGTAGAAGCTCCGTGGCAATGGGAACTTATCAACATCATTTGCGTTTCTTGGGTTGCTCGATTTCCTCAGTCTGTTCTGGAACATTCGAAAATCGGACGTAGCCCAATGGGTTCGGTTCGTCTTCGCTGATCATTGAATCTCGCACATAGCGTTTATCATGAATGACAGCCTTACCGCTGATGATCTGGGATTTGTAAATGCCCTTTGTGCAGGTCACCTTGCCCTTGGCGATGATTAGTGAGTGAACAAGCTCATCATCAATTGTGACATCGCTGGAACTGACAATAACTGTGCACGTAATGAACCCAAAGTCCTTTAAGTGAACTGGACCCAGTGCGAAGATTCCATTCTCACCAGAAATGCCGCCGCGGAGTCGCACGGGACCCGAAGCAAAAATGAGCTTGCTTGGAGCCATTTTCGGTCCATTAAGGTCTACTTCGCCGGCTCGAATGAACGGGAATCCTTTCCGTGTCGTCATGTCCTCGGTCGTCTCGGTCACGCGCTTGGCAGCTAGTACAATTGGCAGGACGGCGCCTTCTGGAGCGGGGAACATGGTGTCCTTATTCCCGCCGTTCCTCTTGTGTAAATCGGACAGTTTTTTGACAAGTCCTAGGGCCAATGTCCAGACTGCTTCCTCGTGCTTTCCTTTCGGCCAGTGCGCAAACAATTCGATAGCCCGATCGATGCTCCCATTCTCAATCGCCGCACTCAGTTCCTTGAGCGGCCTTCTGTCGAATTCATCAAGAATGGAGGCCGCTCGCCTTTTCAATTCCAAATTCGCAGAGCCCAACGCCTCTTTCAGCGCCGGTAGAGTCTCCGGCCGCTCGAGAAACCACTTGGTTGCCGCTTGGCGCTTCTCGAAACTATCGCTCCCGAGTTGTCTTATTTTCTCGGGGATTGAATCATTGAGTGCGAGAGCCAAAGACGCGAATCCGGCAAGGCCGATCCATACGCTTCCAGTCGAGTGAATCATCGAGGTATTCCTCCTCCTCCGAGAATTGAACTCTGGTGCTCCTTGACTATGGATTCGGATCCTGGACTATTGCATCGAAAATAATGCAGTTAATCGTAGTCAAGGTTGCGCCGGGAAACCAACAGCCACCATTGCCGCCGCCCGCAAGCCCACACGTGTTGCCGGAAATGGTACAGGTTGTCAAAGTGGTAGTTCCGCTCCGGACGTAGACTCCACCCCCTTTGGAATTCGCGCCTGTGGCGTGATTACTTGTGATGCTGACGCTAGTTAGGTTTGCAGTTCCCATGCTGTAGAGGCCGGCGCCGTTTCCTGAAGTCGTCTCGTTGTTTGCTAGAATCGCATTTGACATAGTAAGCGTCCCAAGATTGTAAATCCCGCCGCCGTTGCTGCTCGCTGTGTTGCTGTTGAGTTGGGAACCGCTCGTAATCGTCAGTTGGGCACCAGTGAAGTTGTAAAGGCCACCGCCCAAAACCGCTTCGTTGACGTAAATATCCGAGCCATCTTCGATCACGGCTTGACCGGCATTCAGGATGGCACCGCCACCTCCTGTCATTGCACGGTTGTAATAAAGATCGGAATCTCTCACCGTGAGACTTGCTCCTGCCGCGTTCATTATTCCGCCGCCGCTGTTGTCCGCAACGTTGTCGTGAATTACGACGCTGTAGAGGCTCAATGTTCCAAAGTTGAGTATGCCACCGCCAAAGGATGACCATTCCCCACCGCCGGCGCGAGCGCGCCCATTGGCAATTTCCAGACCAATGAGGTTTGCCGTCGCGCCTGCGTTAATCGTGAAGATCCGGAATTCACCCACTGCCGGGTTACGCTCGATCACCGTTCCGGCATTCACGCCATCGATCGAGAACTCTCTATTGAGGTTGGGAAGGGCGATTCCAAGGCTGATAGTCCCAACTCCTTGGTTAATTGTGATGATCACAGTCGTCCCAGCAGCCGCCGCGTTGCCTTCCTCGATGGCAGCGCGCAGCGAAGTGTTGCCGGCTTGGTCTTGTGCGAAGCCATCCCCAACCAAAGCGTCTTGAGTATCATTCGCCGTGTTCACATTGAAAACGAGACTTGGAACGGTCCTATCTTCGAGTGATTCTAACGACGGTCGGAAGCGACGTTGATTCAATCGACCGGGAGTTCGTCGTCGTTCGCCATTGTTGGAAATGAAGGACGACAGCCGCTTGAACAATGAGTGCAACATGGTAACTCCTCCAAAGTTGTGAGACGTGCATGCGAGCAATTGTCCTGTTGATACAAACAAAACGCAATCGTGTTAGCAACAGACCAATGGTGAAGTGAAAAGATAGTACTAACTGATTCTGCGATATGCAAGTGAAAAGTTTGTTTTTTTCGGCGACTGGCATGTGACGGCGTCGGCCACAGGTCGAAAACTTGGTTCTGTCCGGAAACTACCCGATCTCACGCACGTGCCGCGCCAAGCTTTCCATCGGCAAGCCGACCACGTTGCTCAGGCTGCCTTCCAAGAGCTGCACAAATGGATCGTCCTTTTCCTGGATCGCATAGGCGCCGGAGCAGCCTAGCCAGGTGCGCGTGGCCAAGTAAGTTGTTAGCTCGGCTTCGCTCAGCTTCTTGAAAAAGACAAGACTCTTCTCCTGCCAGCAGAGTTGCACGTCGGCCGGCCGACGCCAAAGCACGACGCCGGTCCAAAGCTCGTGGGTGCGGCCGCCCAAGGTGGTGAGGATGCGGCGTGCGTCGGCCTCGTCCGCGGGTTTGCCAATGACCTTGCCGTCGAGCCAACCGACGGTGTCGGCGGCCAGGATCAATCCTTCTTGGACTGTGGGCGCGACAGCGGCGGCTTTAGACCAAGCGACTTCGTGCACGAATGCTCGTGGATCGGCTGCGTCTCTGCCATCCGGCTCTTCGAAATGCGCCGGATTGACTTCGAAATCATAACCCGCTGCCGCCAAGAGTTCGCGGCGCGCGGCCGAGCCGCTGGCCAGAATCAGGCGGATACCCTCACCCCCGGCCCCTCTCCCAGAGGGCGAGGGGTGTTGAGTTGGCGTAGGCATGTCGCGAGCACCTCGTCAAGCACGGGCCAGAGCCGCTCGGGCGTGAGTTCGACCATGCAGTCCAGCCGGCTGCACTGCTTGACCAGGCTGCCGGCGCACCACACCTTTGTCTCGACGGCGCGGTGCGCTTGGCCGTAAGGTCCCGTGCGCCGGGCTTGCGTGCAAGTATAAGGCGCGACCACCGGCCGGCCCAGCGCCACCGCTAAGTGTAAAGGCCCAGTGTCGTTCGCCAACAGGACATCCGCTTGCGCCAACAGGCCGGCGAGCTGCGGCAATGTGGTTTGACCGGTGAAATCGCAGTTCGGTCCGCGCACCCGACGAGCCGCCTGTCGCGCCAGATCGACTTCATCGGGAGCGCCGACAAAGACCGCCGTGCCGCCGTAGTGCTGTTGTACCTTATTCACGAGCGTTGCGAAGTGCTCGGGCGGCCAGCGCTTGGTCCGCCAGCGTGCGCCGACGCCGACCGCGAGCCACGGCCGAGCCAGTCCCGCGAGCGCCGCCCCCGCCCAGTGTAGCGCCTCCGCCGAAACCGGCAGATGGAACGGCAACGGCTCCGCGGGCGCGCCCAATGCTTGCGCCACGCGCCAATAACGCTCGACGGCGTGCTGCTCGGGCGGCGAATCATCGATGACGTCCGTGTAGAACCAGCGCGACCCCTCGCGCGCCGTACGCAGCCCGACGCGTCGTGGCGCACGTGAGCAGAAACTCATCAGTCCCGTGCGAAACAGCCCTTGCAAGTCAATGACAAGATCAAAATGCTGCCGGCGAATATGTTTGAGGAATCGGCCGAGAGTCCACGTTCCCTGGAAAAAACCACGCGCCTTGTGTCTATCGAAGGGCAGGATGGCGTCCAGATCAGGATGCCCGGCCAAGAGCGGCTCATAAAGGCGGTTGACCACCCAGCTGATGTGCGCTTGGGGATAGCGCCGCCGCAGCCAGGCCAGCACCGGCAGACTGTGCATGATGTCGCCCAGCGCGCTCGGCTTGATGAGCGCGATGCGCTGCGGGAGTAATTCGGCAAGTGGCGTTCGCGCCGCCATGCGGCGAATCCTTTCACCGCTGCAACATCTGATTCATCGCTTCGCGCTCGCGCCATCCTGGGAGTTGACTCGAGCGCGAAACGTAAACTCAGCCGCGCCGGATCTTGGGAATCATCGGCAGCATCAAGATCAACAGTCCTGCGCCCAAGGCATACGGCAACAAATGGCTGGCCGTGCTCTTATACAGTGTCACTCCCAGCACGGGGCCGAGGATGCGCGCCAAGGCCGAGGCCGATTGATTGACGCCCAGGATTTCTCCTTGTTGATTGGCATCGGTGCGGCGTGAAATCAGCGCGTTTGCCGACGGCGTCAAGAACGCGAAGCCCACGACTGCCGACGTCAGCGCCGCAAACAACAGCCCGTAGAGCGACCAGCCCGTGCTAGCCGCGTAAGTCACCGCGCCCAGCGCGCCGACGCCGCCCGCCATGAGCACGATTCCCAGCGCAATGAAGGCGACTTCGCTCCAGCGCTTCGCCAGTTTCCGATAAAGGTAGCCCTGGGTCAACAGCAGGACGAAGCCGACATAAGAAAAAATCAGGAAGCTCTGGGACTCTTTCAAACCAAAGGAATCTCGAAGCAATAACGCAAGAGTCACTTCGAACGCTCCAAAGCCGAGAGTCGCCAGGAAAAACGTCAAGATGACCGGGCCAATGGCGCCATTTGCAAGAGCGCGCGCCAGGGCGGCGGGATCCAGCCAGCGCCGTGTTTGTGGGGGGCCGGTGTCCACACGCCGCGTCTCGGGCAGCAGCCGATAGCCCAAGGCGAACGCCGCGAGCGACAAGGCGGCCGCCACGTAGCCGATGGCTTCGGCGTTGTTCGGAAACAGTTCCATGGAGCCGGCGCCGATCAACGGGCCGAACGCGAAGCCGATGCCGAAGGCGGCGCCGATAATCGCCATGCCGTGTTTGCGTTTGTCTGGCGGCGTGCTGTCGGCGATGACCGCCTGAGCAGTGGCGATGGTCGCGCCCGCGATGCCGGCGCCGATGCGGGCGACGAAAAACAACACTAGCGCCGTGCCAGCCATGGTCGTGCCCGGCAAAGACGCCGCATAGCCAAACAAAGCATAGAAGACGACGGAGCCGATCAATCCTAATAGCAGAATCGGCCGGCGTCCGACGCGGTCGGAAACGCGGCCCCAGAAGGGCGCGAACAAGAACTGCATCAGCGAAAAGGACGACATCAGCAATCCGACAACCAACCCCTGCAGCCCTTCGCCCGTTTTCGATGAAGGCAACAGCTCGTTCACGTAGTCGTCCGCAATGCGCGGCAACATGGGCAGGACAATGCCGAATCCCAACAGGTCGATGAACACAACCAAGAAAACTATCATCAAGGCGGAACGATTTATCTCGGCGCTGGAAGGGACGGGCGTGGCGGGATTGGTTTCTTGCATCGCGGATTTCTTGAGGTAGGACAGTTTTCAACCTGTCCGCAAGCATGCCGGACAGGTCGAAAACCTGTCCTACTTTCAGAATAACTTAGGGAAAACGAGATTTTCCAGCCGCGATAAACTAACATGCAATGAATGGAACTACCCGAGAAAGGACATCCCATGAGCAGCGGCGAATTCCAGGAAGCCGTGCCGGCGTACTTCCTTTTTGACACCGAAAGCGTGCCCGACGGCAAGCTCATCGCCAAGGTGCGCTATCCCGGCGAGGACATCGCGCCCGAAGAAGCGATCCAACGCGCCCAGGCCAAAGCGCTTGAAAACTACGGTTCGGATTTTCTTGCTCTGACGATGCAGTATCCAGTCGCCGTTTGCGTACTGCGCGTGGGCGAGGATTTCAGCTTGCAAAGAATCACTTGTCTCGACGCGCCGCAATACCGACCGCGCAAGATCGTCGAGTCCTTCTGGGCAGGCGTGGGCCAAGCGTTCGCGAAGTATCGCGGCAAAGTGCGTCTGGTTACGTTTAACGGCCGGGGATTCGATTTGCCGCTCATGGAGATGGCTGCCTTCCGTTACGGAGTGCAGGCGCGCGAATACTTCTTCAATCGCAAGCGCGTGGAAGGCTGGCATGTGGACCTAATGGACTGGCTGACCAACTATAGCGCATTTCGCATGAGCGGCGGGCTGAACCTGCTGTCCAAACTGCTCGGCAAGCCCGGAAAAATGGAGATCAAGGGCGACCAGGTGCATCAACTCCATCGCGACGGGAAAATCCAGGAGATTAACGATTACTGCATGTTCGACACTTTGGACACCTACTTCGTTTTTCTGCGGACGCGCGTTTTGACCGGCGAGCTGACTCTCGAGCAGGAGCACATCGCCGTATTGAAGGCCAAGCAATGGCTGCAAGGCAAAGTCGCCGAGCTGCAGGGACTGCAGCAGTACCTCGACAATTGGGGTGACTGGAGCCCGTGGCCGTAGTACAGGAGTCAGGAATCAGGGGTCAGGAGTCAGAAGTCAGCGGTCAGAAACCTGTCGCCTGATCCCTGACACCTGATTACTGCGGTGGATCTTCAAGCGAGAATTGCAGGTGCTCTTCGAGCGCGTGGCTTAGGGCCTGGCTGAGCGACAAACCCAACCGGCAACAGCCGAGTTGCGAGTGCCAAAGCGGTCGGTGGCCACCGTTGGCTTCCGCCATGATCCGATCCAGAACGCGCGTTTCAATGTCCCAGTGCGGGTGTTCCACTTCCAGAAAGAAGCGGATTTTACAGTTCTCCGCAACGTGAAGCGGCAACTTGGTTAGGCGTCCGCGATAGCCGAGTGGATACAGCACGTATGGACTGACGCGCGCGGCCCAGCGCACCACTTTGTCCTCGGGGGAATAGTAGTGCCGCAATTTCACCTCCGGCGGCAACAGGTCCGCGCAAATGGGTGAGCCCAGCGTGACGACCATTTCGAAGCGATAGGCCGACGTTTCCTTGGCCAGATCGGGATAGCGCCACAGGTTGCGGCCCAGGTTCGCCATCGTCAGGCCCATCTGGCCCCCGGCGCTGTGGCCGATCCAGATCACGTCGTCGTCGCGCGACACCTGGCTCGCCTCGAGAACCTTGTGCAGCCGGCGATAGGACTCATGCGAAAACGACGAGGCTGGATCCAAAAGCTCCATGAACATCGTCAGGCTGCTGTAGGGCAACACCTTTCTCCAGGACGCGGAAGGAAAGGGATTATCCAACACGATCAGGTCCTTGGCGGACACGCCGCGTTTTTCGAGCCCGGACTTGATGCCCTCCGCGGCGATGTTCTTCCAGGGATCGGAGAGGATGGTATGCACGCCGGAGTGCAAGACGAATACCCGGCGTTTGTTGCGGACTGGTTCCGCCAATGGCGGTTCCGCGCTATTGTCGGGCGGCGGCTGCGCGACGGCGCTGGGAACGAACGAAAAAGCGATCGCTACGGCGAGAAGGTAACCGGCAGGGAGTGAACGGCGGAGCGTGGACATGGCGTCGGCTCTTGCTGCTTCCTCAGTTGTTCCATCATAGCGTCCGGCCATGGACTCTCAAGCATTCTCTTGAAGAGTGATTCGTAAGCGCGGGCCTGTTTTTTGAGGCAAAAATCGCGCTCGGCCCGCATCCTGCAGGCATTGCCCAGGTTCTTGCCGGCGCGGATTTCCCCAATTGCCTGGACTAACGCGTTGCCCAAGTCTTCCGGTGTCGCGGATGCTGCCAGCCAACCCGTTGCGCCGTGATCGACGATCTCAGGAATGCCGCCGACGGGCATGGCCACGGCGGGCGTGCCGCAGGCAAGCGCTTCGACGAGCACGTTGGGAAGGTTGTCCACTGGGGCCGGATGCAACAATACGTCAGCAGCATTGTAGGCTAATACTTTGCGTTCGTCGTCACCAATCCAGCCAAGCGAATGAACGGGCCAGGGCGCTTCGAGCGATCCTTCACCCATTGTTACTAGCATGGCGCCGGCAATGTTTTCCACAGGCCTCCAAATGTGCGGCCACAGGTGGGCGCCTTTGCGCCGTTCGCGTAAGTCATGTGCGACGGTTAGAACCAGTATTCCCTGTTCAGGCAATCCCAACGTGCGACGTGCAAGCGCCTGCTCCATCGGACGAAAAACATCCAGCGCCACTCCGTTCGGAATCGACTCGATCCTGGCTGCCGACCAGAAACCCCGCCTTGCCAAACCAGCGAGCCAACGCGACGGCGTGACTGCCATGGTTGACCCCACGCGGAGCGTGGGGGTGGGGAGCGGTCCCACGCGGAGCGTGGGGGCTACTATACGTCGCCGGGTTTGCCACGCTGTCGCGATCTGTTCGCGCGGCAACGCCGGCGCCTCCTCGGCGGTGGGGCAAGTTTCGTCACAACCCGTTATGTACTTTTCGCAGTCGAACGCGTAAGCGCAGCGCCCCGTGAAGCTCCACATATCGTGCAATGTCCAGGCCACGGGGGCAAACTCGGCACAGACAGCCGCCAATTCCGGTCCCCAACCCCAGGGCATGGCGCCATGTAGATTGTGGAGACTGATCACATCCGGGCGTAAGCTACGCAGACTCTTGCGCAGCTGCTCCGCTGCGAAGCCGGGGCTGTTGGGCAGTGGCGTCTTTGGCCGGAACAGTTTGCGCATGCCGCGACGCAGAAGAGTTTTCCAAGGCGCCTCCCGGCAAAAGGCGATGGTCCGCCACGGATGCGCTTTGCCGTCAGGAAAGAATACCAACCGGGTGACGCGCTGGTTTCGCGCTAGCGCTTCGGCCAGACGGCTGGCGGCTATGGCAGCGCCGCCCGCCGTCTCGTGATCGGAGAGCATGACGACGTGCATTAGGCGAACGCCTCCATATACAGCGAATCCGGCTTGGCAACCGTTCCGTCCGACAGCGCGTCCAAATGAAAATGCTCCCAATCCGGAATGGCGCTTTCGGTCGGGCTTACCAAAGCGACTTCCTGAAAACCGGCGGCTTCCAGCAGATTGGCCAGCGAACAACGGTCATACATCCAGCAGTGCAACTCGCCGCTTCGGCGAAAGCGCGCAGCCCGCAACAGACGATATTCTTCACCCAAGAGCCAGCGCACCAGCCGTTCGCGCCAGCCATTGAAAAGGCGCGCCTTCCAGCGCTGCCACCAAGTTGGCGGTTGTCGTTCTGTTGTCTGCCGACGAACAACGCCATTTTCAAGCGCTTGACGCAACGGTTCGGCATCCGCGCCCAGACGATTCCAAGCGAATGCGTTATCTTGGCCGTTGTCCTTCAGGTAGCGCAGCATGCGTCCGCCGGGCCGCTCGCGCGTGAGTTGGTCGAGCAACTCCAACGTCAACCATTCATGACGTTTTTTCCCCGATTCATCGCCGCGCCGGGCATCGCTCACGGCTTGCAGATACAGTTGCGCGATCTGTTCGAGGTCCGGTACGACGACGCGCAGCACGCCGCCCGGCTGCAGCACACGGCGGCATTCTTGCAAGAAGGGCAAGGCCGCCTCGACCGGCAAGTGTTCGAGCAAATGCGAGTGATAGACGACGTCGAACGAGGCATCGGGAAAGGGCCATCGGCCGGACAAGACGTTGCCGGCTTCCACCAAGGGATCAGCGGGGTGCAAATCCAGGTTGAGCCAAGCCGGATGAAATCGCCGGCCGCAACCTAAGTTCAAGAGCGTGGGCAAACAGGGCAGCTCCACGCCCCACCATGAAGAACATTCCTTGTCTTCGGTTTCGACACTAGCCATGACTCAGTCTCCGGAAAAAGACGTGACGCGGCCCCACCAGCGTTGCCACCAGCGCGCCAGCCTGCCCGCCCAGGGTTGCGCCGTAGGTGAAAACCGCTTGCGGAAAAAATGTTGCAAGGCCCGAACCATTTCGCGGGAGCTGTTGACATGAGGGGGGAACTGATGGACGGCATCCAAGGCGAGGTCGATGTCGTAGTGGCTGTCCTTGCCGCAATGCGTGCCGCTGCCGTCCCAGCCGTGGTTGCGCACCAGCGACCGGGCGGGGAAGAGCGTCAGGCCGCGCCGCCGGAAGACCGACAGGTACCAAAGCGCGCCCCAGGAATCTACGTGGCCGCGCTGTTGGCTCTCAAGAACGGAAAAAAATGGATAGCTGCCGCCCAGATCAAATTCGTGTCGTAGTCTAGAATCGGCCGCCAACTCCGCAAAACCCGTCGCAGCGCGATCCAGAGAGCGCCACGCCCGCCGCCACGTCGCCCAACCCCAGGTCGACACGATCGGCAGAAAGAAGGCGCTGTCCGAGCCGAGTCCCTCCGTCAGGACGAGCGGAAACATATACCCGGAGACTTGCAATACGCGCTCCTCGTTGCGATAGCGTGCCAGAGCGGCGTTCATGTATTCGAGGAAGTGCGGCGACAATTCCAGATCGTCTTCGAGCACAATGACGGCTTCGTGGTCGCGCAAGGTCTCCGTCACGCCGGCAACAATGGAGTCGGCTAAACCGAGATTGCGTTCTCGTTCAACGATATCCACTTGAGCGCACCAACGACGGGATCGGACAATGCGGCGCACGTCAGCAATTGGGGCTTCCTCGGCGGCC
This sequence comes from Gemmataceae bacterium, assembly GCA_022614915.1. Classification (GTDB taxonomy): domain Bacteria; phylum Planctomycetota; class Planctomycetia; order Gemmatales; family Gemmataceae; genus JAKEFD01. The sequence continues at coordinate 2,317 of JAKEHV010000093.1, read as the reverse complement.
TCTTTCGGCCCGTCGCAATAAACGACGAGGCGCGAACGGACCGCGGGCGGATTGGCTGCCAGCGATTCCAAGAGCCGGAGCGTGTGCCTCGGCCGCTTGTACGCGAACAAGAGAATCGGGGCCAGCATCCCTGCTTACCACCAAAGACGGGAAATGAGTAACTTGGGTGGCTTCACAGTAGTCCGAAACCGGCTTTTCGGTCAAGACGAGTTTTCAATCGAATTCAGCCGCAAAAACTCCTCCTTCCAATGGTAATGGTCCAACAACCCTTCGGTAGGCCGGCCTAGAATCCGGTAGGCCACAAACAGTGCCTCGATGGACGCCAGCCCAGTGTCTGGATCAGTGCCGAGTTTGCTCACGCGCGGATAAGCGGTCCGAATGCCGGCAAGCGAGCGCGGCGGCACCTGTTCAAACGCTTTGGTCATGGCCTTCGCCCAACGCCAGCTGCCGTCCAACAGCAAAATGCCGCAGTCCTTGTCCGCGGCCGAAAGCTCTGGACCTTCCGGAGCTAGCCGGACATAGCGCTCCAGATCGAGTCGTTGCTTGACAGGGAACATGAAGAAATCGATATCGGCCCGGCCGCGCAAGGGCAGCACTGAACACTTCTTTGCGTTCTCCTTGGGATGGCGGACAATGATAGTGACCGGAAACGACATGGTCGGTGCCAAAAAACAAAGAACCCGAGGCGATCCATAGGGGTAAGCCGGACCGGCTCGGGTTCTCGTGTTGGGGAGGGATGCTTAGTTGGCGTTCCAACGGTAGCTGGCGCTGGGGACTATGCGGTCGCCCTCAATGTCCTTCTTCTCCATTTCCTCGTGCACGATCGGGTGCCAGTTGTGCGAGCGTTTGTCGGGGGGCACATAATTCTCCCGAGCCCAACGCCGCATACGCAGCTCTTCGATCAGATCCAAGTCCAAGACACCACTGCCACTGCTCATAACACATCCCCTTTACTGCATGGACGCTTCGACAATAGACATGCTTGCATGCCGGCCGCGCGATCGGCCAGCGCCCCTTAAATATAGCGGTCCCAAAGCGAACATCAAGCACCTTTTGGATTTTCCGAAGCAATTCCCGTTCAGGCACAGGCCGCACGCACGGAAAACTTTACCAGATGTATATAGATTTACTTAATGGCTGCATTCGCGTGGACCGCCTACCGTTGTGTGGCGGCCCTATCGGTCCGCTGTCGAGTTAACGTCGCGTGTCGAGCGCCGCGACGTTGGGGCAAACTTCGCGGGTGGCGCGCGTGAGGAATTTGCGGACTGCGTTGAAAGTGCGCAAGCGGCGGACTTTTTCGGCGACAGCTTGTGCGACTTCCAGCGTCGAGCGCCTCACTAACTCCTTGATGGTAGGCACAAAGCCTGGACTCATGCTGAAGCGGCGCAAACCCATGCCGAAAAGCGGCAAGAAACAACGCGGCCGGCCCGCCATTTCGCCGCATAACGTCACCGGCTTGCCCTGGCGCATGCAGGCGCGCAGAATGTGCCGCAGCAGGCGCAGCACGGGCGGACTGAACGGCTCACAGAAGTGGGCCACTTTGGGATTGTCGCGGTCGGCGGCCATCACGTATTGCGTCAAGTCATTCGAGCCGATGCTGAGGAAATCGACTTCACGCAAGAGCGCATGGATCGAAAGCGCCGCGGCCGGCACTTCCATCATTACGCCCAATGGAACTTTCGCCTGGAAGGGTATGCCGGCACTCCGCAGCTGCTGCTTGGCCTTCTCTACTTGGACTTTGATCTTGCGCACTTCCTCGAGCGTCGTGATCATGGGAAAGAGCAGACTGATTTGGCCGTGCAGGCCCGCGCGCAGGATCGCTCGCAGCTGCGTCTGGAAAAACTCCGGATACGCCGACGTGATCCGGATGCTGCGCCAGCCCATGAATGGATTCGCCTCCCGCTCGTGGCCAAAATAGGGCACCAGCTTGTCGCCGCCGATGTCCAGCGTGCGAATGGTGACCGTACGATTGGGCGCCGCTTCAATGACGGCACGATAGGCGGCCAACTGTTCCTCTTCGTTGGGCACCGTGGGGTGCGTCAGAAACAGGTACTCCGTTCGATAAAGCCCGACCCCCGTCGCCCCGCTGCGCTGGGCTGTCTCCGTGTCGGCAGGGCCGTTGACATTCGCCAGCAACTCCACCTTGGCGCCGTCTAAGGTCACGGCTTCTTGATCGCGGTTATGCACGAGGCTGTCGCGCAGATCGACGTATTCGCGCTGCAGCTTGCGATAGGCCGCTTCGGTTTCCGCGTCAGGGCGCAATAGGACATGACCGGTGCGTCCGTCGAGAACCAGCAAATCGCCGGTGGCGACGCGC
>JAKEHV010000560.1 GCA_022614915.1 Gemmataceae bacterium | reverse complement strand
GCATTCCTGTGCCACGTTGGTGAGTTATGCGAAAGCGGCGCGCGTTCACGCTCATTGAGCTGTTGGTGGTGATCGCCATTATCGGCATCTTGATCGGCCTGCTCTTGCCCGCCGTGCAGAAGTTGCGGGAAGCGGCCAGCCGGGCGCAGTGCGCCAACAACGCCAAGCAACTCGCGCTGGCCGTCCACTCGTACCACGACACGGAAAAACGCTTCCCGCCTAACCAGTTCGGCCCGCCGCACGGGACCTGGCTGGGCGGACCGGACGGGCAGGCTTGGAGCTGGCTGGCGCGCCTTTTGCCTCATATCGAACAGAACAACCTTTATCGCCAAGGTGGAATTCCGCTCAAGACCCTGCTGGCGAGCGGCATCATGGACCGGCAGATTTCCCTCTTTCTTTGTCCCAGCGACGGCCATTCCAACTCCGGACCGCGCCTCGACGCCGGCAATCTCGCCGGCTACCCGACCGGACAGACGAATTACAAAGGCGTGGCCGGGGCCAACTGGGGCGACGACCTTGACGGGGACGGCCCGAACATTCCGACGGATTGGCGCAACAAAGGCGCCAACGGCTCGTTCGACGGGCACGCCCAAGGCGACGGCATCTTCTATCGCCGCGACTTCCTGCGCCGCCTGCGCCTGACACACATTAAAGACGGCACCAGCAACACCTTCATGATCGGCGAAGACTTGCCGTTGAGGACCTGGTGGTGTTCCTGGCCCTACGCCAATAACGCAATTGGCACCTGCGCCATACCGCCCAACGTGAAGAAGGCCGATGGCAAGGATTACGCGACTTGGAATTGGCAAAACAACGAGTCATTCCGCAGCCTGCACCCCGGCGGCCTGCACTTCGCGTTCGCCGACGGCTCGGTCCGCTTCATCTCCGATGCCATCGCTTTGACCACCTACCGCGCGACGGCGACGATCCAGGGCGGGGAAGTGAGCGGGCCTTGATTGACAAACTAAAGGATGAACCGGGTCAGATCTTCCTTCTCCATGATCTCCTGCAACTGGCCGCGCACGTAAGCGCCGTTGATGGTGACGTTTTTCTTCGGCAAGTCCGGGCCTTCGAAGCTGACCTTCTCCACGACCCGTTCCAGAATGGTGTGCAGCCGGCGGGCGCCGATGTTTTGCGTCGTCCGGTTCACTTCGAAAGCGATGTCCGCCAAGGCCTCGATGCCGTCCGGCGTATACTCGAGCGACACTCCCTCGGTGGCCAAGAGCTCGGCGTATTGCTTTGTCAACGCATGCTTGGGTTCGGTAAGAATACGCAGAAAATCTTCCTTCTTCAGGTCGGTAAGCTCCACGCGGATTGGAAATCGGCCCTGCAATTCCGGCATCAGGTCCGACGGTTTCGACAGGTGGAACGCCCCCGCGGCGATAAATAAGATGTGGTCCGATTTGACCGGGCCATAGCGGGTGTTGACCGTGGTCCCTTCCACGACCGGCAAGAGGTCGCGCTGCACGCCCTGGCGCGACACATCCGGGCCGTGCGTCGATTGCGGGCCGCAAATCTTGTCCAATTCATCGACGAAAATCATGCCTTGATTTTCGACCAGCTCGACCGCTTTTTCAGCGACCACTTGCCGGTCGATCAAGGCTTCCGCCTCCTGCTCCAAAAGAATCTTGCGGGCTTCCTTGATTGGGATTTGCCGCTGCTGGTTTTGCTTGGGCATGAGGCGTTCGAACATGTTTTGGAAATCGACGTCCATCTGCTCCATACCGATGTTGGAGAAAATCTGCACCGGTACGGCGCGCTGTTCGACGTTCAGTTCGACAAGTCTCTCTTCGAGCTCGCCGGCCTCCAGACGGGCGCGCATTTTCTCGCGCGTGCGCTGTTGCCTTTCGTTCTCCGCGGTGTTTTCTTCGTCCCAATGGGTAGAGCTGGGCAGCAACAGGTCGAGCAAACGGTCCGCGACGCGCTCCTTGGCTTTGGTCTCGACCAGGCCGCGCTGCTCTTGCTTCACCATGCCGATGGCAATGTCGGTGAGGTCGCGGATCATGCTTTCGACGTCGCGGCCATGGTAGCCGACTTCGGTGTACTTGGTGGCTTCCACCTTGAGGAACGGCGCTCCCACGAGCTGCGCGAGCCGGCGCGCGATTTCCGTTTTGCCGACGCCGGTGGGGCCGATCATGATGATGTTCTTGGGCGTAACATCTTTGCGCAAGTCCGGCGGCAGCTGCTGCCGACGCCAACGGTTGCGTATGGCGATGGCGACGGCGCGTTTGGCCGCGTCCTGGCCGACGATGTATTTATCCAATTCGGCGACGATTTGTCGCGGGGTAAGATCTGGCACGAGTTCACTCCGATGCTACACTTCTTCGACCTCGATATTCCGGTTGGTATAGATGCACAGATCGCCGGCAATATGGAGGGCAGCTTGCACGATTTCCTTCGCGCTCAAGCTTGAATGCGTGACCAGTGCGCGGGCGGCGGCGAGGGCGTAAGGCCCGCCGGAGCCGATGGCCGCCACGCCGTCCGAAGGCTGCACCACGTCGCCCGTGCCGGACAAGAGCAGCAAACTGTCCTTGTCCATGGCGATCATCATGGCTTCCAAGCGGCGCAGGTTGCGGTCCATGCGCCAGTCCTTCGCTAATTCAGTCGAGGCGCGCGGCACGCTCCCTTGGAAGTCTTTCAGCTTCGCCTCGAACCGCTCCAAAAGGGCAAAGGCGTCCGCCGTGGCGCCCGCGAAACCGACCACGACCTTGTTGCCGTATAGCCGGCGAATCTTGTGGGCGTCGCCTTTCATCACCACGGCGCCGAGCGTGACCTGGCCGTCGCCGCCGATGGCCGCTGTGCCGTTGTGCCGCACAGCCAAAATTGTCGTGGAGTGCATTTTTTCTTGCATAACCCGGGTCCGCTCCTGTTCGCCTTCTCATTGTATAGGACATGGAAAGCTTTTACCTTCGGCCAAAGCCATCTCTTTTGCTCATAATGGCCTCATGGACGAACCCTGCTTTTTCTGCCAAAAACTGCGAACTCTTGCCCAATTGCCCGAGGACGAAGTCGTCTGGGAATTCCCGCATTCCGTGGCGTTGCTGGGACCCTGGCAATACTTTGCCGGCTATTGCATCCTCGTGTCGCGCCGGCACGCCACTGAGCTGTTTCAGCTATCCGCCCAAGAGCGCCAAGCATACGTGGAGGAAATGAACCTGCTCGCCCGCGCCATTGCAGGCTGTTTCACGCCACGCAAGATGAACTACGAACTGCTCGGCAATCAAGTTGCGCACTTGCACTGGCATTTGTTCCCGCGCCGCGACGACGATCCGGACAAGCTAAAGCCCGTCTGGTTGGCCCTGGACAGCGCCGAGCACGATGCCGCCGAAAAGACGCGCTTGCAAACCGCGGCATTGCCGCGCGCAGAAATCGCCGCCAGGCTGCGCGCCTTTCTTCAAAACCATTTGCCGCGCTGATACAAAGACAAAAGCGCGTCCGATTCATCGTTTCGCGCTCGGGCCTAGTTGAAAATTGAGAATCTATCACCATGCTCCTCCGCATCGGCACCCGCGGCAGTCCCTTGGCCCTTTGGCAGGCCAATCACGTCGCGGGCCTCTTGCGCGCTGCCAATCCCGGACTTGTTACCGAGTTGGTCGAAATCCAAACCGTTGGCGACGACATTGGCGATGTGCCGCTGCCCCAATTGGGCGGCGAAGGAGTCTTCACCAAGGCGATTCAGCAAGCGCTTGAGGACAAGCGCGTGGATGTGGCGGTGCATAGTTTGAAAGACCTGCCTACCATTGCGGTTCCGGGATTGATCCTGGCCGCCGTGCCGTCGCGCGGGCCGACGGGCGACGCCTTCGTTTCGCTCAAGTACGCTCGCTTCGACGATTTGCCGAAGGGCGCAGTTGTTGCCACCAGCAGTTTGCGCCGCAAGGCGCAAGTCCACAATCGCCGGCCGGATCTGAAGATCGTCGATATCCGCGGCAACGTCGAGACCCGCTTGCGCAAGCTGGCGGAACAAAAACTGGACGCGACGATACTCGCCCAAGCGGGATTGGAACGACTGGGGTTGCAAGAACACATCCGCGAGATCCTCGATGTAAGTTGGATGCTCCCTGCTGTTGGCCAAGGGGCGTTGGCTCTGGAATGCCGCGTTGAGGACGCGGCAACGAACGATTTGCTGCTCCGAATTGACGATCCAATAACTCATGCCGCGGTGTTGGCGGAACGTGCCTTTCTGCGTCATCTGGGCGGCGGCTGCCAGGTCCCCATCGGCGCGGCGGCTACGATCACGGACAATCGTTTGACACTGCGCGGCGCTGTGCTGTCTCCCGACGGCAGCCGGCGCGTGGCAAGCGAAAACATCGGCTCGGAGAAAGATGCGGAAACCATCGGGAAAAACCTGGCCGAAAAACTGTTGAGTCAGGGAGCGGCCGATTTGCTGTTGCGGTGACAGAGCGGCGTCAGCACGCAGTTTTTGCCTCACAACATTTGACGACACACAAGAAAACTATGATTCGACCCGCCACTGCCGCTGACGTCCCCGTCATCTGCAATCTCATCCGAGCCCTAGCGGATTATGAAAAACTCCTGCATCTTGTCGAACTCGACGAAAGTCGTTTGCGCGAGCATTTGTTTGGCGCCACGCGCTACGCCGAGGTGCTGCTCGCAGAAGAAGCCGGCGAGGTGGTTGGTTTCGCTCTGTTCTTTGCCAATTACTCGACCTTTCTCGGTCAGCCCGGAATCTACCTGGAAGACTTGTTCGTCAAGCCGGAGCAGCGCGGCAAACGGCACGGCAAGGCGCTCTTGGCGGAATTGGCACGGCTGGCGGTCGAACGCGGCTGCGGCCGGCTCGAATGGTCCGTGCTTAATTGGAACGAGCCGGCCATTCGCTTTTACCAAACGCTTGGCGCCGAAGCGATGGATGAGTGGACTGTCTATCGGTTGTCAGGCGAACCACTGGAGAAACTTGCCCAAACGATCCCCTTTCCCCAAAAGTGAGGGGAGAAGATGAAGACCATTGTCGAAGGCCGGCTGGCGGACATTGACGGCGTGCGCCACGGGCAAGTAGTCATCGAAAACGGCGTCATCGCCGCGGTGGGCGATAAGCTGGGCCGGGCCGACCACGTCTTCAGCGAGGATTGTCTCATCTTCGCCGGCATGGGGGACGTGCACATCCATGCCCGCGAGGATGTTACCGGACGCGACACACATAAAGAGACGTTTGCAACGGCATCGGCGGCAGCGCTAAACGGCGGCGTCGTGCACGTGGCCGACATGCCTAATAACCCCGCGGCGCCGATTGACGACGCCAGCTACGCCGCCAAGGAATCTACGCTCCTCAGCCAGAAACTGCCCATTACTTTTACGCTCTATGCCGGCATTGGGCCGGGGACGAAGCCGTTGGCGTGCCTAGTCCCCTACAAGGCGTATATGGGACCAAGCGTCGGCTCGCTGTATTTCTCGACATTGGAAGAGTTGGATCGCACCCTTGCCGCCTACGCCGGGCAAAATGTGAGCTTCCATTGCGAAGATCCAATACTACTGGAGAAACACAAGCATGCGCCGACACACGAAACGCGGCGGCCGCCCGAGTGCGAGCTGAGCGCCACCCGTTTCGCCCTGGGCTTGATTGAGAAATATCGCCTTGCCGGCAAACTCTGTCATTACTCCGTGGGCGAAGGTCTTCCGCTCATCCGCGCGGCCAAAGCGAAAGGGCTGGCAGTGACGGCCGAGATCACGCCGCACCATGTCTTTTTCGACACCGCTATGCTGACGGACGCCAAGCGCCCATGGATGCAAATGAATCCGCCCCTGCGGAGCCCGTCGGACCGCCAAGCGATGCTCGAAGCGCTGCGCGACGGCAGCGCGGATTTCTTGGCCACCGACCACGCCCCGCACACTATTTCGGAAAAAGAGCAAGGAGTCTCCGGCCAACCGCACTTGGACACCTACGGCCCGTTCGTGACCTGGTTAATGGTGGAACAAGGCTTTACGCCCCAGCGCATCGCCGCGATCTCTTGCGCGAACCCGGGAGCGTTCGTGAATCCGTATCAGCCGGCGAAGTTCGGCCGGCTACTCGCAGGCTACGTCGGCTCACTCACAGTCTTGGACCTAAAGCGACCCAAACGTATTCGGCGCGAAGACTTGAAAACAAAGTGCGGTTGGAGTCCGTTCGAGGGGATGACCTTTCCGGGCAGCGTGGCGGCGGTGTTCGTGCGCGGCCACAAGACGCCGACGCAAGCTGCGTCGGCTACGTAGCCGACGCTGCCAGCGTCGGCGCCACGGCCACCAACGCGAACTTCGCAGGTCCGAGGAGCGTTGTCATTCCGCTTTGGCCGCCACAATCTCCAAGATGTGTTGCTCGCGCGCTTGCAGCCACACGCCCTGCCAACCCACGATCCAGCGATAGAGGAATACCAGTCCGGCGCATTCCGCCACGGACAGGACCAGGCAAACGGGCAGTGTCTGGGCTTCGAACCACGCTTCCAGGCCCAGTGGCAAGAGCGCCGGCGATAGGGCGATGGGCATGGCGAGCAAGAAAGCAAAGTTCAAAAGGATCGGCAGCATCTTGGAATTGCTCGGCTTGAGTGTGCCGGCGGCGATCGGCATCGGCGCCAGGATCGACAGGCAATTCCCCATCAGGCAAAACAACAAGTACATGGAAACCATCATCGGCAACACCGACGCCAAATGATCGAGCCGCATGGGATAAACGATCTGGCAAAAGACGACCATGAGCGCGCTCATGATGAGCGCCAGGGGGGCAATCGCCAGATTCTTGCCGATGAGGATGGCGCGGCGCGGCGCCGGGCCAAGCACGAAGACGCGAAAGCCGCTGCGGTCAAAACCAAACTGGTTGCCGACGAGCTGAATGAAGGTGAAGAGAATCATGGCGACGACGCCAGCCGCCACCAAGGGGCGAACCATCAAGTGCATGTCGGAGCTGCCGCGCAAAAAGGTAGCGCCGAAGATCACCAGCAAGAAAACCGGCGTCAAAAGCAGCATCTTCACTTCGGGTGCGCGCGTCAAGGAGCGCATGCCGGCGACGGCTATGGCCGAGACATGCTCCGACACCCACGGAAGCTGTTTTTCGACGAGTCCTCCGTAAACGGCAGACCGCGGACCCGCAGAGGCTTCAGTGATTCCGGCAGACTGTCCTACAGTGTCGGGGGGTGTTGCCGCGCGCGGAGCGTGCGGCCTGCTTTGGCCCGCGGTGAATTGTCCTGTGTACAGCCGCAGCGTCGTCCGGTAGGCGCGGCGCAGGCTGGCTGCGCCGACAAGCCCCATGCCGAATACTGCCAACAACGCGAAATACCCCTTGCCCTCGGCGGCCCCGAGCGCGCCAGAAGCCAGCCAGCCGGGCGGCAGCGCCAAATTCACGATGCGCGCCGTCCATTCCGCATTCTCGAATAACACCCGGCTGCGCTGCTCGTTTTTCGTCTTATAGCCTTCCGAGAGTTCCTTGCGCTTTTTTTGGTGCTCCTCCCGCGTAATCTCTTTGTCCTTGAGGGCCCGGTCCAATTCTGCGTAGTCCTTGGATAACTGCGTGACTTGCTCGCGCTGACCGTCCCATGGCCGAAACACATTAAGCAGGTTGGGCAATTGAAAGACCAGGATGAAGACCATGGTGACCACGACGATGATGGTGCGCCGGCGCCGCTTGTTGACCATGAGCGACGCCAGCCAGCCGCGAAACTGGTAAGTGACGGCGGTTACCATGAAGAGAAAGGCGACGACGAGCGGCGCCAAGAGCAGCATTGTCGGGCCGCGCGCGAGCAACAGGCCCAGTGAAAGCCCCGCCATGGCCGGCACGAACAGGATCAGCGTGAAACTCAAGAGCGAGCTGAGATAATTCAAAAGAAACGCGCCAGCAATAGAAACCGGCAAGTGCAAGAATTTCTCGAGCGAGATGGCTTCGGCCCGCTGCAAGTCGGTGACGATGCCGATCATCCAAAACATGAGAAAGCCCAGGATCAAGCCGTCCCAGACGAACATGATGATCGCCGGCGCCGCATCGCCCAATTCGTGGAAAGCAATGAGGAAGAAGATCACGAAGAGCAGGCCGGCCAGAATAACAGCGCCGGCGGCCAAGAGAGCGAGGACGACGATGTTGCCGATGCCGCCGCGCTTGAGTTGATTGACGCGCAGCCGCCAGTGCAGCCAGAAGAAGGCACGCAGGTGTTCCCAGTTCATGTGCTTTCCCGTAGCCGACGCTGGCAGCGTCGGCTACTCCAGCCACGTGAGCTTCTTGGTGGCCTCGGCATCGGCGCCGGCTTTTTCCAGAAAGCGATCTTCCAGAGAGACGCCCTGGCGAATCGCGTCCAACGACGCCTCCTCCACGAGTTGGCCTTTGACGATAATGCCGACGTGCGTGCACAGCTTTTCGACAATTTCCAAGACGTGCGACGTGAGAAACACCGTGGAGCCGCGCGCCACGTAGCCCGCCAACAAGTCGCGGATGACGCGCGAAGTCACCGCGTCGATCCCTTCGAACGGCTCGTCCAGAAACAGCAAATCCGGATTGGGCAACAGCGCCGCCGCCAAGGCCAGCTTCTTTTTCATGCCGTGCGAGTATTCCAGCGTCAGCTTTTTCTCCTCCTCCGTTAAACCCATCAAAGACAGCAATTCGTCCGTGCGGCTCCGGATCGTGTCGCGCGGCAACAAGTACATCCGGCCGATGAAGGTCAGATACTCGCGGCCCGTCAGGTTGTCAAAAAGGGCCAGATCCTCCGGGATGACGCCGATGCGGCTCTTGGCTTCGAGCGACTCCTTCGGATCGAGCACGTTCTTGCCGAGCACGCGCATTTCGCCGTGCGTCGGCGCCAACAGGCCGGTGAGCATCTTGATCGTGGTCGATTTGCCGGCCCCATTGGGTCCGAGGAAACCGTAAAAGGTGCCGCGCTCCACGCTAAGATTGACGTTGTCAACAGCGCAAAAGCCGTCGAAGTAGCGCGTCAGGTTGTGGGTTGCGATCGCGAGCGTCATAGGCGAAGTTTTCGACAATACTAGCCCGACGCGCAAGCGAGGGACTCTTTCGTCAACACTAGCCCGACGCGCGAGCGAGGGACTCTTTCGTCAACACTAGCCCGACGCGCAAGCGAGGGACTCTTTCGTCAACACTAGCCCGACGCGCAAGCGAGGGACTCTTTCGTCAACACTAGCCCGACGCGCAAGCGAGGGACTCTTTCGTCAATACTAGCCCGACGCGCAAGCGAGGGACTCTTTCGTCAATACTAGCCCGACGCGCAAGCGAGGGACTCTGACCCGAGCACTTCCAATCCCAAAATCGTCAAGTCATCCGTTTGCCGCGTTTGGCCGAAGAGATCGAAGGCCAGCCGTTCGACCAGTTCCTCGATTGGGAGTGTTTGGAATCGGCGTGTCGCGGCAAGGAGGCTGGGGACGCCGACCGCCTCTTGCTCGAAGCCGGCGGCATCCATGCCGTCGGTATAGAGGAGCAACTTATCGCCGGGACAAAGGGTGTGCTCCTGCAAGCGATACTGTGTTTCGAACACGCCCAAGAGGCTGCCTTCCAGTTGCCACAGGCGCGGCGGTCCCTCGCGCGGCAAATACAAGGGGTGCGGATGCCCCGCCCGCGAGAACTGTAGGACGCCGGTCTGGAAATTGAACAGCCCATAGACCATGGTGATGAACGGGTTCTCCGACACGGCCTGGTCCAAAAGTTCGCGGTTGAGCTTCTGCAACACCTCCGGCGGCGGCGCGAGACGATAATGGTTGCCGTTGATCTCTTTGGGACGGACGCCTTTCTTGACGAAAATCGTCAACAGACTCGCGGGCACGCCGTGGCCCATGGCGTCGGCGATGTAAAAGCCGAGGTGATGCTCGTCCAACCGGAAGACGTCGTAGAAGTCGCCGCCCACGCGATGGTTGGGCCGGTATTTGACGGCAAAGCGCACTTCAGGCAACGCAGGCAAACTCTGCGGCAGGAAACTGGCTTGAATGCGCTGGGCCAGGTCCAACTCCATGTCGATTTGTTGATACGCCGCCTGCAAGCGCTTATGGACGCGGTTCATCTCCGCGGACTTGGCGGATAAGTGGTCGTGCCGCTCCTTGATGCGCAAGAGCGCCTGCACCTGGGCGACCAATTCATCGGGGCCGAACGGGCGCGGCAAATACGTGTCGGCGCCGCGTTGTAGGCTGGCCAGGCGCTGGGCGGCGTCGGCATGCTCCGTGATATAGAGGATGGGGATGAACTGCTCGTGCTGCTCGCTGCGCAAGCGATGGCACAGTTGCAGCGCGCGGTCGGGCTGGTGCGCGCCGTCCACGAGGATCATGCCGACGGAAAGCATCTCCCCTCGCCCTTGAGAGGGAGAAGGGGTGGGGGGCAATTCGGTCACCTGGGCAGGAGATGGGGACAAGTCGGTCACCCCTCGCCCGTGGGGGGGAGAGGGGCTGGGGGTGAGGGGGCCGTTGCCGCGCTGCGAATCGGCCAGCGACTGGCAATGCACTGCGTACCCCGCTCCCTCAAGGGTGCGCCTCAATTCTTCGCCAGCTTCGGCACGGATCACGATGGTGAAAGGCGCTGACATAGGAACCGACACTATAGCACGGAAGCTGATGCGAGAAAAGTGGTGAGTAGTGAGTGGTGAGTGGTTAGTGGTGAGTGGTCATTCAAAAAAAGCCGCCGTTCGCATCATGCGAACGGCGGCTTTGTTCACTACTTACTACTCACCACTCACCACTCACCGATTACGGAGGCGAGGTCGGCAGAATCTCTTCATACTCCGAGTTGTCGTCCTGGTCGTTATAGCGCGCCGGTACGAGCAAGAGGTCATCGCTCATCTCGTCCCGTGCAAAAATCTTGCGGAACTTGGTGATGAACAGCCCGGCTTGCAAGTGACCGGCTAGCTGTTGCAGCGCCCGCACATCGTCCGTCGGCGCTTCACGCACCAGGTAGCCGAAGGGGCGTTCTTGGCGGGCTTTTTCCAAACGCGCGCGAATTACCTTGTAAATCGCCTGGGCGCGCTGCATGTCCTTGAGGTCGGCCTGCGTGAAGCCCTCGTCCACGTCGGGCACCTTCTCGCTGTAGGGCCCTTCGCCCTTCAAAACCTTGATGTCCTCGGCGGTCAGCTTGCGGGCCCACTCCATTGTGGTGGGGATATGACCTTGCTTGTTCGGCTGCGGCCGCTGCCCGCTCACGAAATTGAAGCCCAGCTCGCGAGCGCGTTGCAAAAGCACGGGCACTCGTCCTTCGATGGCCTTGAGCCAAACCACGCCCTTGCCGGGCAGTCCGTCCGGCGTGCAGCCCATGGCCGCTTGCAGCATCGGCACCCAAGTGTACTGATAGGTCATGTCGCCGGGCAAATCGACTTTGTGCGGCGCTTGCACGTAGAACAAGGCCTCTGTTTTGTCTTTCACCGAGATCTGCGTGATCTTCAACGGATACACGAGCTTATCGGACGTGAACTGAAAGCGCGTGGGCGTGACTTCGCCGGCGAAGGAGCCGTCCTTGTTGCGTTTCATCTGGGCGGTGTCGATCTTCATGACGGTGAACAGCCATTTCTTCTGGATGTAGTGGTTAAGCGTGGCTTCGTCGCCGGAGTAGCTGTATTTGTGGTCCTTGAGCCATTGAAACAGGTCGTCGGCCCGGCTGGCTTCGATGATCTTGTAGTCAAGCGAGCCGACCACGCCGGCTTCGAGTACGACCACGGTGGGTTTCTTCTGCGAGTCACGGCGGCTGTCGCCTTGAGCGCTTTCTTGCGCCACCGCCGCGCGAGCAAATAGCCGCAGGCGGTCGGCTTCAATCGGCAATAATTTCGAGTGCGGGAATTCGCGCTTCTTCAGGATGGAGTAGATTGCCAGGTGCTTGAAGAAGTCGCGCGGCATCTCGTGCAACTTGGGCTGCGTCGGCGTCGGGATGACCATGCCGAAGTCGAGAGCGTTGCCTTCAAACTTGGGCTGTACGGTGAAGGTCTCGACGTTTTCCTTGGGGTCCCAGGTAATGAACGCTTTTTGCGCGGGCTGCAAGATGTCGGCGTTTTTGGCGGAGAAGTAACAGCAAGCCGCTTGTGCTTGGGAGGCGCAGGCCCAAGCCAAGAGCGCCGCCATCGCCGGTGCGAATCGTCGCATGATCTGTCCCCTGTGACTATGGAGAAGTTACGTCTTAACGTCTTATACACTAATCTCTTATAAGACGATAGAGGGGGCTGGACAGTTTGATTGATCGCTTCGCGCTCAATCAATCCCCAGCCTACGGCATGACCTGCGAGCGCAAAACGATAAATCGGGCGAACAACAAATGAAACAGAGTCGGAATAATGCTCCAGCTCTTCTCGGCGGCGACCCGGTGCGTCCCGATGGCCCACCCGATTGGCCGTCGCGCGACCCGGAAATCGCGGCAGCTTTGCAACATGCTTGGGACAACGGCACATGGGGCAAGTACCACGGCGTCCACTGCGACAAGCTTGAAGAGCGGCTTCGCGAATACCTGGGTGTCTCCCATGTCCTGCTTTGCGGCAGCGGCACCTACGCGGTCGAGCTGGCCCTGCGCGCATTGGGCGTCGGACCGGGCGACGAGGTCTTGCTTGCTGCCTACGACTACCCCGGCAATTTCCTGTGCGTTCACGCGGTCGGCGCTCAACCGGTCCTGGTCGACGTGCGGCCGGAAAACTGGAATGTCAGTCTCGACGCGGTGCGCGCCGGTTTGGGCGCATCGACCAAAGTGATTATTGCTTCGCATTTGCACGGCGGCGTCGTGCCGATGCGCGAACTCACGGAGCTTGCGCGAGTGCACAAGATTGCAGTAATCGAGGATGCTGCTCAATGCCCAGGGGCGCGTGTGCAGGGACAAATGGCGGGGAGATGGGGCGACGTCGGCATCTTCAGCTTCGGCGGCTCGAAACTTCTAAGCGCGGGCCGCGGCGGGGCGTTTGTCACCGAGCGCGCGGACCTCCACCAGCGAGCGCGCAACTGGCAATTGCGCGGCAATCTCGTTTGCCCGTTGTCCGAGCTGCAAGCCGCGGTACTGCTGCCGCAATTGGCTAGGCTCGACGAACGCAACGCGAAACGCCAAAGCGCAGTCGAGAAGTTGCGGCAGCTCTTGGCAGGCGTACCGGGGTTGTCGCCGTTTCGCAATCCGCCCGCTTGGGACTGGGCGGCGGGTTATTACAAATGCGGATTTCAGTTGGACGAACAAGCATTCGGATTGACGCGCGGCTTGCTCGTGAAGGCCGCTCGCGCGGAAGGCATTGCCCTCGACGAAGGCTTTGCCGGCTTGCACGTGGGCCGTTCCCCGAAGCGCTATCGCCTGGGCGGCCCGCTGTCCGAAGCGGACCGCGCCCACCAGGGCTGTGTTGTTCTGCATCACCCCGTGTTGCTCGAAGACGACGCTGCCCTGGAGCAAATCGCCCGGGCAGTGCGGCGAATTCACGGCGCTCGCGCGGAGTTGGCGCGTTTGCCTTAGGCAGCGGTCAACGTTCGCGAAAACTTGCGGCCGTTGCAGTTCAATCGTTATGCGAGCCTGCAAATAATGCATTTGAGGTAATCCGTTTCGGGACAAGTGACGGCGGTGGGATGGTCGCCAGAAGGGCCGCGGCTTTCGAGGATTTGGATGTCGCGTTTATGCTCGGCGGCGAGTTGTGCCAACAAATCATGCAACATGTCGCGCGTTATCAGCCCGGAACAGCAACAGACGACCAGGATGCCGCCTGCCTCCAAGAGTTTGATGGCTTGGGTTTGCAATTGCCGATAACCGCGCATAGCTTCTTCGACAGCGTGGCCGGCGCGGGCGAACTTGGGCGGGTCGAGGATGACGAGGCCAAACCGTTCGCCGGCGTCCACAAGCGCGTCGAGCTTGTCGAAGACGTCGTGCTTTTCGAATGCGATATTGTCCAATTCGTTGAGGCGAGCATTGCCGCGGGCGAGTTCCAACGCCGGTTCTGAAGCATCGACGCCCAGCACGCTCGCCGCCCCCGCTTTGGCCGCGTGCAGCCCAAAGCCGCCGGAATAGCAGAAGGCATCGAGCACGCGCCGGCCCTTCGCCAACTTCGCCACGGCCTGGCGATTGTCGCGCTGATCGAGATAAAACCCGGTCTTTTGTCCTTCGGTCAAAAGCACGCCGAAGCGCACGCTGTTTTCTTCGATGACGATTGGTTCCTGGGGGACATGGCCGCGCAAGGGGCCGTCGTGCAGCTCCAAGCCTTCGAGCTGGCCAATGCCGCGCTCCGTCCTTAGATAGATGCCTTCAATTTCGTAGGACAGGTTTTCAACCTGTCCGCCGGCAGTCAGCAAGGACATCAACAAATCCGCAAACATCTCCCTGCGCTGCGCCAATGCCAAACTTGTAAACTGCAAAACCAGCCACCGGTCATATTGGTCCACGGTCAGACCCGAGAGGCTGTCGGCTTCGCTAAAAACCAGCCGGCACGCTCGGCCGGGACCGCCCAAGCCGAGCACGTCGCGGCGCAGCGCGATGGCCCGCGCCAGCCGCTCGCGAAAAAAGGACTCGTCCAGCGCTGTTTCTGAATCCCAAGAGTAGAGGCGAACGCGAATCTTGCTGCGGCTGTTATAGAGCCCGCGGGCGATGAAGTTGCCGGCGTGCGACACAAGATCGACCACCGCGCCGTCCGCCGGCTCGCCTTGCACCTCGGCGACCGCGCCCGCGAACACCCACGGATGCCGGCCAAAGAAGGGCCGGGCGCGCTTGGGCTTGAGAATGACGCGCGGAAGACTCATGAAGAGTATTCAAGCGGAATGCGGCAAAAGGGAAAGATGGCTGAAACGTCGGCGGTCTACTGCCCAAAGAGCCGCCAAATGCAGCGCATCAGCGGCCCGGCGGGGCGACTGACGGTTCGGCGCGGTTCGACGCTTCTTGCCGCCTGCGGAACCGGCTCCGGGGGAAAGGGCGGGGACGCCACGGCAATCGGGTTCACAAGGACTTGATTCATGATCGAAAACACCTCCATGTCTATCTCTTTTGCATTGGACCAATACTTGTCAGGAAGGTTCTGAGGAAACTTAGCATCCCCCAGAAAATTCGCGGGTGGGTCGTCGAATAGCGTCTTCAGGTTCAGCCCTTTTCCGTCCTTGGCAAGGTCCCTGAAAATGAACCATTTCAGGAAGGCACGCTTTCCGTCAAGCACAGCATTGAGCTCTTCCATCCCCGCCAGCCACGTATCGATCATTTCGTCCCGCACCGGCGGCCCGAGGACGCCTTTTTGCGTGGGGTTGGGCAGCCACTCATGATCGTCGTCCGTCTCGGCGCGAATGTGTTTCCATGTCTCCCGATTTAACACGGCTACCTCGATAAGGTGCTTTCGGAACTGGCCGAGGCGGGCCCGTTGCGTGAACACGGTCTCCAGGTTATTCCGCAATCGCTCGGTGTCGAACGCGAGGTAGAAGTCCAGCGACCCCATTAACACGTGACAATACGCACGCAGCCAAGCTGCGTCTCCGCGATCGAAGCCTACGAGAAAGTCCGGGTTCGACGCCAAAAAGTCAAACTGCTGGCGCTGCATGACTTCTTTCAAAACGGCGACAAACATGTCAGTCGCCTTGCCATCGCCGTCCAGATCGAGGCGGATATCTCCAAGCCGCAACGGCAACTTCACTCGGTCATCGGTAACGCCGGCGAGGGTCGCTTCGGCCGCGGACAGGTCACGAACGAAGGCGTCCAGGATGCGCCGCCAGGCCGCCTCGTTGATGGCAGCCGGATTTGATTTGGTGAACAGGAACTGGAACAACATGTCCTCAAACTTGACGCCGTGTTTGTGCAAGGACTGGCCCAGCCGCTCGACGCCGCGGATGAACTGGAGCACGCCGAGACCGAAGCGGATCTGGTCATCCTTGGGGGCGGCGGCCAGCGCAGCTTCGAGTGCCTGCTCGCCTTTGGCGAATTCTCCAGAGTGGAGATACTTCTCGACTAGCGGCCCGTCGCCCGCGCTCAGGTTCGCCGTAAAGGTCAATACGATGATCGCAACAATGGTCCAGTCTCCTCGAAAGTTGGAGTTGGCTCGGCTCACGCGGCTTCTCCTGCTCTGCTTGAGCAGGTGGCTGATCAAATTGAAAGTTCAGGTCGATCACTTCGTCCGCCGGCAAAGATTGTCGCCGCTGCTCGTAGCGCTGACGGAAACTCAAGCCGTTACTACCCCGCCCAAGGAACAGGAAGAAAAACAAAACAATGAGAAGCGCCAATGCTGCGATCGCCACAATCACAAGGATTCCTCTCAAACAGCAGTGGTTGCATTCGCGTTGGCCCCGCCGATCACGATCCTACTCGGTCAGCCGCGACCGGACATGCTCAATGCTCTTTGCGTTTTTCAGAAACCGCACAAATCGCCGCAACTCGTCCACTGATCCCAGGGCACGAACCTTGGGCAGCAGTTTGCGGCCGCTCGAACTGAATTTCGCTTCCAGGACGAGTTCGATGCTTTCCAAAAGGACATCGCGTCCTTCTTCACGTCCTTCTTCACGTCCTTCTTTACGTCCTTCTTTACGTCCTTCTTCGCGTCCTTCTTTCCTGGCAAGCCTTTCAATGCTGGTGATGTAAGGCATTTTTTGCTCCTCCTCGAATTCATGGATCTCGGTGCGCCACGCTTTGTCCAGCTCTTCCGGCAAGGTCATGATCCAATCAATCAGGCGAAATAACTCGCGCACGTCCTCTTTGGACCAGTGGCCCCGATACAGCCCTTGGACGATCCGCAACTTCCATTGCTTGCGGCTCTCCGGGTCGCCGTGCGTCCCTAGCGCTTGCAAATGCGCCAGCACGATGGCGGCGAACGGATTGTCGCTGGCTTCCAACGCCGACACGTCGCCGTGATCGAGCAACTTGGCGATCCGGAACGACAATTCCATTTTACAGCCCCAATGCCCATAGTGGAACGTGTCGGGTCGCCATTCGGGACGATCGTCGCAAAGCACCGCCAAGCTTACGACCGGCTTGCCATAGAGCTGCCAGGCGGCGAGGTTGTAGTCGAACATGCGCCGGGCAAAGTCTTTCTCATAGGCGCCCTGAATCTCGATGTGAATCAGCAGCCAGCGCTCGGCGCCGTCCTGGAGCCAAATCTTGAAGAGCTTGTCGGCCACGCGTTTTCCGGTCTTGGCGCGGCGAATGATCTGCTGAAATTCCTTGTCGAGGGAGTCATAGCCACGCGACCAATCGATATCGCCGTGAATGTCGGGCCAGAAGAACAGCAAGAACGAAGCCAGATAGCGCTGCAGCGCCTCTTTCCACGGGCTGTCGAAATCATCGGAGGCCGGCGCAGCTTTCGCCATGAGCGGACTATAGCGACGGCGATTGCTGCTCGCAAGGACGCAATCAAGAGCAACACACAGAAGTGAAAATGCCAACCGTCGCCGCGCAGAAACAGAAGGTATGGATTGATTTCAGCCCAGTAGAATCGTTACTGTTGGCGATTCTCCAGAAACCAGCGCTCCTCGACCTTACGTAAGAATACTTTGCGATTCTGAAGATTCTTGAGCGTGCCGACGGCCTTGTCGCCCTCCGCCTTCCATTGTCCCTCCTTGGCGAATTGGCGCAGCTCGCGCACCAGCGACGGGTCTTCCAAGAAGTATTCCGTCGTCTCCTTCACGAAGCGCTCGAAGGCGAGAATGGTCTTGGCCTTGTCGCCGCCTTTGGGAATCGCCCGCTTGTATTCCTCCATGGTGTCGTCCACGAATTGGGGTTCGGCTAGCTGGGCCAAGAGATAATCGACGCGCTTGTTTTCCACGGCCTTGACCACCGAAAGCACTGCGTCTTCGGGTGTCTTTTGCGAATAGAAGGCCTGGTTCGACTGGAAGCCGTAACGACTGTCGAGCTTGCTCGCGTCCTGTGCCGCACTGGCAATCGCCCAAAGCGTCAAACCGACTAATCCAAAAGATATCTTTGCTCTCATCGTCTTGCCCCTCGTCGAGTGCGGGGATTTGGAGTGCGGCGCTATTCCGCCGCTTTGTTTTTTTTGGACCGCGACCCCAGCCGGAGTCTCTGATTTTGCCGAGCGCTCAAAGGCGAAAATGGGCCAAAAAAAGCGGCGGAAAAGCGCCGCACTCCAAATTGCCCTC
>JAKEHV010000559.1 GCA_022614915.1 Gemmataceae bacterium | reverse complement strand
GCATTCGAATCGGCGACGGTCTGCTCCAGCGCGGAACGAGCACTCGGGTCGGCGACGAGCACCAGCGCCTGTGCGGCGAATTCGCGCGTCGAAGGCGAACCATTCTTGAGCGCTTCCACGAGCAGGGGCGTCACGGCTGGGCCGGTCTTAATGATGCTCTGCAACGATTCCATCCGAACTTTCCAACCTGGATCGCCTTGGTCGAAACGAGCGAGGGTCTTCAGGCCTAACTGTTCAATGGCGCCAGCCTCATCCGTTCGGCCAACGCCGCTGGACGTGGCCAAGAAGATTCCAGCCACAGCCAGCGCAGAATTGATTGCAACGAAGTTGCTGGACATCACAGCTTCTCCCCAATCATGTGCTACCGGTACGTTGAACGGGGGAGCGTTACAAGCGGGCGATGAAGATTTGGGCGGGGCTAAACACGAGAGTTCTCGGTCAGTGTGTCCAATTCTTACCCGACCGCTTTATTCATCCCATCGGCGAGCCGTATGGCTTGCGGCCTTCCATTCTGAGTAGTTGCCGCCTGACACTAAGGGACTATGAGAAGGGTCGCGGTTATAAATGTACACCCAAGCCAATATCCTGCGCCCGTCCCTCAATTCAATCGGCATGCGTTTTCGGAGAAAAAGACTGCCGTCAGGATCATTCGGGTCAAACTCCTCATAAGCATCGAGCGATTGCAAGACGCCAGGATCGTCGGGCAGTTCAAAAACTTCGCCTGTCACCCGCGTCTCCGCCGAGGTGTCCAAAACCAGTGCCGGATATTCGCCCAAGTCGAACAAGCGCCCAGCGATAGTCGCCGAACCCAGGCGTCGTAAGCGCTGGACTACTGATTTCAGGTCAGGCGACACATGCTCCGGCAGTAAGGTGCCATAGAGAAATAGATAGTTCTTCATGAGCTCGGCCATAGCAATCGCTGCAACCTTTCAAAACCTTTGTCCGGCTTTTTGATGTAGTCCTGAACCGTTGGATGGCGCTGAAGGCAAGCAAGGTAGTAACCGAAAATCGCGTCGGCGTCTGTTTTCCCGATTCGGCCTGATTCTACCAAGTACCCAAGGTACTCGAAGAAATTCAAATAGTCGGTAAACCGTGAGGTTTCCTGGTTAACTTCATTCCTAATTGCATCCGACTCGATGGGATCGTCCAGCAAATCGCGCAAGGGCTTTAGAGTCTCTTGTTCGTAGAATCGTTGATACAGCGAGGAAAGCCAACGTGATTGTTCAAGCTTCGCATTCCAATAGTAAGTAAGGACCGCAATGACCGCCGCCACGGCGCCCACAATGTAAAAGACCATTTCAAAAAACGTTTTCCACGACTCCAAATCGAACATACCAAGCATCATGTTTCATTTCTACCTGATCCACATCGTGTCTCCCACCAAATCATACGGCACTTGCTTTCACCGCGCAATCTCACATACCACGCGAAAGCCAACAATCCGGTATGGATCGCTGGGCATGAACCGGAAGCGATAAGCCGACCGGCAAGCGCGCGCTTCGTCCAGCCAGCTGCCGCCGCGGACCACTTGAAAAGAGTCTTCCTTGAAGTCCGTTCTCAGGACCCCTTTGGGCGGCCCCTTGGGATCTTCCTTGGGGCTCGTCTTGTAGTAATCCGGGTCGTACCAGTCGGAACACCACTCCCAAACGTTGCCGTGCATGTCGTGCAAACCCCAAGCGTTGGCCGGATACGAGCCGACTTTCGCCGTCTTCTTGAGGTAGGGCCCGGTTTCCGCTTTGCCGTAAGGATGCTGGCCATGGAAATTCGCGTGCTTGGACGAAAGCGCGTCGCCGAAATGGAAGACCGTGGTCGTGCCGGCGCGGCAGGCGTACTCCCATTCGGCTTCGGTGGGCAGGCGATAAACGCGGCCGGCCTTTTTCTCCGCCTCCAGTGCGGAAAGGCGCGTGCAGAACTCGATCGCCTTGGTCCAGTGCACTTGCTCGATCGGGTGATCCGGCCCGCCGCCGTTCTTTGCGCTAAAGAAGGCGGGGTTGGCGCCGGCCACTTTCTCATACTCCGCCTGCGTCACCTCGAAGACGCCCACGTAAAAGGGCCGCGTTATCACCACGTCATGCTGTGTTTCGTTGGGATCGCGCTCCGCTTGCGTTGCGGGCGAGCCCATCACGTATTTGCCCGCCGGAATCCGCACAAGCTTCATGCCAATCGAATTGGTGAACGCTTTGGTATCGTCGTGAGCACGTGTCCGGTCAGGGACTACAGCGGCGAACAGGGCCGCCAATGTGATCGCGGGCGCTAGCAGCAAATGGCGGAAGTGATGCACAGGATCCTCCGTTGAAGTGCAACGCGCTCGGGCGACACGTCCGCGCTCCCCTGCGGGTCGCGGTTAAACGCGCCAACCGCTTACTGCGTGCGCGACTCCAAAGTCACTTGGAGCTGGCTTCAAAGTTCGTGACGAGCAACGTCAGTGTTTGTTTGGCCGCGTTGCCGGCCAGCGCTTTGAGCACGTCGGGAAAGCGACCGGCCCAGCCCGGCACGCGTCCCGTAACGCTCGTAATGTTCGCGCCTTTCTCCAATTGCGCGCGCAAGCGCGATAGCGCCTTAGTCTCAGCGTCTTCAGCCAGAACGAACGTCTGTCCCGTGGCGGCAACCTTGAAGAGCAGCTCTTTCTTGTCGCGCACACTCACTTGCCCGCGCGCGGTGATTTCGAGGTAATCCACACGCATGTTGGTCCCGCCGGACAAACGTGTGGCAGTAATGGACTCGTGCAAAAGGTCGAGTGCAATCGACTTGTCGGCTTTGGCACGAAAGCGAATGATGCCGTGCTGATACTGGCCTTTGCTTTCGAGTTTCTCTAAGCGAACCGAATTGGCGTCCACGTCATACAGACGTGCGATGGCGTCCCGCGCCACCCCGCCTCATCAGCTCATCTCGGCGCCGCGCACGGACATGAGGCCGTCCAGGATCTGGGCGTTGGCGGGCAGCGCCGTGATGAGCGTCAGCCCCAATGCGAAAAGGCAAATTCGGTTTGGCACGGGTGGGTCCTCCGTTATAAAGGGTCTTGTTGCAAGCAGCGAGTCTTCCTGCAAGCTATTAT